>NZ_JBQFXM010000013.1:0-111058 GCF_056540845.1 Ruegeria sp. AL2
CTACCGCTTCAAGGCAAGTTCTGAAGCAAGGAAAACGAGAAAGGAAACGCCAACATTGACCACAACATAAACGCTGAGACATAAACAAAGGCGGGTCAAATCTCGGTGAAAATACCGGGTCACTTCTCAGCGGAAATCAACAGTCTGTCGGTCAAGTCGAGTGGGAAACCTTGCAATGGGTCAGTTAATACAACTCTGAGCTGCGCCACGGCGCAATCGGTCACAGGCCGCAGGAAATGGAGGATGCCTTCTATGCAAGCATGAATGCCCTTGATGAAGTCGCATAAGCTTTGAACAAAAAACTCTCCGGTAAACCCGGGGCGGTTCATTGCGCTTTTGAAGCCGCTGGCGGCGGTTGCCAATCACAGATACGTTTTATAAGCCTGTGATCTGGAACGAGGCGCAACTGGGGAGCTGACTGGATGCCACCGAGCAAGGTTATACGCGAGTTGCGCAGGCTGCTTTTCCAGATTGGCGGGCTGCCAAAGGCGATGCTTTACGACCCTTTTCGGCGGCTCTATTACAACTGTGTAGAACGTAAGCAGATCTCCCGGTTTGACGGGGCGGCGCCGCTAAATGAAAAAATCGCGATCTACCTGATTTTTCCCGGGCACGGCCTGCTCGCGTCGCATCTCGAGGCGATCAAATACATCGCCGCGGCGGGCTACGCACCGCTAGTTGTGTCGAACCTTCCGCTTAATGAGACAGACCGGGGCTGTGTCACAGAACAGGCCTGGAGATATCTCGAACGCCCCAATTTCGGCTATGATTTCGGCGGTTACCGTGATGCGATACTTGAGATCGAGGACCATTTGGACGACCTGCAAAGATTACTTATCCTCAATGATAGTGTTTGGTTTCCTCTGCCCGGCGCCTGTGACTGGATTGCAGAGGCCGAAACCAGCGGGCTGGATTTTGCCGCCGCCTGTTCACATGCCACGATCTACCAGATGAAACGGCGCAGGCCGCGTGGCGGTGACATGCCCGAGTATCAAACGTTGGAATGGGCCTATCAGCATACTGGTAACCGGAGGTTTCATTACGCGTCCTTTGCCCAATCGCTTGGTCCCAATGTGCTCCGTCATCCCGGGTTTGTGCGGTTCTGGAAGCGGTTGCGGCTGAGCAATTCGAAGTCTCGAACCGTCCGGCGCGGTGAGATCGGGTTTACCCGTTGGGTTCTGAGCACGGGGCTCAGCCATGGCGAGGCGTTGAACACAGCAGACCTGCCACAGCAGCTAGCCCGGCTTGGCACGGCTGAGCTCCGGCATATTGCAGAGACCTTGATCTCCTTCGGCCACCGTCACACGGCCGAGGTCGTGGCCTCCGCGCTGCAGGACAAAGCGCTCGACCGTGAAGCCCTGATCCAGTTGATCCTGTTTGTCGTGGCCCGCCAGGGGATCAGCTATGCAGTGCCGAATTTCACGGTTCCGCGCGGCTTTACCTTTCTGAAAAAATCACCGATTTGGGAAGATCACCGCACGTCGGACATTACGCTGGATGTGATCCGCACGTTACAAGGAGAGTTTGCCCAGTCGCTTTTCAACGAAGCCGTGGCGCTTCGTCCATTCCCTGAAACCACGCGCGCCCCGCACTAGGCGGCATCGTCTGGGGTGTTCAGAAATTCTGCAAGGGTCTCCCCCCGAACCGCGCGTCCAAGCAACGCGATAAGCTCCGATCGATTGAGTGTAAGCCAGCTCTCTTCCGCCCATCGTGGCGTGCGCCACATCGCCTGACGCAGTTCCCAGGAGTCGCGCACAGGGGCGGAGATAACCTCTGCAGGATTTATGTCCGCAGTTAGGGCCTCCAAACTTATGCTGTCCGCCCCAACAAGCACAGCCTCATAGGCCATTGGAAAGAAGGTCTCCGGGTTCTGTTTGAAATTGCCCGCGCGAAACGCGGGAAAAGCGATATAGAGCGGCGCGTACCCGAGGGCTGTCATGGCCTCCAGCACTTTCAGACTGCCGGACTCTTCGTTACATTCAGCCCAGATCACGGGCTTGCGCGCCTTCAGGTAATCGAAGTCACTGCGCAACGCGTTGAATTCCCACCCCTCGACATCGAGCTTCAGGCAATCGTAATCCCCATAGGTTTCCCGGATACGCCACAAGGGTAACGCCGTGACGTTTTTATCAGATGTGACCGCGTCCTCGGGTGCGGCCACATAGGTAAGTGCGCCTTGGTTGCCATCCGTATCCCCGGCCTGAACAAGGGTTTCTTCCGTGAGGCCGATGGCATGGGAGGCGACATCCCACTCGCAGGGGCTGTTTTCCATAAGTGTGGTGCGCAAATACGGCTCCAGCGCCCGGCTGGGTTCGACTGCCAGAAGATGTGCCGGAAGCTGGTCCCAACTGGCCGCCATCTGCACGGCACCAAGCCCAAAGGTTCCCAGAAAGGCCCCACCGTCAACGACCCGGTCATTCTTGCGGATGAGCCTTGCAAAGAGCCGTTGCTCGATCGGGGCCCATTCCCCAAAAGCATGAAGCGCACTGACGATTAGATCGTCTGGCCAGTTGGGAACGGAGATCGTTCCATAAAGCGTGTCGATTCGAGCCATTTAGTACACACTGACACGGCTTAACGTCTTGGGGTTCCGCATGTGATCCTCTTGCCGTGTAGCGTTTTATAGTGAGTAGCATAATGATCAGGGGATACCAGCCCGAATTTGTGTTAAGAATAGCCACTGCTTTGCAGAACCGCCTACGCGGGGTTTATAGGCCTACGCCAGCATGCCGAAACGCAAGTCGATTTCAGTCACAGATAACCTTCTGCGGCCAGCCAGGCTTGAAACGAGCCGGTTCCGGATACGAAAGGTTCGGGGAAGGCGTTCTGTAAATCGACCCGGTTCCGGTACAATTCCCGAACCAATTTCGGTATTTTCGTACCATCGCTGAACTGACCATAGTGCCACCAACGGTCTGGAATGTCCGGATCCGTGTAGTCCTTGATTTTCTGGCGGTACCACCACCAAAGCTCGAAGATTTCGCTGTTCTCCCCGGCATAGCGACGGGTCATCGCATCCCCAATCGGACCAAGCTTGGTGAAGTGATAAAAGCGGAGTGGATGGCCATTGATCAACGCCAACCCCTCCTCATTGAATTTCATGGTGCGGCGGCTCAGGTTCCAGCTTGCGACATTGTAGCCGGGATCACGCAAAACGCGCACATCGTCGAAGAAGCAAGGTACAAGATTGCACCATTTCTGATCCACGAATACACCAATATCGAGCCGGTCGTGGCACCAATCGTCGAGACGCGCGGCCCACCAATCGGCAAAGCGCCGGGCTTCGGGACAGTTCTGCACCGCAACGAAGCCAAGATTGAACACACCGTAATCCAGCGAGGTGATCTCGTTGTCGATGAGTGCTTGGGTGTCCAGTTGATCGTCGGGATCGAGCTGGTGGGGGGTCAAAACGATAGAGGCAGTCTCAAGGATTTCGGACACTGGGGTGACCGGGTTAAACAGTGCGATATCGGGATCGAAGTAGAACACCTGCGTGCATTCGGGCTGATCCATGATGTGCTGCAAGGCCCGGCCTTTAACCGCCGTACAGGCCTCGACAATATCGTGTCGGAACAGCCAACTATTAGTTGTCTCGCCGTAAAGGTCTTCCGCGGTCACAACATGGTCAAAGTCTTCCTTACTCCAGTCGAGCTCGAAATCCGGTGGTGTCTTGTCGGTCAGAACCGCCCACAATATCCAATCGGGGTGATGTTTGCGCAGGCTGGCTGAGAGCACGCGCGCGCGGTTGAGATAGCTGTAAGAAAAACTTGTATAAGCGTGAACGGGCATATCAGGTTTTCCCCCAAAAGACGCTCAGCGAAAGCTGGCTGTTTGATGAGACGACCTCGGAGGCAGCGCGTTCGGCGCGGACTTGAGCTACCAGTGTGTCTACGGCGTCCGAGGACAAGAAGCGCATCAGGTCATTTACGTCTTTCAACACAACGCCGCGGCCCATAGCCTCAACAGTGGCCGCGACATTTCCCGAAACACTGTTGGTGATCAGCGCCGCCCCGCCTTGATAGGCTTCGTAAGCGGTCAAAGCGAAGGTTTCCGGCCATTGCGGCCAATGCAGCACAATATCTAACTTCTCAGCGGCAACGGCCTCAACCATCGCATTGGGCTGCTTTGGCGTGATCTGGATCGGCACGTTGCGAACTTTCGACTTCAGGTTTGATTTGAAGAAGGAGACGAATTCGAACCTGTCGCGCAGAGCCTTGTCATGGGCCAGTTCTTCGAAAACCGGCCAGCCCTTGTGCCGCACGGGAGTGCCGAGAAAACCAATGCGAATGCGGGCGGACGGCGTTTCTGACACAGGCGCTGTCCGGTCTTGCCAGGACAGGGTGAGGTGCGGAACAGACAGGGTCTTTGCTGCTGGGAGGCCTGCCCGGGCCAGCCACAGATTGTGTGTGAACTCAGACGGTGCCAACACGGTGGGGGACAATGCCTCAAAGAGGTGTTTCATGCGTGGCAGATGGTGCACCCGCTCCTCGCCATAGGCACAGACCTCGCAGGCATTGGAGGTCACATCCGGCGCGCCGCAATAGCTCAGATCGTTGCGCAGCAGCTTATAGCCAGGGCAAATTGTGAAATAGTCATGCAGCCAAAGCACTATATTTTCAGACACGATATGTGTGCCGAGCTGTGCGATCTGTTCGGGGTTGTGCCCGAGCAAATGGTGTATGGTGAGCGACAATTTCGTGCCCTCGTGCCGCAATGAACTAATTGCCGCGAGCAGATCCGACATAAGGCAGGTACCGACGGTTTGACCATTGATCATGAGTACAACGGCGATATCGGTGTTCTCGGCACTTGCAAGGCAGGGCAAGGGTTGCGCGGGGTGGATGTTGAGAAAATGGCCGCCCGCCTTGTTGACGAGATCTTGTTCGCGCATCAGACAGACTTGCACACCGCCTGGGACTTCCGTGTAGTTGTCATGGCTAACGGACAGAACGGCCCATGTACCGTGGATTTGGTCCAGTTTCTGGATGACTTCGTCTTGGGGCAGAAGCTGTGGCGATTTGCCGGCCCGCTTCCAACCCTCGGCTTGTTCGGATACCGGATGAAGCTGGTTCAGCACGTCGATCTGAGGCAGCGTGGTCTCAGCCTTTGTTTGAAAGGGCGACAAAGGCGCAGCTGCACGGGTGAGCCAAGGTCCAAAGACGGGGCGTACCATTCCATTTTTTTTGTAGACTACACGCTGAAGACCCCGTCTTGGAGTTTTATTGCGACGAAAAACGACGAGCCTTACCAGAGACCGAGGCTTCCAGTCTTCACGAAAAAATACCTTATTCCAGTTCAAATTTTGGATCCTCAGAGATTGGCAGCTAGCGAAACACGTGAGTTACCGACAAGTTTCTCGGCTATGGAGGGGCTACCATTGACGGCTGAAACCTTCAATCATGTTTATTGCCTCAGGGCGAAAGCTTCCCTGACAGGGGTTTGCTTTCAGTTCCCTTCCGGCTTTGGAGCCTTTGCTTTTGTTATAACCGAGTAGAAGTTGTTCAAGGACAGCATCAAAACCTCGCGGAGAATTCGGTCTCGATTCAGGGGTTCTTCAATAAACAACACAGGAACGGGTTTCTATAGCTTGTTGCGCGAACTGAATCGTGCCCGCCTCAAAGTGAGAAAGCGGAGGCTTGCTGAGAAAGGTAAATCTTCCTAAAGGTCAGACGACCGGGAGATTCCTCCAGTCTTATCAAATTCCGAGATGTAAATGAACGGACAAGCATTGGAACCGCGTGTTACAATTATCAGTGTAACCTATAACAGCGCCAGCACTCTTCCTCAGATGCTGGCGTCGGTTCCCGATGGTGTTCCGATAGTGTTGGTCGACAATGGTTCGGGCGATTTAGAAGAGCTAAAGCGGCTTGCACAACTCAAGAACGCCAAACTCATTCTAAACGACCAGAACATGGGTTTTGGAGTAGGGTGTAACCAGGGTGCAGCCGGGGTAGAGACGGAATACTTGCTGTTTTTGAATCCGGACGCGCGCTTAACGAGCGGCAGCTTGGAGAAGATGCTGGCCGGTGCAGACCGTCACAAAACTGCTTCAGCGTTCAACCCCGCATTTACTCAAAAGTCTGGCAAAGGATTGCTGAAACGATCCAGTGTCTTGCTACCACGTAATAAGTGGTTGCGCGGGATTGAAACCGATACTGATTTACAGGTTCCGATATTGTCTGGCGCAGCGTTGCTTGTGCGCCAGTCGGCGTTCGAGAAGGTCGGTGGATTCGATGCAAATATCTTCTTGTACCACGAAGATGACGACATCTGTCTGCGTTTGAATGAACAAGTGGGGCCCTTGATATTCCTTCCCGACGCGGAAGTAACCCATATTGGTGGAGAATCTTCTCCCAAAAACCCAAAGATAGCTGCGATCAAAGCCTGGCACATGGGTCGCTCACGTGTTTACGCGGCACGCAAACACAAACGCCCGGCTCCTTTTTTGAATGCATTGATAAGTGCTTTACTGCAGGTGGCTTCACCTCTGGTTTTGTTTTCAAAACGAAAACGCGCCAAACAGGTGGCTTTTCTACGAGCTGTATGGTCAACGCGGAACTTGTCTTCATCGACTTCGGGTAAACAGCACGAGTAAAAACGCACGGCTTTTTTCAAGCTTTCCGGCCCCCAACGGACCTCTGACATTGGGGTTTGACTGTTTTGCTAACAACCGGCCTGAGTCTGCAAAAAACAGTCGGCGTGGTATTTCTCTAAATCCACACATTTATCTTGAATACGAGGTAATGTAAGATTTTTTTGTTGTACTTGGGTGGTTTTGTGGGATTACTGTGGAAACTTGTGGTGGAATTTGAGGACCCCGATGCAGCAAGACTCACTTCAGACAAAAAGTGAGTGCCAAAGGCTTTTGTTTGGGCTTTACCCAGACCAACGCCGACAAGGGGCTTTCTAACTTATCGCCTCCAATACCCGCGCTTCATCGCTAAACAGGATAGAATCGAATGCTGAATCCAAGGACCTCACAGACCGACGAAAGCGCCGACCTGCTGTCTCATGCGGTAAAGATAGCTGACCTGGCCAGCGAAGCAGCGCGGGGGTATTTTCGTGGCGCGCTGGGGGTCGAGTTCAAATCGGATGAAAGCCCGGTGACACAGGCCGACAAGGGTGTTGAATCCCAGGTTCGCGCCTATCTTGAACAGTATTTCCCCGATCACGGCGTCTTTGGAGAAGAACATGGGTTCGAAGGGCAGGAGTGCCGCGAGGTTTGGATCATCGACCCGATCGATGGAACCCGGTCATTCCTGTCAGGTCATCCGCTGTTTGGATTTCTATTGGGGCATCTGGTTGACGGAAAACCGGATATCGGCGTGATCGGCATGCCAGCGATAAATGAAGTGTTTACCGGCGTTTTTGGCCAGGGCGCCACGTTGAATGGCCATGCGATCACGACTTCGGCCCAAACGCGGCTGGATCAGTCCATTCTTTTTGTAAACGAAGGGGACAAGATCTATCGCGATCATCCGGCGTTATTCGACAGGCTGATGCAATCTGGACAGACCAGACGGTTCGCCTATGATTGCTACCCCCATGCCCTGCTGGCGGCGGGTCATGTGGATGCTGTGATCGACTATGATCTACAGCCCTATGATTACCTGCCAGTGCTGGCCGTGGTTGAAGCTGCGGGTGGGGTGATGACAGATTGGCAGGGTCAGCCGCTTGACTTGAATTCTGACGGCCGGGTGATTTCAGCGGCTACACCCGAGCTGCACGGGGAAATGTTGGACTTGGTGAACGGGTAGGATCATGGCGATAGTAAGCTTTCTCATCAGCCTGGCCGGAGCCACGATGCTGCTGCTTTACGCAGTGCGGATGGTCCGCACTGGGATCGAGCGCAGCTATGGGGCTTCGTTCCAGCGCCTCATGACGGGCCAAAGCCATTATGCGCAGGCGTCAATGGTGGGTATTGTGATGGCGGTGGTTCTGCAAAGCTCGGCAGCGGTTGCCCTTTTGACATCGGGTTTTGCTGCCGGAGGTTTCCTGACCTTTCCCACCGGTCTTGCAATCGTGCTGGGCGCTGATCTCGGTTCGGCGCTGATTATTCAGGTGTTGTCATTCCAGCTGGGTTGGCTGATACCTTTGCTTCTGGCAGTTGGCGGGTATCTGTTTGTCAAGACCGAGGCCAAGAGGCCCCGGCAATTGGGGCGCATCCTGATGGGGATTGCGTTCATCTTGATTTCATTGCGCTTTTTGCGCGAAGCCATGGACCCGATCCGGGACAGTGCCTTTCTGCCTGCCGTCGCCGAGTATCTGGCACGCGACTATATTACAGCGTTTCTGGTCGGCGGCGCACTGGCCTTTGTCATGCATTCCTCGGTCGCGGCAATCCTGATGTGTGTGACGCTGGTCCAGATTGGCGCGATTCCGTTTGCCGCCGGGCTGTCGCTGGTATTGGGGGCCAATTTCGGTTCAGCCTTCATACCTGTTTGGCTGAGCCGGGGGATGGAGATGCCTGCCAGGCGCATACCTTTTGCCAACCTGGCCTTGCGCGGCAGCTGGGCGATAGTCACCCTTTTCGCGGCGACTGCGGCACTGCGTGCCGGTGTTCTGGGGGATTTGCAGGGCGGTCAGATGCTGGTCAATGCGCACCTGGCATTCAATGCCTCGTTGCTGGTGCTGGCGCTGCCGTTCTGCGGGCGATTGCGAGTGCCGTTCGAGCAGTTTTTTCCGGACCCGAAATCTGCGAACGCGCTGGCCCAGTCAGGTCGCCCGGCCAGTGCGCTGGACGTACGCACTGCTGGCAGCCCGTCCCAGGCGCTGTCCAGCCTCAAGCGTGAACTGCTGCGAATGAGTGATCTGGTCGAGTCGATGTTCCGCCCGTCGCTGGAATTGTACCGCAGCGGCGACAAGGACCAGATACGCGCCGTAAGGGACATGGACGAAGATGTGAACGACTGCCTGTCGGGTGTTCGAAAATTCGTGGCCGCCATTCCCGAGGAGACATTCGGAAAGCAGAACGCAAAAGTGGCGCGCGACCTGATGGAATACGCAATCCGGCTGGAAACTGCGGGCGACGTTGTTGCCAAGCGGCTGACTGTTCTGGCGGGCGACATGCGGAAGAAAGGTGCTTCATTTTCAAAAGACGGCTGGTCGGAACTGGTTGAGATGCACGAAGGCATCCTCGCCAACCTCAAACTGGCCTCAAACGTTCTGATTTCGGACGATCTGGAAAGCGCCCGTCTGCTGAGCCTTGAGAAAACCGAAATCAAACGGGCCGAGCGTGACAGCCGCAAACGCCACCTCAAACGCTTGCAGCACGGCAGTACGGAAAGCTTTGAGACTAGCGATATCCACTTGGAAACCCTGCGCGCGTTCCGGGAATTCAACAGCCACATCGCTGCGGTGGCCTATCCGATCCTGTATCGAAACGGGCAATTGCTGGAAACACGCCTGATCGAAGAAATGCCGCGCAAAGAGCAGGGCGAGGACACAGAGGTCTAGGCTATCGGTACCGGCAAAGGTCGGTTTCGTAGGGGTGCGGTCTGTTACAGATTGTAACCGCTCAGGCCGGTTTCTGCCGCTTTTGCGCGTGGCCGTGCTGGACGCGGGATTAGAATAAGGTAGCGTGTCGGCACTTGTTTCCGGGGGCTTTCTGTGCTGCGTTTCTTAATCTTCATTCTGTGTCCGGTCGTGCTGGCGGCCTGCGTCGACCGGACCGTATCCGAAACGGTCCCATCTGCATTGAAAATCGGAACTCCCGAAACAGTTTTTGCGGCCACCACACGTGCACGCGAGCCCGATGGCGCGTATGGATTCCGCCGCGCAGAACGCCTGCAATTTCTGGAAACGACCGTGTCGATACCACCGGGCCGTTCACCGGGAAGCCTTAAATTTTCATACGCAAACCCTGACCCGAGAAAGCAGTTCGTACTGGCAGAGGTCGATCAGCTAAGCGGACCGCAACAGTTGAAGGACAGGCTGAGTGGGGCTGACGAAGTCACGATTTTTGTGCATGGCTATAACTCCACTCAGACAGAGACATTGTTCCGGGCTGCTCAGCTGTCACATGATATCGGTATTCCCGGTCAGATCCTTGTCTATTCATGGCCCAGCCGCGCGACGGGCTATGGTTATGCCTATGATCTGGACAGCATGTTGTTTGCCCGTGATGGGCTGGAGGAAACCATTCGTCTTCTCAAGTCGATGGGGGTCAGGCGGGTGGCCCTTGTGGCGCATTCAATGGGCGGCGCGCTGGCTATGGAGATGATACGGCAAACCGAACTGAAACAGCCGGGCTGGGCAAAGCGAAATCTGGAAGGTGTTATTCTGATCTCTCCCGATCTGGACGTGGATGTTTTTCGGTCGCAGATGAACAGTATCGACAATCCTCCTGATCCTTTTGTCGTGATGGTGTCCAAGAAAGATAAGATCCTGAACATTTCAGGTCGGCTGAGGGGAACCGCCGATGGTGAAAGGCTGGGCAATATCGGATCGGCCGAGAAACTGTCCGAATATCCGATTGAAATCGTGGATACGACTGCCTTCAACAGCGATGCGGAATCTTCCCATTTTGTGGCCGCCACTTCTCCGGCCCTGTTGACTATCCTCCGCTCCGTGCGCCGGGTCAGCGAAACCTTTGGGCGCGATGACCGGCGCGGGATCGACATCCTCGTACCGCCAAGCCAGCGCAATCCTGTTGGCGCAACAGAAATCGTGCTGACTGAAACCGGCCAGGCCCAGGTGAGCAATCCGTGACGCGGGTTTCCCTGCACCGGTTTCTTGTGGACAACGCGACCTGGCTTGCGACCGGCGTTCTGCTGACATTTCTGTCCAGTTTCGGGCAAACCTTTTTCATCTCGGTCTTTGCTGGTGAAATCCGCTCTGAATATGGCCTCAGCCACGGCGCATGGGGTGGGCTGTACACGTTAGGCACGACCCTGTCTGCAATCGTGATGATCTGGGCTGGAGGGTTGACGGATATCTTCCGCGTACGGGTATTGGGCCCAGTTGTGTTGGCGGGACTGGCGTTGGCCGCCATTGCAATGGCGCTGAACACCTGGCTGCTGCTGTTACCACTGGTGATCTTTCTGCTGCGGTTATTTGGGCAGGGGATGAGCACGCATCTTGCCGTGGTCGCAATGGCCCGCTGGTTCACGGTTACGCGGGGCAAAGCACTTTCCATCGCGTCCACCGGCTATGCGCTTGGCGAGGCGTTGTTGCCGCTGATTTTTGTTGGCGCCATGGTCTATCTGGATTGGCGCTGGCTGTGGGTTGCCGCGGCGGGCATCACGGCGCTGGGTATTCCGGTTCTGATGCGGCTGCTGCGAGAAGAGAGAACTCCACAAAGCCTCGCCAACGCGTTTTCAGCATCGGGAATGCAGGGAAAACACTGGACCCGGCGGGACGCTCTGTTCCATCCTTTGTTCTGGTTTATGGTGCCATCAGTGCTTGGGCCATCCGCATTCATCACCGCATTTTTTTTCCATCAGGTTTTTCTGGCTGATGTGAAGGGTTGGCAGCATATCCAACTGGTGGCTCTATTCCCGATCTTTACCGGAATATCTCTGTTTTCCATGTTTGTCGCAGGCTGGGCGCTGGATAAATGGGGGACCGCCCGGATCATGCCCTACTACCAGCTTCCGATCGCACTTGGGTTCGTTATTCTGGGCACAACCAATTC
The DNA here is from genome assembly GCF_056540845.1 of Ruegeria sp. AL2. NCBI lineage: Bacteria > Pseudomonadati > Pseudomonadota > Alphaproteobacteria > Rhodobacterales > Roseobacteraceae > Ruegeria > Ruegeria sp. AL2. The sequence goes on from NZ_JBQFXM010000013.1 coordinate 11,636, forward strand.
GATCAGCGGCGCGACCCTGGGGCTGGTCTTCCTGGCCTTGACGGTTGGAGCAAACAGCACATTGCCCAGCGCATTCTGGGCCGAATTCTACGGAACCCGGCATATCGGTGCGATCAAGGCGATGGCCGCGGCCGTCATGGTGCTGGGATCGGCCATCGGCCCGGGCCTGACCGGCGTTCTGATAGACCTTGGCGTTTCGCTGAACACACAGTTCATCTGGATTGGGGTGTTCTTCGTGCTGGTTTGCGTTCTGGTCCGAACAGGCATTTCCCGCGCCCGTCGGGATTTTTAGCGCATTCGCCTGAGATAGACGTAATAAGCACCCTCGCCGCCATGACTGATATGCGCGGGCGTGATCTGCATCACCGCCTGCGCCAACGGCGGTATGGACAGCCAATGCGGCACTTGATTGCGTAATACGCCACGCGGCGTCGGGATTGGGCCGGGTTCGTCGCGGTCCTTGCCCTTGCCGGTTACCACCAGAACCAGTCGTTTACCTTGTGCCTGCGCGCTCAGGATAAAACGGATCAACGCAGGATGGGCCGTATCAACCCGCATACCGTGAAGATCCAGCTTGCCTTCGGGCTTTAGCTTACCGCGCTTCATCCGGCCAAAAGCCTTGATATCCATCTGAACAGGCGCGGCACGCAGCGTGTCCGTCAACGATGGTTTCAGATCGTTTGGCTTCGAGTTCGGCTGAAGGTTCTGACCAAGCTCAAAAACTTCAAACCGGGGTTTTGGTGTTTTTCTGGGCCTGGGTTTCGGCAGGGTGGTCGGATGGACGGTCTGAGGACAGTCCGGATGCAGACGCTCGGCCTGTTTGGTGACCTTGCGCCAAAGCTCGATCTCATCGGTTGTCAGTTTGCGCCGGGTCATCAGAATTCATCCGGCAACAGGGCATAGGCGCGCTGAATGGGCAACAACAGAACCATCCGACCCGGATCTTTCAGCCTGCCCGCAGCCTGTCCGGCTTCTTCACCGGTACCGAAAAAGATGTCCGCCCGTTGCGCGCCTTTGATGGCCGCGCCTGTGTCCTGCGCGATCATTAGCCGTCGCAACGGGTTTTCACCGTCCTTTTCCACCCAGACAGGTGCGCCCAATGGCGTATAAGCGGGGTCCGCCGCAATCGAGCGCATTGTCGTGATCGACCGGTTCATCGCCCCCAAAGGTCCAAATTCAGGGGCAACGCGTGAAACTTCGCGAAAAAACACGTATGACGGGTTGTGAAACAGCAACTCGGCACCGGCCTCGGGGTTCTTGCGCACCCAGGCGCGGATCATCTGGGCGCTGACCTCATGCGCACCCAGAACCCCGCGTCGCACCAACTCGACACCGATCGACCGATAGGGGTGACCATTCGCACCACCATATCCAACCCGCAGCGCACCGCCATCCGACAATCGAACACGCCCCGAGCCCTGAATTTGCAGAAAGAACAGCTCAACTGGGTCGTCGACCCAGGCAATCTCTAGCCCGCGGCCCTGCATCACATCGCCGGTCAGGATGTCACGACGGCTCAGCCATGGTCCTTCCGCACGGGCTTCGGGCGGCATCTTGTAGATCGGGTATTTGAAACGGTCTGTCCGGGTGCGCGCGCCGTCAAGCTCGGGTTCAAAATAGCCGGTAAACAGGCCCTCTTTGTCATCCTCGACCAGAACAGGGCGGAAGAATAACTCGAAAAAGGCGCGGGCAGCATCCGGTTCATATGTTCTGGCCACACCACACAAGGCGCGCCAATCCGGGTCATCCAGATCACCGCACGTGTTCAGAAAAACGGAAAGGGCCGAGCCGTGGTCGTCCTCCGCCCAGCCCTGCAGATCGTCAAACGACAGAATGGATCGCGTTGCCTCGGCTCCGGCAGCACTGGCGGTGGTCATTGCGCCCACCAGTAAAAGCGACCGAAGCGTTGCAATCATGCGTCCGTGGCGACAAGCAGCCAGTTCGGATCGTCCTTGCCCATGACACGGGCAAAGGTCCAGCTGTCCTTCTGGCGCTTCACGGTATTCGGGTTGCCTTCGACGATGTCGCCTCCGCGATCGCGCACGACCGAGGTCAGCTCTCCCACGAACTTCATCGTGATTTCGGCCTGGTTCGTATCCTTGTCGAATTTCACATCCGTCAGGGTGGTTTCCCGCACGCCGATGAATTCGGCCTCGATGGTCAGGCCCTGATCTTCACGTGCTGCCACGACCGAAACGAAAGTCTCGAACACTTCTTCCGACAGGAAAGGCTGGATTTCATCCAGATTGCCCCTTTCAAACCCCATCACGATCATCTCATACGCACCGCGCGCACCCTGAACGAACTCGCCGACCGAGAAGCCGGGCTCGACACGTTTCATTGCAGCCAGGGTTTGCGCCTGTTCGCTGTCTTCGGCGACATGGTCGGTAATGTCATGATCCGGGCCGCCATCGATCACCTCGAAACCGCGGCGCGATTTATGGGCTTCGGGCTGTTGCTGCACAGGCGGTTTTTCAAAGCCTTCACGCGTGCCCAATACGCTTTTGAGGCGCAGGATCAGGAAAATGGCAATTCCGGCCAGGACCAGGAGCTGGATCATAGGGTTGTCGCTCATTTCATTCTCTTTTCAACGCCGCGACTTTGTATACACGGCCTCATGCCACTATGTAGGTGACAGTGAGTGGCAAGTCCACAGCCCGGCCTAAGGGAAAGGATAACGCAAATGTATCTGTTCTTGGCATTTTTGTTGGTGCCCATAATCGAAATCGCGCTGTTTATTCAGGTTGGTGGTTTGATTGGGTTGTGGCCGACACTTGCCATCGTAGTGCTGACCGCGGTTCTGGGCACGGTTTTGGTGCGGACACAAGGTCGCATGGCGCTTGGACGGCTGCAACGGTCCTTTGCCGAATTGGACGATCCGACCGAACCCCTGGCCCATGGGGCAATGATCCTGTTGTCGGGCGCTTTGTTGCTGACACCGGGTTTTTTCACTGATGCCGTTGGTTTTGCGTTGTTAGTTCCCGGTATCCGCATCGCCGTTTTCCGGTACCTGAAATCCAAGGTTACAGTGACTCAGTTCCAGATGGGGCCGGGCCCCGGATATCAAACCCGGGGGAACCCTTTCGATCAGGGCGATATCATCGATGGGGAATTCACCGAAGTTCGGCCAAAAAAAGACTCCTCGAAGCCTTCGAAATGGGTGGAAGGCCCCCACCAGCATTGAGGTGCCGCGCCCAACTTGCTAAGCAGTGGCGAATTTCATTTTTGGAGTAGATCCATGGCCGAAGAAAACGCTGCAGAAAACACTGCGGCCCAAGCCGCCCCGCAGGTTCAGATGCGTGTTCTGGGGCAGTTCATCCGTGATATGTCCTTTGAAAACGTGATGGCGCAAAAGGGCGTTTCCGGAGACGTACAACCGGAAATCGCCGTTCAGGTGAATCTGGATGCCAAAAAACGCGCGGCGGACCATCAGTTCGAAGTTTCGATCAAGCTGAACCTGACATCCAAAACCAAAGGCATGGATGACATCTTGTTCCTGTGTGAACTGGACTATTGCGGAATGTTCCACGTGGAAGGTGTGCCGGAAGATCAGCTGCACCCGTTCCTGATGATCGAATGCCCGCGCATGTTGTTCCCGTTCCTGCGCCGCATTGTCAGCGATATCACCCGCGATGGCGGCTTCCCGCCGGTCAACCTGGACAATATCGATTTCGTTGCGCTCTATCGCAATGAGTTGATGCGCCGTCAGGCCGAACAGGCCCAAAAAGCAGACGCGTAAGGTTTTGACCCGCGCCTGTCCGGATCAGGCGCGGGTCCACAAGGCGTTCTCGCCCAGTTTTTCCACGAAAGCTTCATGTGCTGCGCGTTCATCCTCGGTGATCCGGGATGGCAATGGTGTGCTGCGCGGTGTAGCTCGCCAATCATCGCTGCCACCGTCCGCAGAAGATGTGGATGTCGACAGACCAAAATCCGGCTGCCGCCCACCGATCAATTCCAGGTAAACCTCGGCCAGAATTTCCGAGTCGAGCAACGCGCCGTGCAACACACGGTTCGAGTTGTCGATATTGAAGCGACGGCACAGCGCATCCAGTGACGCTGGCGAACCGGGGAACCGTTTACGGGCAATTGCCAGTGTATCCAACGCCTGCTCCATGGGGATAAGCGGGGCACTCATCCATTTCAGCTCGGCATTCAGGAACTTCATGTCGAATGAGGCGTTGTGGATCACCAACCGCGCATCGCCAACAAATTCGCGAAATCCATGGCCAACCTTTGCAAAGACCGGCTTGTCTTTCAGAGTCACTTCGCCCTTTTCAGGCGGGCGCGGGGTTTCCAGCAGATCGGGACCTATACCATGCACGCCAAACGCCTCTTCCGGCATCGAGCGTTCGGGGTTGATATAGACGTGATAGGTTTCACCGGTTGCAACGTGGTTCCACAGCTCAACGGCGCCGATTTCCACGATCCGATCCCCGCTGTCGGGGTCAAACCCGGTGGTTTCGGTATCCAGTACAATCTCACGCATGTGCCATCCCCGCCCGTATCTGCCTGACCACATCCTGCACCTGCGCGCGGGCGTGGTCCAGAGTATCAGTCACGATCACAAAATCCGACCGCGCGCATTTTTCATCGTTCGGCATCTGCTTGGCGCGGATCTGCTCGAACTGCGCCTCGGTCATTGTTCCGCGTTCCATTACGCGCCGCTTTTGGTCTTCGGCCGGGACCGAAACGCAGGCCACTGCGTCCATTGCCGCATCAGAGCCCGTTTCAAACAAAAGCGGAATATCGAACACCAGGATGTCGCTTGTAGCGCTTTCGCGAAATTCCGCACGATCAGCAGCGACAAGTGGATGCACAATCGCCTCAATCGCTTTCAACGTGGCCGGGTCACCCGCGATAATTCGTTTCAACGCGTCTCGGCTGACCACCCCATCACGTATCGCATCGGGAAAGGCTGCCCGCATTGGTTCAACCGCTGCTCCACCAATGGCATACAGCCGATGCACCGCCGCATCCGCATCCCACAATGCGCACCCTTCTTCAACGAACATCTGCGCTGTGGTGCTTTTCCCCATACCGATTGAGCCTGTCAGGCCAAGCGTAAAACTCATGCCAGGGCCGCCGCGCGCGTATCCGCGTCTACTTCGGGGCGGACACCAAACCAGCGTTCAAATCCGGGAACAGCCTGATGCAGCAACATCCCCAGACCATCGACTGTGGTGCATCCGGCCTCCTCGGCGGTTTGCAGCAAACGGGTTTTCAACGGGGCATAGACCAGGTCCGTTACCACGGCACCGGGTTGCAACCCGTCCAACGGCACGCGCAGCTCTGGCTGGCCCTGCATCCCCAGTGAAGTCGTATTGACCACCAGTTCGGCGTTTTCAATGACATTTCCCGCTTGAACCCAATCGACCACGCGAATGCGTTGGCCGAACTCTTCCTTCAGATGATCCGCGCGGGCGCGCGTCCGGTTGGTCAGCAGGATTTCCGGCACCCCGGCATCAGACAAAGCCTGCAAAACGGCACGGGCAGCGCCCCCGGCACCAAACACAACCGCCGGGCCATCTTTCGCATTCCAGTCAGGTGCGCCATTGCGCAGGTTTTCCATAAACCCGTACCCGTCGGTGTTATCTGCGTGGATCGAACCATCAGTTCGGAATACCAGCGTATTTGCGGCACCAATGACCGTTGCGCGGTCGGAAACGTGATCTGCGATCTTCAGCGCAGCTTCTTTGTGCGGAACGGTCACGTTGGCCCCGACAAAGCCCGCTTTGGGCAGGGTTCGCAGCACAGTCTCCAGATCAGCAGAGGCGACGTCCATCGGGATATAATGCCCGGCAAGCCCATAGGTCTTTAACCAATGCCCGTGCAGCTTGGGTGAACGCGAATGCCCGATGGGGTGCCCGATCACTCCGGCTAAAGGAACCCGGTTTTCTGTCATTGCTCGATCACCCCTTTGACAGCCAGAAAGTTGAGAAGCTCTAACAGAGGCATACCCAAAACGTTAAAATAGTCTCCGTCAATGGTGGCGAACAGGCGGACGCCTTCTTCTTCCAGCTTGTAGGCTCCGACGGCATGGCGAATGCTGTCCCAGTTCCGCGTAACATAGTCTTTCAGGTAGGCATCAGAACTGACCCGCATCCGCAAACGCACCTGCCCCACATGCCGCCAGATCGGTTCACCATCCTGATAGATCACAGCTGCTGACAAAAGCATGTGCCGCTTGCCGCGCATGGTTTTCAGTTGGACCAGCGCTTGTTCCGGGGTTTCGGGCTTTGAAAGCAGCTGCCCTTCGAAATCCAGCACCTGATCGCAACCGATCACCATGGCGCCGGGGTTTTTGTCACTGACCTTACGCGCTTTGATCTCAGCCAGCGTATCCGCAATATCGCGTGGTGCGGCATCCTCTGCCAGCAACGCCCGTTTGACCGTCTCTTCATCCACGCGCGCCGTTTGAACCGCAAACGGCACACCTGCGTTCCTTAGCAGTTGCGCGCGAATAACAGATCCCGAAGCCAGAAGAATGGGGACAGACATGTGGAAAACCCCGTGTGCAAATCGATGAGAGTTCTGGGGTGTTTTGTATGGTTTTCCGGTTGACACGCAACCCCGGGAATTTTGTGGCAAAGATCCCCGAGTCGCTCAAATCTCATCCTGTCGGGACAAGGATAACTCTAACTCGTGGGATAACAGATGTATCCAGCGATACCCATCGGGTTATCCACAGACCAGATTTACCTGATCCAACTTAAATAATTGATTTATATATTTAATTTGTACTATCAACAGAATCTCTGGGAACCTCAGGTATTTTGTCCCCCTGGGGAAAACGCTAGGGTAAAAATAATAATCCACGGATATTTAGCACTCTACAAAACCATCATCCTTTTTCTTTTCTTATTTTTTTATTAGGGAGAGTTCCGAACAACGTTCGGAGCCGGCATGACAGACCTTCTTTTCACGATTTACCCGTGGGTGAAGTCATTACATATCATGGCCGTGATCTCATGGATGGCGGGCTTGTTCTATCTGCCCAGACTGTTTGTTTATCACGTCGAAAAAGCGCAGGTCGTAGAGGGCGCGCAAGACATCTTCTTTGAAATGGAAGACAAGCTGCTGCGGGTGATCATGCGCCCCGCGATGGTTGTGACCTGGTTATGCGGGCTGATCATGGTGTTCACACCGGGGATCGTCGGATGGGATTTCGCATGGCCCTGGGTTAAAGGTGCGGGCGTGATCGCGATGACCTGGTTCCACCATTGGCTTATGGCCCGAAGGAAGGAATTTCTGGCAGGCCAGAATAAGCTCACTGGGCGGCAATATCGCATGATGAACGAGGTTCCGACCATTCTGATGGTTATCATCGTTCTGGCGGTCATACTGAAGTTCTGAACGCCTGTTTGACTCCGAACGACGCTGCGCTTATGTAGATCACAACACGCCCGTCCGGGCGGCGTATTTTCCGTACTGAAATTCCACTTCAAGCCGCGCTTTCAGCGGTGAAGGTATGTATCATGTCCAATGAATCCCTGAATTTGGCCGACCTGAAAGCCAAAAGCCCCAAAGACCTTCTGGCAATGGCCGAAGAGCTGGAGATCGAAAACGCCTCGACCATGCGCAAGGGCGAGATGATGTTCCAGATTCTACGCGAACGTGCCGATGATGGCTGGACCGTCGGCGGTGATGGCGTACTGGAAGTGCTACAAGATGGGTTCGGCTTTCTGCGCTCGCCCGAGGCAAACTATCTGCCGGGTCCTGACGATATCTATGTCTCGCCCGATATGATCCGTCTGCACTCACTGCGGACTGGGGACACGGTCGAGGGCGAGATCAAGGCGCCGGACGAGAATGAGCGTTATTTCGCGCTGACCAATGTCACCATGATCAACTTTGAAGATCCCGAGAAGGCCAAGCACAAGATCCTGTTCGACAACCTGACGCCTCTGTACCCGGATGAGCGTCTGAAGATGGAAATTGAAGATCCCACCATCAAGGATAAGTCCGCGCGCGTGATCGATCTGGTTGCGCCGATCGGTAAAGGTCAGCGTTCGCTGATCGTGGCACCGCCGCGGACTGGTAAAACCGTGATCCTGCAGAACATCGCGCATTCGATCGAACAGAACCATCCGGAGTGTTACCTGATCGTCCTGCTGATCGACGAACGCCCGGAAGAAGTGACCGACATGCAGCGCTCGGTTAAGGGTGAGGTTGTGTCGTCAACCTTCGATGAACCCGCAACGCGTCACGTGGCCGTGTCGGAGATGGTCATTGAAAAGGCCAAGCGCCTGGTCGAGCATAAACGAGATGTTGTTATTCTACTCGACTCAATCACAAGACTTGGTAGAGCTTTTAACACCGTTGTACCATCCTCGGGCAAAGTTCTGACCGGTGGTGTGGACGCAAACGCGTTGCAGCGGCCCAAGCGTTTCTTCGGCGCAGCCCGAAACATCGAAGAGGGCGGATCGCTGACCATCATCGCCACGGCGCTGATCGATACCGGCAGCCGGATGGACGAGGTGATCTTTGAAGAATTCAAAGGTACTGGTAACTCGGAAATCGTTTTGGACCGCAAGATTGCAGACAAACGCGTGTTCCCGGCGATCGACATCCTCAAATCCGGTACACGGAAAGAGGACCTGCTGGTCGACAAGGGCGATCTGGCCAAAACCTTTGTTCTGCGCCGTATCCTCAATCCTATGGGCACCACCGACGCAATCGAGTTCCTGTTGTCGAAGTTGAAACAGACGAAGACAAACGGCGAGTTCTTCGATTCAATGAACACCTGACACAGGTCTTAAGCGACGCGAGGCCTACGAATGGATACGATATTCGCCTTGGCCAGCGCGCAAGGCAAAGCAGGGGTGGCGGTCATTCGCCTCTCTGGCCCCGAAGCGCATTCCGCAGCTGCATGTCTGAGCGGCGCGGAACTGCCCAAGCGGGGAATAGTCTTGCGCACCCTGCGGGATCAGGACGGATCACGTCTGGATGATGGTCTGGTTCTGACCTTTCAGGCACCGGCAAGTTTCACCGGGGAAGACGTGGCAGAACTTCAGATCCATGGCAGCACGGCCTCGGTCAATGCGGTTCTGCGCTGTTTGTCGAACACCGATGGGCTGCGGCTGGCGGACCCGGGTGAATTCACACGCCGGGCCCTTGAAAATGGCAAGATGGATCTGACACAGGTCGAAGGCCTTGCAGACCTGATTGACGCGGAAACCGAGGCACAGCGTAAGCAGGCCCAGACCATTCTTGCCGGTGAGCTTGGCACGCTGGCCGAGCGCTGGCGGCGCGATCTGATCCGCGCGGCATCGTTGCTGGAAGCCGTCATCGATTTCGCTGATGAAGACGTCCCCACCGACGTCACGCCGGAAGTCCGCGATTTGACAAGCGGTGTTCTGGCAGATCTTCGTCGAGAAGCAGATGGGGTGAAGATTGCCGAGCGTATTCGTACCGGATTTGAAGTGGCTATTGTTGGTCTTCCCAATGCAGGAAAATCAACCCTGTTGAACGCGCTTGCAGGACGTGAAGCCGCAATTACCTCGGAATTCGCAGGCACAACCCGGGATGTGATCGAGGTTCGTATGGATCTGGCTGGCTTGCCGGTGACATTGCTGGATACGGCCGGGTTGCGGGAAACCGAAGATCACGTCGAGAATCTTGGGATCGAGCTGGCTCGAAAACGGGCAGAAGCGGCAGACTTGCGTGTTTTTCTGACCGAAGTCCCGGAAGAGCTGGATGTAGCTGTGCAGGATGGCGATATCCATGTTCTGCCCAAAGCAGACCTGCGGGAAGATAAGAGTGAAGGTGTTTCAGGAAAGACAGGACAGGGGATTGATGCGCTTGTCGACCAGATTTCGTGGGCCTTGAGTGAAAGAACCACAACACATGGTATAGCCACGCGTGAACGCCATCGCGCTGCGATGAACAAGGCATCGGCTTCACTTGTTGCTGCGATCACGGTTCTGGAATCAGGCCCGGACCTGTATGATATCGCTGCGGAGGAGTTAAGGACTGCCATACGGGCGCTTGAATCTCTGGTCGGCAGAATTGATGTCGAGACACTGTTGGATGAAATCTTCTCCAGCTTTTGTTTAGGAAAATAAGGATTGTTTCACGTGAAACATTCAAACTTTGATGTCATCGTGGTTGGGGCCGGTCATGCCGGTACGGAAGCCGCGCACGCCGCTGCCAGGATGGGTGCGAAAACCGCTTTGGTGACATTATCTGCGACCGATATCGGCGTCATGTCCTGCAACCCGGCTATCGGTGGGTTGGGGAAGGGACATCTGGTTCGAGAGATTGACGCGCTGGACGGTGTAATGGGTCGCGTCGCTGACCAGGCTGGTATTCAGTTTCGACTGTTGAACCGGCGAAAAGGTCCGGCTGTTCAGGGTCCCAGAACGCAGGCTGACCGCGCCCTGTATCGTGCGGCAATGCAAAACGAAATCAGCAACCAGGAAAACCTGTCCATTATCGTTGGGGAGGTTGTAGACTTCCTGATGGACGGACTCCGTGTCGCCGGTGTCCTGCTTGGAGATGGGTCGGAAGTGCATGCCAAAGCCGTTGTTCTGACTTCCGGAACCTTCCTGCGCGGCGTCATCCATATCGGCGACGTGTCACGGGCTGGTGGGCGGATGGGAGATCGCCCGTCGATAAAACTGGCCGAGAGGTTGGATAGCTATAACCTTCCGCTGGGACGCTTGAAAACTGGCACACCGCCGCGTCTGGATGGGCGCACTATCGACTGGTCAGGTTTGGAAAGACAGGACGGGGATGAGGACCCGACCTTGTTTTCTTTCCTGTCAACATCGATTGTCGCGCCTCAGATTTCCTGCGGTATTACACATACCAATGCCAAGACGCATGAGATCATCGAAGCAAACCTCTCAAAATCGGCGATGTATGGGGGCCATATCGATGGCATAGGTCCAAGATATTGCCCTTCGATCGAAGACAAGATTGTTCGCTTTGCAGAAAAGGACTCGCATCAGGTTTTTCTTGAGCCTGAAGGCGTCAATGATCACACGATTTATCCCAACGGTATTTCAACGTCACTGCCTCAGGACGTGCAATTGGAATACGTTCGGTCGATCAAAGGGCTTGAAAAGGCGGACATTCTTCAACCGGGCTATGCGATCGAATATGATTATGTGGACCCACGTGTCTTAACCGCGTCCTTTTCGCTACCCGACATTCCGGGACTATATCTGGCAGGGCAGATCAACGGAACCACAGGATATGAGGAAGCTGCGGCACAAGGGATGGTTGCTGGCCTTAACGCGGCGCTGGACGTACAGGGCCGCGAACCGGTCATTTTCACCAGATCAGACAGCTATATCGGCGTGATGATAGACGACCTGACGACACGTGGTGTGGCAGAGCCTTATCGAATGTTCACCTCCAGGGCCGAGTTCCGACTGTCTCTGCGTGCAGATAATGCAGATCAACGGTTGACGCCGATTGGGTTGGAAATTGGCTGTGTCGGAGAGAGGCGTCAGGCGCATTTTGAGAAGAAAATGAGCCAGCTTGATGCAGCGAAATCCAAGCTGACCGCTCGCACATACACACCTAAGGAAGTTCTTTCAGCCGGGATCAACGTCAACCAGGATGGGAACCGCCGAGATGGAATGGCAATTCTGGCATTTCCGGATACATCTTTCGAGGACTTGTTTCCATTGATACCAGATCTACAAGATGTAGACGTGACGATCCGACTTCAAATCGAACGTGACGCACTTTATGCGAACTATATCGACCGGCAAAAGCGCGATGTTGAGGCTATGAAGCGGGACGAATCCTATGTTATCCCGCGTGAATTTGACTATTTTGGTCTGGACGGGCTGTCTTCTGAGATGAAGCAGAAACTGTCAAAGGCCAAACCGTCGAACATAGCGCAAGCAAGCCGTGTCGAAGGCGTTACACCGGCTGCGCTCACCCTTGTCCTGGCGAAATTGCGCCGCGATCAACGAGCGCGTCAGGCATGATGGCCGATTTTTCCAAGTTTGATGGCTTGAATGTTTCACGTGAAACATTCGAACGTCTGAAAATCTATGTTGATCTGGTGAACCGCTGGAATCCCAGGATAAATCTTGTTTCACGCAATAGTCTGGAATTCATGTGGGATCGGCATATTCTGGATTCTGTCCAAGTTTTTCGATGCGCTGAAACGTTTGACACTTGGGTGGACCTTGGCAGCGGTGGCGGATTCCCCGGATTGGTGTGCGCCATTATTGCTGCCGAGGAAGCTCCGGCCGCCAGTTTCTCCCTAGTGGAAAGCGACCAGAGAAAATCGGCTTTTCTGCGTAACGTCGCCCGTGAATGTGGCGTGTCGTGTAAAGTGATTTCCAAGCGGATCGAGGTGGTTGAACCCCTGGGCGCAAACATCGTTTCGGCGCGCGCGCTGGCGGATTTGCGTTCATTGTTATCATTTTGTGACAGACATTTAGGTGAAAACGGGACCGCGCTGTTGCCCAAAGGTGCAAACTGGAAAAAAGAGCTGGATGAGGCGCGTGAGGAATGGAATTTCGATGCTGAGGCTATTACAAGTTTAACTGAACCTCAGGCCGTTATCCTTAAGATCAAAGGAGTATCACGTGGTTGATCTGTCTCGACCGTCCGGACCCCGGATAATTGCGGTTGCCAATCAGAAGGGCGGAGTAGGGAAAACAACCACAGCAATCAACCTAGCGGCAGGGTTGGCCGAAGCTGGCTGCAGGGTATTGGTGGTTGACCTCGATCCACAAGGGAATGCATCAACCGGTTTAGGGGTCGAAGATCGGGATTGGACCACTTATGATCTCATCCTGGATGACGCGCCCTTGGAGGCAGTGGTTCAGGAGACGGAGATCGAAAACCTTCTGGTTGTCCCTGCAACGGTTGACTTGAGCTCGGCAGATATCGAGCTGATTTCCAACGAAAAACGCAGCTATCTGCTGCACGATGCGCTGCGTCAGACGGCAGTGGACGCGTTTGAGCTGGATTTCATCCTGATAGATTGCCCGCCGTCACTGAACCTCTTGACCGTGAATGCGATGGTTGCCGCCCATTCTGTCCTTGTGCCGCTGCAAAGTGAGTTCTTTGCGTTGGAGGGTCTTTCGCAATTGATGTTGACGATCCGGGAGGTCCGGCAAACCGCAAATCCAGACCTGAGAATCGAAGGTGTTGTGTTAACCATGTATGACAACCGCAACAACTTGTCCCGCCAGGTCGAAAAGGATGCGCGTGACAATCTGGGTGAGATGGTTTTTAAAACAAAGATACCCAGGAATGTGCGGGTCAGCGAGGCGCCATCCTATGCGCTGCCGGTATTGCAGTATGACTCGGGATCACTTGGTGCGATGGCGTATCGGCATCTGGCCCGTGAGATCATGCATAAGAACAACAAGACCGCAGCATGAGCGGTGGTGAGGAGGCCGACATGAGCACCAGGAAAGCGAAATCCAGAGGGTTGGGCCGGGGATTATCCGCACTCATGGCGGATGTTAATCCGGAATCGGGCAACCGGGTATCATCTGACGCGCGCAGACCTGATCTGAAAGTTCCGATTGAAAAGCTGAAGGCAAACCCAAATCAGCCGCGACGCACGTTCCAACCCGAACAACTGGATGAGCTTGCCGCGTCGGTCCGGGAAAAAGGTATTATCCAACCCTTGATCGTACGTCCGGCGGGGGCCGGAGAATATGAAATCGTCGCTGGTGAACGCAGGTGGCGGGCGGCTCAGATGGCGCAGCTGCACGAGATCCCTGTGATTGTGCGCGAATTCGATGATACCGAGGTACTGGAAGTTGCGATCATCGAAAACATCCAGCGCGCTGATCTGAACGCAGTGGAAGAGGCCGCCGGATACAGGCAGTTGATGGATCGCTTTGGCCACACGCAGGAAAAGCTTGCCGAGGCTTTGGGGAAAAGTCGCAGCCATATTGCGAACCTGTTGCGGCTTTTGTCTCTGCCAATTGACGTGCAAACTCTTGTAATTGAAGGGAAATTATCGGCTGGTCATGCGCGGGCGCTGATTACGGCGGAAAATCCCTCGGAATTGGCAAACCTGATCGTCAAGGATGGTCTGTCTGTGCGCGCTACCGAGGCGCTGGTCAAGAAACAGCAGCAGGGCGACACTGCACGACCTGCTCCCAGATCCAGGAATCTGGATGCCGGAAAAGATGCTGACACACGCGCGCTGGAAAAAGACCTGTCTGCGATTCTGGCAATGAAAGTTTCAATCAACCACAAGGCGGGAACGGAATCCGGTCAGGTTGTTCTGACATATGAAAACCTGGATCAGCTTGACGATCTTTGTGCAAAGCTCAGCCGTTAGGGCGCGTCCAGATAAATATCAGGACGCCACCCAGAACAATGATCTGAATGATCAGCACGAAGGGCGGAACGGATAGTAGCAAAGACACCCCGAAAACGGCGGAGACCGATAAGGTTGCTGCCTTTTTTGCGGCCGGGCGTATTGCGCCCGAACTCTGCCAATCCAGTATCATTGGCCCGAAAATCCGGTGCGACAGTAGCCAGTTATGCAACCGTGAAGAGGATCGCGCAAAGAAAAACGCTGCCAGCAACAAAAACGGAACCGTTGGAAGAAGAGGCAGAACAACCCCAATCGCGGCCATCGCAACGCAAAGCAATCCCAGCCCCGCCCAAAGATACTGCATATTCAGCCCATCAATTCCCGGATTACAGCATTCAGCACGGCGCGCCCCGCTGGTGTTGCTCTGAGTTTGTTGTTTTCACGTTCAATCATATTAATGCCGACCAGATGGTCCACGGTTTCGTCAGAAAGTGGATGGCCTGACAGGGCCTCCCACCTATCTACATCTAGTCCTTCTGAAATCCTCATGCCCATCATAAGGTATTCATTCGCCTGATCTTCAAGCGAAAGGACATAGCGTTTCTTTTCTCCGCAACCCTTCGCGGCGGCGTCAAGCCAACGTTGCGGGTTCAGATGGGTCTCGGTCGCGTGTTTTTGACCATCCACAGTAATCCGCCCATGAGCGCCGGGGCCAATGCCGACATAATCCCCGTAACGCCAATAGATCAGATTGTGCTGCGACTCTGCACCGGGGCGGGCATGGTTGGACACCTCATAGGCGGGCAGGCCGTGTTTCTCGCAAATCTCTTGTGTTGCAAGGTACATGTCGGCCGCACTGTCATCTTCGGGCAAGCCGCGCAGCTTTCCGACAGCATAACGATCGCCAAAAGCCGTGCCTTCTTCGATTGTCAGCTGATACAGCGACAGGTGATCCACGGCCATGGACAGCGCTTCGTTCAACTCGGCCCGCCAAGCGTCCAACGTTTGGTGTTGCCTGGCATAGATCAGGTCAAAGCTCACCCGTTCAAAACAATCACGGGCGATGTCAAAAGCAGCGCGGGCCTCGGCCAAAGTGTGAATTCGCCCCAAGCGGCGCAGGTCTTCGTCGTTGAGCGCCTGCACGCCCATCGATATCCGGTTGACGCCTGCATCACGATAGGCCGCGAACCGCCTGGCCTCGACTGATCCGGGATTTGCCTCCAGCGTGATTTCCATGGTGTTGGAGGGGTGCCAGAGCGCACGGGCCTCACTGGTCACTGCGGCAACGGTTTCCGGGTCCATCAGAGACGGGGTTCCACCGCCGAAAAAAATCGTGTTCAGCACCCGATCCGGGGTTTCGGCGGCTGAGCGCCGCAATTCGCTCAGATAGGCGTCAAGCCATTGTTTTTGATCAATGTTTCTGGAAACATGGCTGTTGAAGTCGCAATAGGGGCACTTGGCCTCGCAAAAAGGCCAATGCACGTAAAGGCCAAAGCCCCCGTTGCGCCAATCATCCGCCAAAGCAGCCTTTCACGAACTTCTCAACCGCGCGTCCGCGATGGCTGATCTTGTTCTTTTCCCAGCGATCCATCTCGGCAAAGGTAATGTCGTATCCTTCGGGAACAAACATCGGATCATAGCCGAATCCACCTTCGCCGCGGATGGGCCAGACCAGATGACCAGGGGCAACACCTTCAAACACTTCATCGTGCCCATCAGGCCAGGCCAGCACCAGTGTGCTGCGGAATTGCGCGGTGCGGGGGTGGGGGGCATTCTTTGCCTCAAGCTCATTATGGGCGCGGGTCATCGCCATCAGGAAGTCGCGACCGTTGCCGGTTTCGGCCCAATCAGCGGTATAAACACCCGGCGCGCCGTCCAGCGCGTCGATGGTGATTCCAGAATCGTCTGACAGGGCGGGCAGCCCGGTGGCCTTTGCGGCGGCGTGGGCCTTGATCCGGGCGTTGCCGACAAAGGTGTCCTCGGTCTCTTCCGGTTCAGGCAGGTCCATGTCCGCCGCACCCACAACCGTCACGCCAAAAGGTTCGAGGAGATGCGCCATCTCCTCAAGCTTGCCTTTGTTGTGGGTCGCAACCAGAAGCCTGTCGCTGTCAAACTTACGGGTCATGCGGTGGCGGCTTTCTGGGCTGCGGCCAGCTCGGCAACGCCTTTTTCCGCCAGATCCACCAGCTGATCCATCTGGGCGCGGCTGAATACAGAACCTTCGGCGCTCATCTGGACCTCGATCAGTTTGCCTGACCCGGTCATGATAAAGTTGCCGTCGACACCGGCCTCGCTGTCTTCGGGATAGTCGAGATCCAGAACAGGCTGGCCCGCATAGATACCGCAGGACACGGCGGCGACCGGATCAACCAGCGGATCTGAAATCACGTCACCTGCCTTCATCAGTTTGTTGACGGCCAATCGCAGAGCAACCCAGCCGCCGGTGATCGAGGCACAGCGGGTGCCGCCATCGGCCTGGATCACATCGCAATCAACCGTGATCTGACGTTCGCCAAGTGCAACCCGGTCGACGCCGGCCCGCAGGGCGCGACCGATCAGGCGCTGAATTTCCACCGTACGGCCACCTTGCTTGCCCGAGGCCGCTTCACGCCGCATCCGGGTGTTGGTGGCGCGGGGCAGCATACCGTATTCGGCGGTGACCCAGCCAAGCCCCGAACCCTTAATGAAAGGGGGTACCCGATCTTCGATCGTGGCGGTGCACAGCACATGGGTATCGCCCATCTTGATCAGGCAGGAACCTTCGGCATGTTTGGTGAACCCCGTTTCGATTGAAACGGTGCGCATTTCACTTAAGTCTCTTCCAGAGGGTCGCATGGGAAATCCTTTGTTTGCTGGGTTGGGGATACCGCCCCGCAGCGTTACGATGCAACCCCGATTGACCTTTCATTTGCCTGCTATTTAATGATGAACCAGCAGGGGAAAACGCATGAGTGAAGCGAGCAAAATTCTGGACGAGATGAACGACCGGTCGCGCGAGGTGTTCCGGCTGATCGTTGAAAGTTATCTGGAAAGCGGAGAGCCGGTCGGAAGCCGAACCCTGACGCGCAGCCTGTCGGAAAAGGTCAGTGCCGCAACCGTGCGCAATGTGATGCAGGACCTGGAGTTTCTGGGTCTTCTGGACAGCCCGCATATCAGCGCGGGTCGGGTACCGACGCAGCAAGGACTGCGTATGTTCGTGGACGGTTTACTTGAGGTTGGCGATCTGGGCGTCGACGACAAGCAAAAACTTGAAGAAACATTAGGCTCTAACGCGGGCGATGTTGGCGGAATGCTGGATCGGGTCGGGTCAGCTTTGTCACACCTGACGCAAGGTGCGTCGCTGGTCCTGACACCAAAGCATGAAGCAGAAATCAAGCATATCGAGTTTGTTTCCTTGGGGCATGACAAGGCTTTGGTGGTTCTGGTCTTTTCGAACGGCCATGTCGAAAATCGTCTGTTCACTCCACCACCCGGCCAGACGCCCAGTTCGATGCGCGAGGCCGCGAATTTTCTGAATGCGCTGATCGAGGGGCGCACGCTTAGTGAAGTACGCCGTCAGATGCAGAAACAGATTCAAGCGCGCAAGCAGGAAATCGATGTATTGGCGCGCGAGCTGGTCGAAAGCGGGCTGGCCGCTTGGGACGGAGACGGAGCCGACTCGGCTCGTCTGATCGTGCGGGGACGGGCGAATCTGTTGAACGAACCCGGCCAGGCCGGAGAGCTGGAGCGCATTCGCAGCCTGTTTGATGATCTGGAACGCAAGCGCGACATCGCGGATTTCCTTGAATTGACGGAAAGCGGCGAGGGTGTGCGCATTTTTATTGGGTCTGAGAACAAACTTTTCTCACTTTCGGGTTCCTCTTTGGTGGTGTCTCCATATATGAACGCTGATCGAAAGATAATCGGTGCGGTCGGGGTCATCGGGCCCACGCGTCTGAATTATGGACGGATCGTGCCGATCGTGGATTATACGGCGCAACTGGTCGGCAAGCTGATATCCGACCGGAGCTAGAGGGTAAGAGATGGCAGAGCCCAAGAACGAAGATTTTCTGGACGATATCATGGCGGCAGAAGCGGAAGAACTGGCCGAGGAGTTAGCTGAGATCAGTGACGAGGCGCTCGAGCTGGACGAGCTTCGAGCTGAGCGGGATGAGTATAAAGACAAATTCATGCGCGCGCTTGCCGATGCCGAGAACGCACGCAAACGTGGCGACAAGGCGCGCCGCGATGCCGAGCAGTATGGCGGTTCCAAGCTGGCCCGTGATATGCTGCCCGTTTACGACAACATGAAGCGCGCACTTGAGGCCGCGACTGACGAGCAGAAAGAGGTCGCCGCCGGGCTGCTGGAGGGCGTCGAACTGACCATGCGTGCCCTGAAGGATGTGTTCCAGAAACACGGGATCGAAGTGATTACGCCCCAGGTTGGCGACCGGTTTGATCCGAATGTGCACGAAGCAATGTTCGAGGCCCCGGTGCCGGGCACGCGGGCAGGGGACATCATTCAGGTGTCTGCCGAGGGTTTCATGCTGCACGACCGCCTGTTGCGTCCGGCTCAGGTCGGGGTCTCTTCAACGCCAGCAAGCTGATTGGCTTTTGAAAGCCAAGCCTTCGGCGAGAGTATTTTTGAAAAGATGAAGGGCGGTCAGGATCTGGCCGCCTCTTTCAGTTTGTAGATCAGATCCAGCGCTTCGCGCGGGGTCAGTTCGTCGGGCAGGACACCCTCCAATATCTGGGTCACTGGCGAAGTTTTCGGTGCGGGCGGGGGTGGCGGCGCGGCTGCTGAGAACAGCGGCAGGTCATCAATCAGCGCCTTTTGCTTACCGCCTTCGCGTTCGGTTTTTTCAAGCTGGTCCAGAACCATCCGGGCACGTTCGACAACAGAAGCGGGTAAACCGGCTAGTTGCGCAACCTGCACCCCATAAGACCGGTCAGCCGCTCCCTTGTGAACCTCGTGCAGGAAGATGACTTCGCCATCCCACTCTTTGACCGCTACGGTGGCGTTATCGACACCTTCGAGTTTACCGGCCAAAGCCGTAAGCTCATGATAATGCGTGGCAAACAATGCGCGACATTTGTTGGCCGCGTGCAGGTGTTCCAATGTGGCCCAGGCAATCGAGAGGCCATCATAGGTGGCGGTACCACGGCCGATTTCGTCCAGGATCACCAATGCATGGTCATCGGCCTGATTCAGGATGGCGGCGGTTTCCACCATTTCGACCATGAACGTCGACCGCCCCCGCGCCAGATCGTCCGAGGCTCCTACGCGGCTGAACAGCTGACTGACGACGCCAATATGCGCCTCTTCGGCCGGGACATAGCTGCCCATTTGGGCAAGCAGTGCGATCAGGGCGTTCTGGCGCAGAAAGGTTGATTTACCGGCCATGTTCGGACCCGTCAGTAACCATATAGCCGCACCGTCTTGGACACTCAGATCGCAATCATTGGAAATGAATGCACCGCCACTTTGCTGCCGGAGGGCGTGTTCCACAACCGGATGGCGACCACCCTGCACATTGAATGCGCGAGAGCCGTCAACCTTTGGGCGGCACCAGTTTTCACCCCGTGCAAGATCAGCCAAGGCGGTCGTCAAGTCCAGTTCGGCAAGCCCGCGGGCGGCCTGATTCAATCGGGCAGCGAGGTCCAGTATTGTGCTAGAAAGCCTTTGATAGAGCCGCTTTTCAATCTCCAGCGCCAAATTTCCGGCGTTCAGGATACGAGTTTCGATCTCGGACAGTTCGACGGTTGTAAACCGCACCTGGTTGGCTGTCGTCTGGCGATGAATATAGGCTTCGCTAAAGGGTGGGTTCAGCATCTTTTCGGCATGGGTGGCCGTGGTTTCGATGAAATAGCCCAGCACGTTGTTGTGCTTGATTTTCAGCGAGGTGATGCCGGTGTGTTCGACGTATTTTCGTTGAAACCCGGCGATAACGGACCGGCCTTCGTCGCGCAGGGTGCGGGCCTCGTCCAATTCAGTATCAAAACCTGGCGCGATAAAGCCTCCGTCGCGGGTCAGAAGCGGGGGTTCGGCCACCAGCGCTTCGTCCAGCAAAGTCAGCAAGTCATCGAAACCAACAAGGTTCTGAAGCGCGGTCGCCAGCAACACAGGCAAATCCTGATCGGTGCAGATTTCGGCAATTGTGGCCGCCTGTGTCAGCCCGTTGCGTATGGCTGTCAGGTCACGAGGTCCGCCGCGCTCGAGTGACAAACGCGACAGGGCGCGGTCCAGATCCGGGGTTTTGCGCAAGGCTTCGCGCAGATCAGACGCGATCAAGCTGTCACCAGCGGTGAAACTGACTGCGTCAAGCCGGGCATGGATCACATCCAGATTTCGAGAAGGGCTTGAAAGCCGCTGTTCCAGCAATCGCGCGCCGCCGGGGGTAACGGTCCGGTCAACGACAGAAAGAAGCGATCCTGCGCGCCCGCCAGATAGGGAACGGGTCAGCTCAAGGTTTCGACGCGTTGCAGCGTCGATCTGAACGACGCGATCCTCAGTTTCTTTCAGCGGCGTTTGCAGCAGGGGCAGTTTGCCCTTTTGCGTAATCTCCAGATAGTCGATCAGCGCGCCCATCGCGGACACTTCGGCGCGGCCGAAATTGCCGAACGCGTCCAAGGCACCCACGTGAAACAGCCCGCAGATGCGCTTTTCCGCCGCCGTGCTGTCGAAACTGGCGCGCCCGACCGGCGTCAGTGAAATCCCCAGATCAAGCAGCGTTTCGTTCAGCTTTTCCTGCGTTCCATCGGCCACGATCAGTTCGGAGGGCGCAAGCCGGGCAAGCTCGGGGCTGAGCCGGACCGAGGTCAGTGGCATCACGTGAAACGCGCCCGTCGAAATATCGGCCCAGGCAAGCGCGGCCTCGTCCCGGACCTCGGCATAGGCAGCCAGAAAGTTGTGTCGGCGCGCCTCAAGCAACGCATCCTCGGTCAGTGTTCCGGGCGTGACGAGTCGCACGACATCACGTTTTACGACCGATTTAGAGCCTCTTTTCTTTGCTTCAGCCGGGCTTTCCAACTGTTCGCAGACCGCAACGCGAAAGCCCTTGCGGATCAGGGTCAAAAGGTACCCTTCGGCCGAATGCACCGGCACGCCGCACATCGGGATGTCTTCGTCATTGTGCTTGCCGCGCTTGGTCAGCGCGATATCCAGCGCCTCGGCAGCGTTGACGGCATCCTCGAAGAACATCTCATAGAAATCACCCATGCGATAAAACAGCAGGGCATTCGGGTGGGCCTCTTTGATTTCGAGGTATTGCGCCATCATTGGCGTGACTGTGGACAAAAGCGGCCCCCTTTTGGCGTATTCCGGGCGCGACCTTACAAATCCCGCATCTTCTGTAAAAGCCGAAAACTCATTCTCGTTGAGGCGGGCGTTCTCCTGCGCTATGAGGCGTCAGCCCTGAAGTCATGGAAACGACATTTAAGATGCCCAAAGCGAAGATCACCAAAGAAGAGGCATTGGCCTTTCACCTGGACCCCACCCCCGGCAAGTGGGAGGTGCAGGCCACCGTCCCCATGACAACGCAGCGAGATCTGTCGCTGGCCTACAGCCCGGGTGTGGCCGTTCCCTGCGAGGCTATCGCGGAAAACCCGGAAACGGCCTATGATTATACCAACAAGGGCAACCTGGTGGCCGTAATCTCGAACGGGACGGCGGTGTTGGGCCTTGGTAACCTTGGCGCGCTGGGCTCGAAACCGGTGATGGAAGGCAAATCGGTCCTGTTCAAACGGTTCGCCGACGTGAACTCGATCGATATCGAGCTGGACACCGAAGACCCGGATGAATTCTGCCGTGCAGTGCGTCTGATGGGGCCAACCTTTGGCGGCATCAATCTGGAAGACATCAAGGCGCCCGAGTGTTTCATCATCGAACAGCGACTGAAGGAAGAGATGGACATCCCCGTCTTTCACGATGACCAGCACGGCACGGCCGTGATCTGTGCGGCGGGCCTGCTGAACGCGCTGCATATCTCGGGCAAGAAGATCGAGGACGTGAAAATCGTTCTGAATGGCGCAGGTGCCGCGGGGATTGCCTGTATCGAACTGCTCAAGGCAATGGGCGCGCGGCATGAAAACTGCATTGTCTGCGATACCAAGGGCGTGATCTATCAGGGCCGGACAGAGGGCATGAACCAGTGGAAATCGGCCCACGCGATCACAACCGACTTGCGCACATTGGAAGACGCGATGAAGGGGGCGGATGTGTTCCTGGGTGTTTCGGTGAAAGGCGCGGTCACGCAGGATATGGTTGCCAGCATGGCCGACAATCCTGTCATCTTTGCGATGGCCAACCCCGACCCCGAGATTACTCCGGAAGAAGCGCACGAGGTTCGCGTGGATGCGATCGTTGCCACCGGGCGCAGCGATTATCCAAACCAGGTGAATAACGTTTTGGGCTTCCCCTACCTGTTCCGAGGCGCGTTGGACATTCATGCCCGCGCCATCAATGATGAGATGAAGATCGCCTGTGCCCACGCACTTGCCAATCTGGCGCGCGAGGATGTGCCGGATGAGGTCGCAATGGCCTATGGCAAGTCGCTGACCTTTGGGCGTGATTATATCATCCCCACCCCGTTCGACCCGCGTCTGATCCATCGCATTCCACCGGCTGTTGCCAGGGCGGGGATGGACACCGGTGCCGCGCGCCGTCCGATTATCGATATGGACGCGTATGAGCTGAGTCTGAAATCCCGGATGGACCCGACCGCCAGCATCCTGCGCGGTCTGAACGCCCGTGCGCGTCAGGCGCAAAGCCGCATGATTTTTGCCGAGGGCGACGATCCCCGGGTATTGCGCGCAGCGGTCATGTATCAGCGGTCAGGTTTCGGCAAGGCGCTTGTGGTGGGTCGGCCAGACGATGTTAAGGCCAAACTGGAAGCCACGGGCCTGGGCGACGCTGTACGCGAAATCGAGGTCGTGAATGCCGCCAATACCACGCACCTCGAAACCTATTCGAACTTCCTGTATCAGCGCTTGCAGCGTAAGGGATTTGACCGCAAAGATATTCACCGTCTGGCCGCACGGGACCGGCATGTGTTTTCGTCGCTGATGCTGGCCCATGGGCATGGTGACGGTCTGGTCACCGGCGCAACCCGCAAGTCTGCGCATGTGCTCGACCGGATCAACCATGTGTTTGATGCCGATGCCGCCAATGGTGCCGCCGGTGTGACAGCTTTGCTGCATAAAGGCCGGATTGTCCTGATTGGCGACACACTGGTGCATGAATGGCCTGACGAAAACGATCTGGCGAATATTGCCGAACGTTCGGCCGCAGTTGCCCGGCATATGGGGTTGGAGCCCCGCGTGGCTTTTGTCAGCTTCTCAACTTTTGGCTATCCGGTGTCAGAACGTGCTGAAAAGATGCACCGGGCCCCGGCTGTGCTGGATCGGCGCGGCGTTGACTTTGAATACGAGGGTGAAATGACGGTGGACGTTGCCCTGAACGTCGAACAGCAAACGGCCTATCCGTTCTCGCGCCTGACCGGTCCGGCGAATATCCTGATCGTTCCGGCCCGGCATTCGGCATCAATCTCGACCAAGCTGATGCAGGAAATGGGTGGAGCCACCGTGATTGGCCCGATCCTGTCAGGCATCGACAAGCCGATCCAGATCTGCTCGACCGTCTCGACCGCGAACGATATTCTGAATATGGCCATTCTGGCCTCTTGCGACATCGGATAAATCATGACGATCTGGAATCTCGGCTCGATCAACGCGGATATGGTCTATGACCTGCCGCATCTGCCTGCGCCGGGGGAAACCCTGGCCGCCCGTAGGCTGGATCGGTTTCTGGGCGGCAAGGGGGCCAACATGTCGGTGGCCGCTGCGCGTGCGGGATCACGCGTCAGCCATATAGGTGCCGTGGGGCCCGATGGGCGCTGGGCCAAGGATCGACTAACAGAATATGGTGTGGATACACGCCATATCTCTGAGGTGGATGTTCCCACGGGCCACGCCATCATTGCGGTGGATGCCGAGGGTGAAAACCTGATTATCCTGTATCCCGGCGCAAATCACGCATTGGAACCCGCCCATCTGGGGCAGGCGCTGGCCTCGGCAAACACCGGTGATCTGCTGATCTTGCAGAATGAAACCAATGCCCAGGTCGAAGCGGCGCAGCTGGGGCGCAAGCTTGGCTTGACCGTCTGTTATGCCGCAGCCCCGTTTCAGGCACAGGCCGTTCAGGGCGTTCTGCCTTTTCTGGATTTTCTGATCCTGAATGAGGTGGAGGCCGAGCAACTGCGTCAGGAAACCGGTCTGAGCATCGCCGATCTGCCTGTTCGGCATGTCATCGTTACCCTCGGCTCAAAAGGCGCGAGGTACTTGCAGCAGGGCAACGATCCGGTCGAGTTTCCCGCGCATAAGGTGCGGGCGGTGGATACCACAGGGGCAGGCGACACCTTCACCGGCTATGTGCTGGCAGGCATGGATCGCGGAATGCCAATGGAACAGGCCATATTGCAGGCAAACCGCGCCGCAGCTCTGATGGTCATGCGGCACGGAACGGCGGATGTCATTCCCGATCTGAAAGAAGTGCGTGACGCATCCTTTGACTAGGACCCTGCAAATGGCGCTTCCCCGCCCCAAAGCTGCTTGACGCGCGCGTCACGACCACAGGCTTTGCGATACGCTTTGTAGGCGTTGTGCTGACGCTTTGGTCCAAAGCGGGTAAGGACCAGTTTGTTGCCTTTGTAATAATTCTGATGATACGCCTCGGCGGGGTAAAAGGGTCCTGCGCTCAGAACCGGGGTGACAATGGTCTGCCCCAGCGCTTGCTGCGCGTCTGTTTTGGCTTGTTCCGCCAGCGCCTTTTCTCCTGTGTTAGAGACGAATATCGCAGTTCGATAGCTTTCGCCCCGGTCGCAGAACTGGCCACCGGCGTCTGTCGGGTCAACCGACCGGAAAAACATGCTCAGCAACGATGCGCGAGAAACCCGCGCCGGATCGAACGTGATCTGAACCGCCTCGTAATGGCCGGTCCCCCCTTTTGAAACCTGATCATATGTCGGGTCCGCAGATGTCCCGCCGGTGTACCCCGACACCGCATCGATAACGCCGGGCACGGATTCGAAATCGGATTCCACGCACCAGAAACACCCTCCGGCCACCGTCAGCGTTTCGGTTCCTGCAGCCGGGGCAGGCAGCGCGCGCAACAGGGCAGCCAATGCAATCAGTGTAAACAGAAGGGCTGGTCTGACGGTTTCGAAATAAGCAGTCCGCATCATGTCAGGTCTCCTTTTAAGATGAGATTGACGCGGGTTCGACCGCCTTGCAATTGCCTGTCATGCAATGTCACGCGCTGGTGAGACGAGTTTATCGTCTGCGATCACCTGTATACGGCTCATTTGATGGGTGGGCGAAACCTCCGCTCATTTGCAACAGATTATGCGCGACAGGTATCCCGATGCGGAACTGCGATACACCGCGGGTGGAACCGCCAGTCTGGCTGGACTCGGACCAAAGGCCAGCTTTGCGGCAAATTCAGCCCAGCAGTTGCCCCAGCTTCATTGCAACACCCATATTGCCCGAGATCTTGAGCTTGCCCAAAGCAACGCCGGTCATCGGGTTCAGCTTTCCGGTCAACAGCTTGGTCAGGTTTTCCTGCGAGATGCGGATTGTGCAATCCGTGTCCCGATCCTGCGTTGTTGCCTGATTTTCTGCCAGGACAATCACACCGTCCGCGCCGCAATCGAATTTGAGCGAGCCATCAAAGCTTTTGCCGTTCAGCCCTTTTTGAATTCCATCGGCGATGTCCTGAAGCATTCGGGTTCCTTTCACGGTTTCCGAATGCGTAATGCGTCAGGTGCCAAACAGGCAAGGCTGACCCAACTGGAACTTCTGATCACGATGCGCCGAGGATCTGAACCGTCCGGTCACAAGGCTTACCGCCATAGAAGGCGTCCAGAACAGCACGAAACTCGGGCGGAGCATCTGCCACAGACGAAAACAATGTCATCGAAGATCGCAGCTTTTTCGCGTCAATCCCGCCCAGAATGTCGCTGGCATCGCGTCCTGCGTGCAGCAACATCAGCGAGGCCGCCTGCCTAAGCCGGTCGCGCAGTTCCGGGTGGTTCAGATAGCGTGTCGCCTCGTCCAGATCTTCAATGCCGTAGAGCTGTGCCATATGGGATTGGCCTAGCTCGGCCAGTTGCGGAAACACGAACCACATCCAGTGGCTGGTTTTCTGCCCCTGTTCAAGTTCGCGCAGGACATCGGCCCAAACCGTGTCCTGCGCCTCGATGAACATGTCGAGTTCGTCGTCGCTATCGTCTTCGTCGATCACTTGGACAGGCGCTTGTTGCGCGCAGCCAGCAGTTTCAGACGCAGCGCATTCAGTTGGATAAAGCCTGCCGCATCTTTCTGATCGTACGCACCTGCATCCTCTTCGAAGGTCACATGCGCCTCAGAGTACAGCGAATGATCCGACCAGCGACCCACGGTCGAGGCCAGACCTTTGTACAGCTTCACGCGAACGGTGCCGGTGACATGCTCTTGCGACCTGTCGATGGCGGCTTGCAGCATCTCGCGCTCGGGGCTGTACCAGAAACCGTTATAGATGAGTTCCGCATATTGCGGCATCAGCTGGTCTTTCAGATGCATCGCGCCACGGTCCATGGTGATGGATTCAATGCCACGGTGCGCTTCCAGCAGGATGGTGCCGCCGGGTGTCTCGTAGATACCGCGCGACTTCATGCCTACAAAACGGCCTTCGACCAGGTCCAGACGGCCAATACCGTGCTTGCCGCCGTATTCGTTCAGCTTGGTCAGGATCGTAGCCGGGCTCATCGCCTCACCGTTGATGCTGACCGCGTCGCCTTTTTCAAAGCCGATCTCGATGAACTCAGGCTCGTTCGGGGCGTCCTCGGGGTGGACGGTGCGCTGATAGACATAGTCGGGCGCCATATCGGCAGGGTCTTCCAGAACCTTGCCCTCGGATGAGGTATGCAGCAGGTTCGCATCGACCGAGAACGGCGCCTCACCACGCTTGTCCTTGGCAATCGGAATCTGGTTCTGCTCGGCAAACTCCAGCAGCTTGGTACGGCTGGTCAGATCCCATTCACGCCAGGGGGCGATCACCTTGATATCGGGGTTCAGCGCATATGCTGCCAGTTCGAACCGGACCTGGTCATTGCCTTTGCCGGTTGCACCATGGGCGACGGCATCAGCACCGGTTTCGTCAGCGATCTCAATCAGGCGTTTCGAGATCAGCGGCCGCGCGATCGAGGTGCCCAGCAGGTACAGACCTTCATATTGCGCATTGGCACGGAACATCGGGAAGACGAAATCGCGGACGAATTCCTCGCGGATATCCTCGATATAGATGTTCTCGGGCTTGATCCCCAGCAGTTCGGCCTTTTGGCGCGCGGGCTCCAGCTCCTCGCCCTGACCCAGATCGGCAGTGAAGGTCACGACCTCACAGCCATACTCGGTCTGCAGCCATTTCAGAATGATCGAGGTATCAAGGCCACCGGAATAGGCCAGAACAACTTTCTTGGGCGCGGACATCTGACTTCCCTTTATGCGTAGAACGATTGGCCCCTAGCGGGTTTTGGACGCGGGGGCAAGTTGTGAGGATTGACGCAGTACCTGAAATGGGGTGAAACGGGTGCAGAGAATAACAAGCATTGGTTGAAGGGGCGGTTTAAAATGTTGGGATGGCAGATTTTCTTGCATTCTGTGCGGATGGTATTTGGAAACATCAAGCAGGTGCTACAGATAACGGTTGGCCCTGCTCTAATTGCGACAATCATCATCGTGGGCGTGTTTTTGGCGCTTGGTATTCCGCTTGAGGCGCTTGAAGACAACACAGGCGCGTTGCCGCCAGGTGCAACCGCAGGTTCAGCCTTTGTCTTTGTGGTCGTTTTACTGGCGGTAATGTCCGTTACCATGTTCTGGATCGCGGTGTCATGGCACCGCTTCATCCTGATGGAAGAATATCCCACGGGAATACTTCCGACATTCCGCTTCGACAGGATTCTGGCCTATTTCGGTCGCTTTCTGATGTTGGGAATTTTGATGGCCATTGCATTCCTTCCGATGGGCTTTGTTATGTCAGCACTGAGTGGCGGCTCAATCGGATTCGCGCTTGTCGCTGTTTATGCCATCTTTCTGGTTGTCTGCTTTTATCGCCTTTCTATCGTCTTGCCAGCGGCAGCTATCGGGCACCCGGCGACTCTGGCAGATGTATGGAACAGCACTCAGGGTGCATCGGGGGCTATTATTGTTCTTTTGATCGTGAATTTTCTGTTCCAATTTCTGGTTCAGCTAATATTCACCGGGTTGGCGTTTATTCCTCTGTTAGGCATCTTACTGACATTGTTTTTTGGAATGCTGATCCTGCCGTTGATCAACGTCAGCATCCTGACAACCATGTATGGCGTCTTTATTGAAAAACGCCAACTCTCCTGACCCGCGTACACATATGTATTCCTTGCCCTTATCGCGCTGATGGGGCAGGGAATGCCGCATGACTGACTTCATGACTCGCGCCCGCGCCGCCGAAAAGGCGATGCGCTCTGTCTTCCCGGCAACGCCGTTGCAGCGCAATGCCCACCTGTCCGACCGTTACGGGGCGGATATCTGGCTCAAGCGCGAAGACCTGAGCCCGGTGCGCTCCTACAAGATCCGCGGTGCGTTCAACGCAATGCGCAAGCAGCAGGGGCAGGACCTGTTCGTCTGTGCCAGCGCGGGCAATCACGCGCAGGGCGTGGCCTTCATGTGCAAGCATCTGGGCGTCCGGGGCGTGATCTTCATGCCGGTCACGACGCCTCAGCAGAAGATCCAGAAAACCCGCATTTTTGGCGGGGATAACGTCGAGATTCATCTGATCGGTGACTATTTCGATGACACGCTCGCTGCCGCTCAGGCGTGGTGCGTACAGCAGGGCGGGTATTTCCTGTCGCCTTTTGACGATGCCGATGTGATCGAAGGACAGGCGTCGCTGGCGGTTGAAATCGAAAGGCAGATGGGCGGTGCGCCCGATCACGTTGTGCTTCCCGTGGGCGGAGGCGGCATGTCTGCCGGTGTGGCTACATGGTTCGGGGATCGCACCCATTGCCTGTTCGTCGAACCGGCCGGAGGGGCCTGTCTGCGCGCAGCCCTGGCGGCGGGGCATCCTGTTTCGCTGGATCGAGTGGATACCTTTGTCGATGGCGCGGCGGTCGGGCGGATCGGTGAAAAGCCGTTCGAGTTGTTGAAATCACGTCACCTGTCGGATGTTCTGGTCCTGTCCGAGGATCGTATCTGCACCACCATGATCGAGATGCTGAATGTCGAAGGCATCGTGCTGGAACCTGCGGGGGCGCTGGCGATCGAGGCAGTAGGCGATATCCAAAGCTTTGTGCGCGGAAAGACCGTAGTCTGCCTGACATCCGGCGGCAATTTCGATTTCGAACGCTTGCCCGAGGTCAAGGAACGCGCACAGCGGTATTCCGGTGTGAAAAAGTACTTCATCTTGCGCCTGCCGCAGCGACCCGGTGCCCTGAAGGAGTTCCTGAATATTCTCGGCCCCGAGGATGATATCGCGCGGTTTGAATACATGAAGAAATCGGCGCGCAATTTCGGTTCGGTTCTGATCGGGATCGAAACCCGCAAGCCCGAAAACTTCATGCGCCTGTTTGCCCATCTGGACGATGCCGGGTTCACCTATACCGACATCACCGAGGACGAGACGCTGGCACAGTTCGTGATCTAGTTCAGGTTCTTGTTCAGCTCGGCTTCAAACACGGTTTTTGAGCTGTCGAAAGCGGCCAAAAGCGCCGGCAGATCAACCTCGGCCCCTTTCCCTGCCGCCGCCTGCCGTTCCCCATCCTGGCAGAGTTTCGAGAATTGATCGAACCCCAGGCTCAACGCGCTGCCTTTCAGGAAATGCAGGTTCTGTTCCAGCTCGGCCCGGTTGGTATCGCGGCGCAGGCGGGTGATCACGTCCTGCACCTCTTCCAGAAATATCTCCACCACCTCATCGAATTCCTCGGGGCCGACTTCATCCCGCAACTGCCTGACTCTGGCCTAGTGGATCATCCTATACACCAGCTAATGAATGGTCATGGTTCTGAATAGACGCGTCCGGTAAAAAGCAGGTTAACGGGGCCACGCTTCGGCAATCGTCACTCTTCACCGGATGTTAAATCAGTCGGCGATAGGTTCGCCATAAGTGACGAAACTCATCAGAGCAGAGGGTAAATGGTGCCGGGGGCGAGTCTTGAGGAAACCAGAACTGATCTGGATTTCGGCGCGATCCGCACGGTGCTGGTGGTGGATGACAGCCGCCTGCAACGGCGCATTCTGGTGGCCTCGCTCAGGAAATGGGGGTTCGAGGTGATCGAGGCCGATACAGGCCATGCCGCTTTGGCGCTTTGTGTCGATAATCCGCCCGATCTTGTGCTGAGCGACTGGGTCATGCCGGGGATGAGCGGCCTTGAATTCTGCTGTGCCTTTCGGGCCTTGGAAACGGATCAATACAGCTATTTCATCCTTCTGACATCCAAAAGCGAAAAGCAGGAAGTCGCGCGCGGTCTGGATGCCGGGGCCGACGATTTTCTGATCAAGCCGCTTGAGGCGGACGAACTGCGCGCCCGGATTTCAGCTGGTGCGCGCATTCTGGACATGCAGCGCGAGCTCTCCCAGAAAAACCGCCTGATTGAATCCGCGCTCAAGGAACTCAGGCTTGCGCATGACGCGATCGACAAGGACCTGATGCAGGCGCGGAAAATTCAGGAAACGCTGGTTCCCGAACTGACCCGGACATTCGGCAAATCGCGGGTCAGTCTGTTGCTGAAACCTTGTGGTCATATCGGCGGTGATCTGGTGGGGATGTTCTCGCCCGGGGTGAACCGGCTTGGGTTCTACAGCATCGACGTATCCGGGCATGGTATCACCTCGGCCATGATGACGGCGCGATTGGGGGGGTATCTGTCCAGCAAGCATTTCGATCAGAACGTCGCGATGGAGCGGAGGTTCGACAAGTTTTACGCACTTCTGCCACCGAAACATGTGGCTGAAACGCTCAATTCCCGGCTGATGGCCGATGAAGGTATCGAAGAGTATTTTACGATGATCTACGCCATCGTCGACCTGCGCAACGGGCATCTGAAGATGGTGCAAGCCGGGCATCCGCATCCCCTGCTGCTGCGGCAGGGTGGTCGCGCCGAGTTTCTTGGTGACGGAGGCTTGCCCATAGGATTGATCGAAGATGCGCGCTTTCAACAAATCGAAACGCAGATGCAGCCCGGCGACAAGCTGCTGTTGTACTCGGACGGGTTTACAGAATGCCAACTGGCTGGTGGCGGTTTGTTGGACGAAGACGGTTTGCGTCAGATGGCCCAACAGAGCATCTCGGAAAGGGGCGGGTCAGAGTTTCTGGACGACTTGTTCTGGCGTTTGACGCAAGTGATGTCACCGAAAGACGGTATCGGAGACGACGTCTCGGCCGTCTTCTTTGAATATAACGGACCTTAAAGCGAGCCGAGGTGTATTTCGGCAAAATGCCGGTCACCGTCATTTCCCAGTAAACCGACGGCGTCGGCGGTTTCCATCCACAACGCTTCGTGAAACGCCTCGGTCGGCGGGCCTATGCGGCGTACGGGGCGGGCGCGATAGATCAGGCAGACCTTCTCGGCCCACAGGTCGTATTCCGGCATATAGGTGAAGCGTCGAAAGGCGCCAATCCGTCGGGGTGCAGCAATAAGCCACCCGGTTTCTTCAAAGACTTCACGATGCAGGGCGGTAACAGGTGATTCGCCCGGATCAATACCCCCGCCGGGCAATTGCAGGTCGGGTCCGGGTTCTGTCTGGCAGGTCAGCAAAAGGTGACTTCTGCGGGGCAAAAGTGCGTAAACACCGACCCGTCGCGTGTATTTCCGCCCCGGCTCTGGGGTTTCACCGAACCGCCTGATCATGTATGGCCCCTTAAAACCTAATCTGTTCGACCTATATGGTGCCGGTATGCCAACCTGTGGCGCGTAAGGAAACCCCATGTCTCTTGGAACGAAAATCGCGTGGGACGATACCGTCCTGCCCTTTCAACTCGATGTATCGGATATGCGTGGCCGTGTGGCTCGTCTGGATGGTGTGCTGGATGGCATCCTGAAGCAGCATGACTACCCCGAACAGGTCGAGGCGCTGGTGGCCGAGATGGCCCTGCTGACCGCGTTGATCGGGCAGACGGTTGCGCTGCGCTGGAAGCTGTCGTTGCAGGTACAGTCCAAGGGGCCGGTGCGCATGATTGCGACCGACTATTACGCACCCAAGACCGAAGGCCAGCCTGCGCAGATCCGGGCCTATGCCAGCTTTGACCGTGAACGTCTAACCAATTCAGCACCCTTCGACCAAGTGGGCGAGGGGTACTTTGCCATCATGATAGATCAGGGCAAAGGCACGCAGCCCTATCAGGGCATCACTCCGCTGACCGGGGCCTCTCTCAGCGCCTGCGCCGAGGCCTATTTTGCGCAGTCCGAACAGCTGCCAACCCGGTTCTCGCTGAGCTTTGGCAAATCGACCGAGCCCGGCGTGAATGAACACTGGCGTGCCGGTGGTATCATGTTGCAGCATATGCCCAAAGCCTCGCCATTCGCCGCCTCGGGGGAAGGCAATGGCGAGATTCTGACCGCCAGCGATCTGGTCGACGGCGAAGAGGGCGAAAACTGGGGCCGGGTCAATATCCTGCTGGACACAGTCGAGGATCTTGAGTTGATCGGTCCTTCAATTGCGCCGACTGAATTGTTGGTCCGGCTATTCCACGAAGAACAGCCACGGGTCTATGATGCGCAGTCCGTGCAGTTTGGCTGCACCTGCTCCGAAGACCGGGTACGGCAGAGCCTGTCGATCTATTCGGCAAAGGACCTCGAAAAGATGACGACGCCCGAAGGTCAGGTCACTGCCGATTGCCAGTTCTGTGGCGCACATTACGTGCTCGATCCGTCAACGGTTGGCTTTGAAGCCGAAGACCGCAAGGGTGCTTGACCCGATTGAACAGATCCGGGCGGCCCTGCGCCGTCCCGGTCACGGGTCCAGCGACTTTGACCTGAACCCGGACACTTCCCTGCCGCCCGGGCGTCGCCTGCGCCCGGCAGGGGTTCTGGTTGCAATCTCGCTTGCGGATGACACCCCTCGGGTGATTCTGACGAAACGGTCCTCGGCCCTCAAACACCACCCGGGTCAGATCGCGTTCCCCGGCGGCAAACAGGATGAAGGGGATGCAGATGTCACGGCTACGGCCCTGCGCGAAGCACAGGAAGAGATTGGTCTTCCCGCGGATCTTCCAGAAATTCTGGGTTACCTGCCGACGCATGAAACAGTCACCTCATTCACGGTTACACCCGTGGTGGCCGTTCTTCGAAAGGGATTCCAACCTGTTCCGGAACCCGGCGAAGTCGACGAAGTCTTTTCGACCCCCCTTGCGCATCTCTTGAATCCCAAGAACTATCTGGTTGAATCGCGCCGCTGGCGTGGCCAGAAACGCAGATATTACACAGTTCCGTACGGCCCTTATTACATATGGGGCGCGACGGCCCGCATATTGCGCGGGCTTGCTGCACGGGTGAATGAATGATGCAGATAGAAGAACTTTGGGTCAGCGAACCGGCGACCCAAAAGGTATGCGCCGCCCTGACCTCATCCGGGGCGCAAGCGCTTTTTGTCGGTGGGTGCGTGCGCAATGCGCTGTTGGGCGCGCCGGTGTCGGATATCGACATTGCCACTGACGCCAGGCCTGAACAGGTTGTCGAGATGGTGCAAGCTGCGGGCCTCAAGGCCATCCCCACCGGTATCGACCATGGCACGATTACAGTGGTCAGCGCCGGTATCCCGCACGAGATCACCACTTTCCGGCGTGACGTCGAAACTGATGGCCGCCGCGCCGTCATCGCCTTTTCCGATCACGTCGAAGAAGATGCCGCGCGGCGCGACTTTACCATGAATGCGCTTTATGCGCTGCCAGATGGCACCGTGTTAGACCCGCTTGGCGGGCTTCCCGACCTTCAGGCCCGGCGCGTGCGGTTCATCGGCGAGGCCCAAGATCGCATTCGCGAAGACTATCTGCGGTCACTGCGCTATTTCCGGTTTCACGCCTGGTATGGTGACCCGGATGCCGGTTTCGACCCGGACGCGCTGGCTGCCATTGGTGCCAATCTTGATGGGCTGACCTCGTTGTCGCGGGAACGCGTCGGGGCCGAGCTGCTGAAACTGCTGGGCGCACCCGATCCGGCCCCATCCATTGCGACGATGCGCAGCACCGGCGTATTGGCGCAATTGCTGCCGGGCGCGGATGACCGGTCGCTGGCACCTCTGGTCGCTTTGGAACATGCTGCAGGTGCCGAGCCGAACCCCCTGTGCCGTCTGGCGGCTATCGCGACGCCCGATGATGCCGCAACCCTGCGCCTGAGCCGTTCGCAACTGCAACGCCTGACCGGAATGCGGACCGAAGCGCAGTCAACCACCAGCGTGGCTGAACTGGGCTATCGGTATGGTGACGAAGGCGGGTTGAACAAAACCCTTTTGCGGTGCGCCTTCTTTGAACAACCCTGGTCCGAAAACTTCAGACAGGACCTGCACGCAGGTGCAGCCGCGCGTTTCCCGATACAGGCCAAGGACCTGATCCCCGGGTTCACCGGCCCGGCGCTGGGCCAGAAACTGGCCGAGCTTGAAAGCCTCTGGATCGCGTCGGGTTTTGAGCTGTCACGCGAAGACTTGCTTGCAAGCTGATGTTTAGTCTCAAAAGGGGATGACAACTTTTGCCCATTGTGGTTAGGTGCGCCCGTCATATGGATGGAGGAATGCGAATGTATTACGGGATCTGGTTCGGCTAAAGCCGGGACACTTGCCCCGTAAAGGGTGGTGTTCAGGCGCCATCTGTCTTCGCACGTCTTTTTCTCTGCTCAATCGGAGCACACTCCATGTTTCGCTATTTCGAAAACCTTGTTGACCCTTTTGTCGCCTATCATGAGGCTGACACGCCGCCGACCCGGCTGTGGCCGTTCCTGCTGGACTATTCGCGCCCGTTCTACCGGGTCTTTGTCTGGGCTGCGCTGATTTCCATTATCGTCGCGGGTGTCGAGATCGGGTTGATCTACTATATGGGTCGTGTCGTCGACCTGTTGGGTGGTACCCCAACCGAGGTTTGGCAGAACCACGGGACCGAGCTGTTGTTGATCGCGGCCTTTGTCCTGTTTCTGCGCCCTTTGTTGCATCTGGTCGATGTGCTGATCCTGAACAACACGATTCTGCCGAACTTTGGCACTCTGATCCGCTGGCGCGCCCATAAGCACGTTCTGCGTCAGTCGGTTGGCTGGTTCGAGAATGATTTTGCCGGACGGATTGCCAACCGGATCATGCAGACACCGCCCGCGGCGGGTGAAGTGATCTTTCAGGTCTTTGATGCGATTTCCTTTTCACTGGCTTACCTGATCGGGGCGGCAATCCTGCTTTATGCGGCGGATGCGCGCCTGCTGATCCCGCTGCTGATCTGGTTTGCGTTCTACGCGATGCTGGTGCGCTGGACTGTTCACCGTGTCGGGCCGGCGTCCAAGGCGGCATCCGATGCGCGGTCAACCGTCACGGGCCGCGTCGTGGACAGCTATACCAACATTCATTCCGTCAAGATGTTCGCCCATGGCCCGCAAGAGCTGGACTATGCCCGTGAAGCGATCGAGGAAACCCGCCGGACATTCCAGATCGAGATGCGGATTTTCACCATCATGGATGCGGTTCTGGTCACCCTGAACGGGGTGCTGATCGTGGGTGTCGTGGGCTGGGCAATTGCCCTGTGGATGCAGGGTTCCGCTTCGGTTGGCGTCGTCGCGGCAGCAACCGCACTGACCCTGCGCCTGAACGCCATGACTGGATGGATCATGTGGGCGCTGACCAGCTTTTTCCGCCAGCTTGGTATCGTGGCCGAGGGGATGGAGACCATCGCGCAACCCATCGACCTGCTTGACGCGCGCGAAGCCAAACCCCTGCGCTTGACCAGGGGTGAAATTCAGATCCGGGATCTCTCGCACCATTACGGGCGCGAGGCCGGTGGGCTTGACCACATCAACCTGACCATTCAGCCCGGTGAAAAGGTCGGTCTCATTGGGCGGTCGGGTGCCGGAAAATCGACTCTGGTAAAGCTGCTTTTGCGGTTTTACGACGTCGAACGCGGTGCCATTCTGATTGATAATCAGAACATTGCGGGTGTCACACAGGACAGCCTGCGCAGCCATATCGGCATGGTCCAGCAAGACAGTGCGCTGCTGCACCGGTCTGTACGTGACAACATCCTTTACGGTCGCCCGGATGCGACCGAGGCGCAGATGATTGCCGCAGCCAAACAGGCCGAAGCGCATGCATTCATCCTTGACCTGCAAGACCCGCAGGGGCGCACCGGGTACGACGCGCATGTGGGTGAGCGGGGCGTAAAGCTTTCCGGTGGTCAGCGGCAGCGGGTAACGCTGGCCCGCGTGATCCTGAAGGACGCACCAATCCTTTTGCTGGACGAGGCGACATCGGCGCTGGATTCCGAGGTCGAAGCGTCAATTCAGGAAACGCTCTACGGAATGATGCAGGGCAAGACCGTGATTGCCATCGCGCACCGGCTCAGCACCATTGCGCAGATGGACCGCATTCTGGTGATGGACGGGGGCCGCATCGTCGAAGAGGGCGCGCATTCTGATCTTCTGGCACAGGGTGGCCTTTACGCGCAGTTCTGGGCGCGGCAATCTGGCGGCTTCATGAACCCGGAGGCCGCTGAATGAAGATCGCCGATCTCATCTATCCGTTCAGGACCACTGAAACGCCCCCGCCACAGACATTGGGGGCGTTCATTCGCTGGAGCCTTTCGGGCGCCTGGCCCATGCTGTTTGTCGCCGCGTTCTTTTCGGCGCTGGCCGGCGCGATGGAGGCTGGAACAGCGTGGATTCTGGGACGTGTGATCGATGTGGCAACATCCAGCGGGCCCGAGCATTTCATGACCGCCGGGAATATGTGGATGATCTTTGGGGCGGTGGTGTTCTTCATGCTGCTGCGCCCGATCCTGTTTGGGCTGTCTTCGATTTCGAACAACTATATCGTGATGCCCAACATCACGCCTTTGGTGCTGGCCAAGCTGAACCGCTGGACGCTGGGCCAGTCTGTCACCTATTTCGACGATGATTTCGCCGGGCGCATTGCCCAGAAACAGATGCAAACGTCGAACGCCATGGCCTCGGTCGTGTCCGAAACGATCAGTGCGATTGTGTTTGCGTTGGCGTCGCTAGCGGGCTCTTTGCTTTTGTTAGGGTCTATTCATCCTTTGGTGATGCTGCCCTTTGCAGCCTGGCTGGTGGTCTATTTCCTTCTGGTGCGCTGGTACCTGCCGCGTATTCGCATACGCTCAGCTGCGCGTGCCGGGGCGCGGGCGATGGTTTCGGGGCAGGTGGTCGACACGATCACCAACATCAAAACCGTCAAGCTTTTTGCGCACTCGGATTTCGAAGATCAGGCCGCGCGGCACTCGATGGTCGAGCTGCGGAAAAAATCACTGGCGTTTGGCAAGCTGTCGGCCAGTTTCCGGTTCGTCCTGATGGCGCTTGCCGGTATTTTGCCTGTTCTCCTGCTGGGGACGACGCTGTGGTTATGGCAGTTCGGATTGGC
Source organism: Ruegeria sp. AL2 (assembly GCF_056540845.1). Taxonomy (NCBI): domain Bacteria; kingdom Pseudomonadati; phylum Pseudomonadota; class Alphaproteobacteria; order Rhodobacterales; family Roseobacteraceae; genus Ruegeria; species Ruegeria sp. AL2. Next base: position 49,491 of record NZ_JBQFXM010000013.1, read on the forward strand.
GACTGCGGGTGACATCGTTGCCGCTGGCGCCGTGTCGGTTCGTATTTCGCAGATGACCGGATGGGTCAGCTTCACGCTGATGGGCCTCTATGCCAATGTGGGTGAGATTGAAAACGGGATGAAGACGCTGGCCAGACGGGACAGGGTCGAGGATGCGCGCAGCGCGAAAGATCTTGATGTAACCGAAGGATCCATCTCGTTCGAAGATGTCAGTTTTGCTTACGGCCGGGACGTCGGCGGTGTTACGGACCTGACGCTCACCGTGCAACCGGGCGAAAAGCTGGGAATTGTCGGTGCCTCAGGGGCGGGCAAATCAACACTCGTTTCGCTTCTTCTTCGGCTCTATGACAGGGAAAACGGCGCTATTTGCATCGATGGGCAGGACGTGTCGCAGGTCACGCAGGACAGTTTGCGCCGCCAGATCGGCATGGTCACGCAGGAAACGGCGATGTTCAACCGGTCTGCCCGCGAAAACATCCTCTATGGTCGCCCGGACGCGTCCGAGGCCGAGTTGATCGAAGCAGCAATCAAGGCCGAAGCGCATGACTTCATCCTGAGCTTAAAGGACGGCCAGGGCCGCACCGGCTATAACGCTCATCTGGGCGAGCGTGGCGTAAAGCTCAGCGGTGGTCAAAGGCAACGGATCGCCCTTGCACGCGCCATTCTCAAGGATGCGCCCATTCTGGTTCTGGACGAAGCAACCTCAGCCCTTGATTCCGAGGTCGAGGCGTCGATTCAATCGGCGCTTCATCGGGTGATGCAGGGCAAAACCGTTCTGGCCATCGCCCACAGATTGTCAACGCTCAGCGAGATGGACCGGATCATCGTTCTGGATCAGGGGCAAATCGTGGAAACCGGAACCCACGAAGACCTTTTGGATCAGGGCGGGCTTTACGCCCGGTTCTGGCATCGGCAATCTGGTGGCTTCATTCAGGCAGAAGCTGCCGAATAAGGGTTTTGTTGCACCCAAAGCCCGGATATCAGGCCCCTCATGACGCAGAAATACACAATCACCCGGCTTGGCCATCAGGGCGACGGCATCGCTGATGGGCCCGTTTATGCCCCGCGCACCCTTCCGGGTGAGGTTGTCAGCGGCACCCTTGTTGATCAGGTGCTGACCGATATCCGCGTCGAGGTGCCGTCTGATGACCGGGTAAAGGCCCCGTGTCGCCATTACAAAGCCTGCGGTGGCTGTCAGTTGCAACACGCCTCTGATGCGTTTGTCGCCGACTGGAAGCTGAGCATTGTCCGCAACGCCCTGTCCGCGCAGGGGGTTGAGGCGCCGATGCGTCCGATACACACATCTCCCGAACACTCACGCCGACGCGCCACGATTGCCGTCAGGCGGACCAAGAAAGGCACATTGGCCGGGTTCCATGGACGTGCATCGGATACGATCACCGAAATCCCGGACTGCCGTTTGCTTGACCCGGCCCTGATCGCCGCAATTTCCGTGGCCGAGGCGCTGGCGGTTCTGGGCGGCAGCCGCAAGGGCGTCTTGGCCGTCACGCTCACCCTGTCCGAAGGCGGGCTGGATGTGGCCGTCAAGGGCGGCAAGCCCTTGGATGGGCCGCTGGAGCTGGCACTGGCGCAAGAAACCAAAAAAAACGGTCTAGCGCGGCTCAGCTGGGATGGTGAAGTGATCGCCATGCGCCACGCTCCGGTTCAGCGCTTTGGGGCTGCCGCCGTCACGCCGCCGCCCGGTGCCTTCCTTCAGGCGACCAAAGACGGAGAACAGGCTCTACTACAGGCCGTTTCCGAGGCGGCGCAGGGTGCGAAACGAATTGTTGACCTGTTTGCGGGCAGCGGCACATTCTCATTGCCGCTGGCGGAAAAAGCCGAGGTTCACGCGGTAGAAGGTGCGGCAGACATGGTGCAGGCACTGGATCAGGGCTGGCGCAGGGCGCAAAGTCTGAAACGCGTGACGACCGAGGCCCGCGACCTGTTCCGTCGTCCGTTGATGCCGGATGAACTGAAATCGTTTGACGCAATCGTACTGGACCCGCCCCGCGCCGGTGCCGAGGCGCAGGTGGCCGAGCTGGCACAGGCCAGACGCCCGGTGATTGCCTATGTCTCGTGCAACCCCGTCACCTTCGCGCGCGATGCAAAAATATTGGTTAACGCTGGCTATACCCTTGAATGGGTGCAGGTCGTTGACCAGTTTCGATGGTCGTCACATACGGAACTTGCTGCGCGGTTTACCCTGAACGCCGCATCTTGATCAGACAGGAGAAAGCGACCCATGGGTTTCAGACAGCGTCTGCTGAACATCATCGAAGCGCCTGCATTCGGGCAATTCATAACGGCTGTCATCATCTTTAACGCAGTGCTTTTAGGGATGGAGACGTCGCCGACCCTGATGGAAGCCGCCGGGACGCTGATCGTGATGCTGGACAAGCTGTGCCTTGCGATCTTTGTGGCGGAAATTACCATGAAACTGATCGCGACTGGGCGCAGGTTTTTCACAAACGGCTGGAACAATTTCGATTTCCTGATCGTCGGCATTGCGCTTGTTCCCAGCGCCGGAGGCCTGTCCGTTCTGCGAGCCCTGCGAATCCTGCGGGTATTGCGCGTGATTTCCGTTGCGCCAAGACTGCGCCGGGTGGTTGAAGGGTTCATCTCGGCCCTGCCGGGAATGGCCAGTGTGTTCCTGCTGATGGCAATTCTGTTCTATATCGGTGCCGTGATCTCGACCAAGCTGTTCTCGGCAATCTTCCCGGATTGGTTCGGCGATCTTGGCCGGTCAGCCTATACACTGTTTCAGATCATGACGCTGGAAAGCTGGTCGATGGGGATCGTCCGCCCTGTGATGGAGGTTTATCCCTATGCCTGGCTGTTCTTCGTCCCCTTCATCATGGTCACCACCTTTGCGGTGGTGAACCTATTGGTGGGTCTGATCGTAAATTCCATGCAGGACGCGCACCATGCAGAGGATGAGGTCAAAACTGATGCGTATCGTGATGAGGTTCTGGAACGCTTGGAGAGCATCGAGCGGCATCTGACCGAAAACCTGAACATCAAAAAGTGATTTCAGTTTTCGCGTTTTTTGGCATAATAAGCCCCAAAAAACAAAGCAGGCAGTGAAACATGGATCGTCGAGCATTCGGATTGGGGGCGATGGCAACGCTGGGCCTTTCGGCTTGTGCATCAGCCCGACCAAATTTTCTGACTTATGATGGGCCCGAGGTCACCTCGCTGGTGGTCAACAAGGGCGCGCGCAAACTTTATTTGTTGCACCACGAAAAAGTCCTCAAGGAATATGATGTGGATCTGGGATTTGCGCCGCAGGGCACAAAAACCAAACGCGGAGACGGCCGCACACCCGAAGGAAGTTACCTGATCGATCGGCACAACCCCAACAGCCGGTATCACCTGTCTATCGGGATATCGTATCCCAACTCTCAGGACATCGCCAAGGCCAAGGCTGAGGGAGTTGATCCGGGTGGGGACATCTTCATTCACGGGCAGCCAAATCTGCGATCCGAGTTCAAACGCGCCAAGAAAACTCCGGATTGGACCGCGGGATGCATCGCGGTCAAGAATGACGAGATCGAAGAAATCTATGCGATGGTCAACCGAGGGACGCTGATCACTCTGCGCCCTTAGGGGGCACAGGCGCCCACGCTGCAATCCCGAATGTTTCATAGTCGTGCTGGTAGACCTCGGATGCCAGCGCTTCAAGCTGTTCGTCATAGATCTGATCCAGCGTATACGGAACATCTTGCGCGCACGGGCCGGGAACCGGCGGATTGGGGTGGCCTGTTGAGCGGGCCAGATCCGGCAGAGCCGTGATCAGCTCCTCTTCCCGCAGAATCACGTCGGGCATCAGAAAGCTGGCAATGCCATCCAGCGTGCGGGACTGGCTGCACCACGTCCCGTCAACGCGGATCGGCGTCTGACCGTTGAGGTTCATGCGCAGGAACCCGAGGAACCCCAGAAATGCATCCCGATGCTGTTCGACCGAGTAATTGTTGTCGCGTACCTGCCCGGGGATTGGCAGGTCGAGGCGGTTGCGCAGATAATTGCGGACCATCTTGTAACTGCCCGGCCCGGTATCCAGAATGTACTGGCAGAACGCCGAATGCGCCCGTGCCAGCGGGTGGCGCAACACGGTGAACTTCCGGTGTCCGGGGTGGTCTTGCATCCAGGCGCGGATTTCCTTGCGGTTCCGGTTTGTGACCAGATCGTCTGTAGAACAGCCATCCAGCTCGGCCATCCATTGCGCAATAACAGGCTCTATGCCGCCGCGAATGGGCAAATACATCAATGCTGATCTGGCTGTGGCGACGTATTGCGGCACCGCCGCGCCCCGGTTTGGTTCGAAACGGGCGGGCTGGTGCAATCCGAACCTGTCCAGCTTGGACAGGGCGTCTTGCATCTCATCGGGGTTGGTGACTTTCGATACGGCAGGAGCCGGGTTTTGCGGTTTCAGAGTATCGTCAAGTTTGCTCAGCCGCGCCTCAACCCCCAGCCATGCGGCCAGACCGTTCAGAACGTCCAACTCGGCCAGGTCGTCATAGGTAATGAAAAAGGCAGTCTGACCGGTCTTCTGTAAATGCCGCCGCAACATGTGCTGGTGGCTGTGGACCTGATCCAGATACTCAGAAAACTCGGCCCCGTCGAACGCAACCTGTGCATCGACGCGGCGCTTCACGTTCTTCAGCTGCCATTGCTGCGTGGCGCGCGCGATCTTCAGGGACAGAAAACTGTCCAGCGGATTGCGCGTGAGAATGATCTTGGCACAGCGCGGATCGTTCAGCACTGGCTTCAGAATGCGTGGATCGTGGTCCTGGAAATACCGAAAACCGTTCAAGTCGCCCGGTGCCGAACGGATTGCCGTCAACAGCCGCATCGGATCTGCATCGCGGTCTTCCAGCGACAGACCCAGAAGGGTATCGGATTTCAGGTTGCCGGCAAAATGCGGGTTGAAGGCTTCGCCGTGGCAGGAAACCCCGTCCAGCGCGTTCAGATTGGCCTCAAGCAGGTTCGACCCTGTGCGCATGGCAGCCAGAACAACGAAGTAGTCAAAATTGGCTGGCATGGATGATTACTGCACCAGATAGGGTTTGCGATAGGGTTTCGTCTGACGGCCGAACACATCGTCCGAAGGAAAATCGCCCATCAGGTAAGGGTGCATTCCCTGGTTCTTGAGGTTTTGCAGGAACTTCCCGAACCCGGACAGATCGACCATGGTGGGCACTTCGGTCAGGTGGCTGGCCTGATGCGCGCCAATCTCGTCCAGGATTGTCTGCAAGGGCTCCATCGGTGCTTCAATGAAATCGGCCAGAGACCAGCTGCGCATCCGCGCTTTGGTCCAGACCGAGGTCAGTACCTCAAGCTGTTTGGTTTCGATCTGTTGCAGACGCGCGGCCTCGCACCGGATATCCGAAAAATTCAGGTTCGACCGGAATAGCGGAATCGCCCAGGCCCCGGTGATGACCGAGATTTGCGCATTCTTGTCCCGCGCCAGAAACCAATTGATGTCCTGCGTGTCGCGGGGGCTGAACTGGAAACACTGGCGTTCGCCGCGTGTGTTCCAGATCAGATTCGACAGAAAGGCCGTCGGATTGTAATCGCGCAGCAAAGCACAATCGCTAAGCGCACCGTTTGTGATGGTTTCACCCTTTGCAAATTCCGCACGCTCGGGTCCAAACAGATGCCCGTGCACGCGTGTGCCAGTGGCCGCGGCCAGCCAATCTTCGAAATCTTCAAACAGTTCGGAAAAGCCCTGAAATACGGAATAGGGTGACGAGGTAAGGCCGTTTTCACTGCCGTGCCGGGGAAACCGGCTTTGCATGTAAAGCCCGTCACGCCCCCGTGTCCGCCGCTCGACCGCCTTGGAAAACACGCGGTCAATCTTGCCGGGATTGGGTTCTGCCGGTTTCATCGCACTGGCCTGATCGGTCAGAAACGCCTGATACAGCCGTTCCGCACGGGGCCAGATCTTGCGGGCAACAAAACAGTCTGATCGCCGCAGCAATTGCAGATGATCGTCGTAGAAAATGTGCGGGCGGCCCTGATAGTCAAACTTGGACAGGGTCAGGGATCGGCTCTCGATATGTGTGGAATACAGCCGCGCCAATGTCTGGAAATAGCTTTCATCCGGAATCCACACATGGCGGAAGTAGCTGTCATATTGTTTGCGCTTGGGGTCCTGCAGAATGGCAGACAGTGTTTGACGGGTCAGGCACCACCACTGGCTGCCCATATGCGGGACCAGACCGTCGGGGATTTTCCTGCGAAACCCGACCGCGCGCTGAAGCTTTACATATGCGTCGAACAATCCGCGCTGTTTTCGCCAGGAAAACGGGAACCGTAGCGTAAACCTCTCATGATCCAACCCGCCGATTGTCCAGCTGACATCAGACGTTGTCGCGCTTTCGATGAAATCGACACGAGGCCGGTCGGCCAGGTAATCGATCAGCTCCTGAACCGGGCGCAGCGGCAGGCAGGCCCCCGACGACAGGAATATGTGGCGCGTTTCCGGAAACCGCTCCAGCATCAGTTCGGACGCGCTTTGTGAAGCAGCAACGATGCCCCACCCGCCCCAGTCGCATTGATGCCGGTCAGAAAATGCGATCCGGGGGTTGTCGGAACAGGACGCGACGCATCGCGCAAATTCTTCACCGGGCACCTTGCGATCCACATGGATCACAACCGGGCATCCGGCAGCGGTCCAATGGCGCGCGACCTGTTCGGCCCGGTCCAGCGAGGTATGAACCAACATGACGATGCCCAGACCGCTCATGCCCAGTTTCCTTTTGACATCAGGCCCAGAATCTCAAGCTGCCGCCAGTTGATATAGGCCTCAGACCATTCGCACCAGAATACGGGCTTGTCTTCAAGCTGTGCGGCATAGGCCTTGTATTCGCCAGAACCGCTATAGTGCTGGCTGCGCTGCAATTCTTCGCGTGCCTTGTCGCCAAGGGTGTCGATCAGCTTGGCATGAAGCAACGAACCGCTGGCCTTTTCCCCACCCCATTCGTCGTAAACCTGATTCAGTCCGCGCGGCAAAAGCGAGTGGGTCGAGCTGACATAGACATACCGCCGATCCCATTTGACCAGCGGGATCTTGTTCAGTGCCGGGGCTTTGGATGGCTTGTCGCGAAAGAACACCCGCGCCCGCGCGCCCCCCTGAATCCACAGGTTCTTGTAATCGGGGTTCTTGGTGATCGTGTAATTCCCCGGATCGAACCACCGTGCGATTTCAAAGGGATCCTGCCCCTCGCGATAGGTTTCGGCATCGACAGGCCCTTCGGGATACATGTCGATCAGCATGGTGCCAAAGCTGCGCACGGCGCTTCCGTCCAGCCAGTCTGTCAAGGCGCGGATCGGGCGGGTGTCGCAGAAGGGGTAGATAAAAAACTCATCCGGGTCGACGCTCAGAACCCAATGTCCATGCGCGTATTTGCGCAATAGGTAATTCGACCAGTCAAGACCATAGCTTGCACGTTTGTAGCTGCTTGTTGTCCGCCAGACCGATACATCGGCCTGCTCTTTCAGGAATTCGAAACTGCCGTCATCGCTGTCATTGTCGATGAACAGAAAATGGTCGATGCCCAGTTTGCGGTAATATTCCAGAAAGTAGGGCAGGCGAATTTTCTCGTTTCGCACAACGCTCATCAACAGGATATCGTCACGGCGGATGGCAGACGTGTTGGTGCTGGCGGGCTTAAGTTCGCGCCGACGTCTGAGGCAGCGCAGAATACGGCGCTTGCGCCGCAATCTCATCTTGTATGAATCAAACAGGCTCACGCGACTGCCCAACCTTTATTATGACGCGAGCTTTCCCCGAACCTGCCGTGACCGCTGGTGCGACAGGACATTGTGGGTTTATGCCACTTCTACCTCTTCTGAGGCAACTTTTTTAAACCCCGGAAATGGTAAAGGTGCCGTTGATCCCCCTCGATTTGTTTCAACGCCAGCCGCCGTCGCGCATCAGCCCCATTTCCAGCAACTGCGACCAGCCGGTATAGCGCACCGATTGCGGGGTCCACATGTCTGGTTGATTGAGTATCTGATCGTAATACGCGCCGAACTGGTTCGGGTCATGAAAATGCTGGCGGCGCAGCTTTTCAGTTTTGGATTTTTCAATAATGTCCGGCAGAAATTTCGTGTGCAGCAGCACGCCGGACGGGGTGTCGCCGCCCGGCCCGTCATACTCTGCGTTCAGGCGGCGGGGCAGGGCGGAATGGCACGAGTTTACATAGGCATAGCGCCGCGACCAGTGCATGAGCGGGATCTTGTTCAGCGTCGGGGATCGCTGCTGCGTCTGGGCAAAAAACACCCGCTCGCGTGCGCCGCCCTGAACCCACAGGTTTCCCATCGGGCTTTGCCGCTGCGCACGATACGGGCCTGCGTCAAACCAGTTCAGCACCTTGATCGGGTCCGTTTCCGGGTCATAGGTTTGGTCGCCCAACGACCCCTTTGGATACAGATCCAGCATCAAAGCGCCAAACCCGGCCCGTTCCTGCCGGTCCAGCCATTCTGTGAGCTCATGCAGAGATTGGCGGTCGTGCCGGGCATAAACCAGCAGCTCATCCGCGTCGACCATCAGGCACCAGTGGCCATGGCCATATCGCATCTGTAGCCAGCTCAGCCAGTCCAGCCCAAAGCGTGATCCGCGATAGCTGGACCGGGTCTGCCAAAGGGAAACATCCGGTTGCCCTTGCTGGTATTCAGCCGAGCCGTCATCGCTGCCGTTGTCGACGATCAGAAAATGGTTCACGCCCAGCTGGCGATAGTGACGGAAGAACCAGGGCAGGCGGGTGATTTCATTCCGCAATGTGGTAAAGGCCAGAATATCGTTGCCCCGTATCCTGCTTGTCTGATCTTTCAGGCAGGTCAGTTGATGTCGGCTGCGCATCGAGCGCCAAAGAAGGCGTCGCCGTTTCCATCGCAACCGGTATTCCTGTCGCCAACCGATATCAGGGAGTGTCTGAACCGTATTGGACGTCACCGGGGCCTCATTTCTCGTAGTGGCCGTTCTGATGCCAGCGCCAGGCATCCGCAATCATCGTCTCTAACGTTGACCTTTTCGGCTTCCATCCCAGTTCGGTTTGGGCCCGGACAGAGCCGGAAACCAGCTTGGTGCAATCGCCCGCTCGTCGGGCACCGACCGAATACGGCACCGGGCGGTTGGTGACGGACTTGGAATGCTCGATCACCTCAAGCACGGAAAACCCCGAGCCGGTGCCCAGATTGAAAACACGGCTTTCTTTACCCTGCTCCAGCCAACCCAGCCCCAGAACATGCGCGTCGACCAGATCACAGACATGGACGTAGTCGCGGATACATGTGCCGTCGGGCGTATCGTAATCGGTGCCAAAAACGGTCAAACCCTCGCGCTTGCCATCAATCGCGTCCAGCATCAGGGGGATTAGATGGGTTTCAGGCCGGTGAAACTCGCCCACTTCGCCCTCGGGATCGGCGCCAGCAACGTTGAAATACCGGAAAATGACATGGCGCAGCCCATGGGCCGCTTCGAAGTCCCTCAGGATATCCTCGATTGCGCGCTTCGATGCACCATAGGCGTTCAGCGGGTGTTGGGCGGTTGCCTCGTCCAGCACCACATTGTCATGCTCGCCGTAAGTGGCGCATGTGGACGAGAACACGAAATCCAGACAGCCCGCCGCAACCGCAGCCTCGATCAGTGTCAGCGATCCGGTGACGTTGTTCGACCAGTACAACCCGGGCTGCCGCATCGCGTCGCCCACCTGGCTGAGCGCCGCAAAATGCATCACCGCAACCGGCTTATGCTTGGCAAATACCTCGTCCAGGCGTGCCCGGTCCAACAGGTCGCCCTGTTCAAACGGACCGTATTTCACTGCATCCTGCCAGCCGGTGACCAGATTGTCATAGGCCACGGGAACATAGCCCGCCTGCGCAAGCGCCTTGCAGGCATGCGACCCGATATATCCGGCACCACCGGTCACGAGGATTGGTTTCATGAAACGTCCTTTGGATCCAGATTGCCTGTCATCGAGATATGGGAACCGCGGGGCGTCATGGGCAAAACCGGCTACTCCAGCCCCATCGCAGCCATCATCTCTTCGATCTTGGGCACGTCCTGCGGGTTGTTCAGCTCCCAGAACTGACGGCCCTTGGCGTCAACCTCGACGCACAGAACCTTGCGACCATTTTCCATGAACCTAAGCTGTTCAAGACCTTCCAGCTTTTCCAGAGGGCCCGTTGGCCAGCCCGGATAGGCCGCCAACGCATCAGGTCGATAGGCATAGACGCCAACATGGTGAAACACCGGTGTGGGTTCATCCCCGCCATAGGTCTCCGAAGTAAAAGGCACGACCTCTTTCGAGAAATACATCGCGCTGTTGTCGCGCCCGAACACGGCGGTTGTTCCGCCAACGCGGCCATGTTTGCGGTCGTTCAGCAGGCTGTTCAAAGCATCCCCGTCGCAACGCAGGACCGGTGTGGCCACGCCAGCATCGGGTGCCGCGCGCAGCCCTGTGATCAGGTCCTCGACAAACCAATGCGGTGTCAGGGGTGCATCGCCCTGAAGGTTGACCACGATGTCATAGCCGCTGCCCAGAACCTTGTGCGCCTCGGCGCAGCGTTCCGTGCCGTTCTGGCAATTTTCCGAGGTCATTACCACCTCGGCGCCAAAGCCTTCGGACAGCTCGCGGATGCGGTCGTCATCGGTTGCGACCACAACCCGGTCCACGCCCGCGACAGAAGTGGCTGCTCGCCAGGACCGTTCGATCAGTGTCATCGAAACGCCGGTCGCGCCGGTCAGCGGCACCAATGGCTTGCCCGGATAGCGGGTCGAGGCATAGCGGGCGGGGATGGCGATCAGAACTGACATCAGGCCTCCTTCAGCTTAACACCCGGAGCGTACGCGATAAAAAACGGGTTCGCATAGCCCTCTTTGCCATAGAGAAGCGGCGAGTGATCGTCAAACCGCACAACCCGGCCTCCGGCCCCGGCCAGTACCGCGTGCCCTGCCGCCGTGTCCCATTCCATCGTGCGCCCGACCCGCGGATAAAGATCCGCCTCGCCTGTCGCAACCAGACAGAACTTGAGAGACGATCCCGCGCTTTTGCTGTCCTTGACCTGATACTTGTTGATGTAATCCTCGGTGGCTTGATCCCGGTGCGACTTTGAAGCCACGACCAAAAGCGCGGAATTGTCCGGGTTAGAGACTGATATTGGCGTCAGGGTGCCGGGCGCATCCTTGTCAAACGCGCCTGTTTCCTCGACCGCCTGACCATCGGCCTGCGTGTAGAACATGCGGCCCCGCGCCGGGGCGTAAACCACACCCCGTGTCGGCGTTCCGTTCTCGACCAGCGCGATGTTGACGGTGAAATCGCCACGGCGGTTGATGAATTCCTTGGTGCCATCCAGCGGATCGACAATCAGAAAGGTATCCCCTTTTTCGGAATGCGAGGCGGCCTGTTCTTCGGTGATCAGCAGGATATCGGGGAATGCCTGACGCAACCCGGCTGAAATCAGCGCATCGGCTGCCTCATCCGCTTCGGTCACAGGGCTGGAGTCTGATTTGACTTTGACGTCGAAATCGTCTGCCTCATAGATTTCCATGATCCTGTCGCCGGCCTCAAGGGCCAGACGCCGGATGACGGGAATAAGCGCGTCGTAGGTCACAAAAATGCTCCGTTCCTGTGGTTTGTTGATCCAAACTCGTGACCGACTTATGATGCGACGGTTACCGAACGGCAAGATATTCATGCCAGGTTAGGGACGACGAGGCAGGAAAGACCCTTTAAGTGTTCTATTACAAGCGCAATCAAACGCTGCTGGGCGGTGCACTGACGACTGCGGAACTGGTGTTCCACGCGGTGGTCCGGAACGTGCGCGCGCAGCATCCGAATGCGGTGATCGCGATTATGCTCAACGTTGTGCAATTGCTGGTGATGATGGTCACCTTCTATCTACTGATGTCGCTGATGGGCCGGGGCGGGGTCGCCAGGATCAGGGGCGAATTTCTGCTGTATGTCCTGTCGGGTGTGTTCCCGTTCATGTTGCACATACAATCGATCGGCGCGATTTCCGGGGTTGGATCCTCCAATAACCCGATGATGCTGCATTCGCCGATGAACGTGATGGTCACGATTCTCGCGGCGGCCTTCAGCACTTTCTATAAGTTCCTGCTGGCCATGTTCATCATCCTGTTCGTCTACAGTGTCGCGGTTGCTCCGCTTGAGGTGCAGAACCCCGGCGGCGCCTTCGCAATGCTGGTGCTGGCCTGGTTTACCGGCTGCGCGGTGGGGCTTGTGTTTATGGCGTTGAAACCGTGGGCCCCGACGACCGTTTCGATGCTAACCAATATATATCGCCGTCTGAACATGGTGTTTTCCGGTAAGATGTTCATTGCGAACGCATTGGGTGGCGGGCTGTTGATGATGTTTGCCTGGAACCCGCTGTTTCACATCATCGACCAGACCCGCGGGTTCGTGTTCCGCAACTATTATCCAAGAAACACAAGCTGGGAATACCCGGCTTGGGTCGGAATCGCCCTGTTGATGATCGGTCTTATGGGCGAATTCTTCACCCGTCAGCACGTCTCAAAAAGCTGGAATGCACGCCGCTAACGCGCCACCCGCAGCGTAAGATTTATGCGCCCGCCTTTTGGCAACAGGCGCGAGGATCCGAACCTGATCCGATCCACGCCGTGATATGCCAGCCGCGCCGGACCGCCCATGACGACCACATCCCCCGAGCTCAGCCAGATCGACTCGGTCTTGCCGCCGCTCGTCGTGCTGCCAATCCGAAACAAGGCATCGTCGCCCAGCGAAACCGACAGGACGGGCCATGAAAAATCTGCCTCGTCCTTGTCCTGGTGCAGGCCCATTTTTGCGCCTTCCCCGTAGTAGTTGATCAAACAGCAATCGGGCGCTCGCTCGGTGCTGACCAGATCGCGCCAGATATCCAGAATGGCGGCGGGGATTTCCGGCCAGTCACCACCTTTGGGGTGCTGATCCTGATACCGGTACCCGGCCTTGTCGGTTACCCAACCCAGATCGCCAGCCGAGGTCATCCGAACCGACATCTCCTTGCCCGAGGGGGTAACAGGCCGGAACAGGGGCGCGGCTTTCAGAATCGGGCGCAAATCCGCGATCACCCGCGACTGGGCCGCAGGATCAAGATAGCCTTTCCTGATATCGAACCCCCGCAAAACCAATCGCGCCATTCCGGAAACCCCAATCCTTTCCAATTCCTTGCCAAAAAAGGCATCAGAATCCCTAAAACCTGCGTTCTACGGTGCTTGCAGGCCTCTGGTCTCGCCCTTATATACGCCGGGACGCGCGATGGTAGTGCTGTCGCGTACATCAGATCGGGGACGGGATGCCTTAACGGGTCCTGCCGTCGAGACATCGCCTTGAAGAGAAAGGGATTGCAAAAATGGGAAAAGTAATCGGGATTGACCTCGGGACCACAAACTCGTGCGTGGCCATCATGGACGGTTCGCAACCGAAGGTTATCGAAAACGCCGAAGGGGCGCGGACCACGCCCTCGATCGTCGCCTTCACCGAAGAAGAGCGGCTGGTCGGTCAGCCTGCAAAACGTCAGGCGGTCACCAACCCCGACAACACGATCTTTGGCGTCAAGCGTCTGATCGGTCGTCGTGTGGATGATGCCGAAGTCGAAAAAGACAAGAAAATGGTGCCTTATACCATCGTCGATGGTGGCAACGGCGACGCGTGGGTTCAGGCCCGCGGTGAAAAATACTCCCCAAGCCAGATCTCGGCCTTCACTCTGGGCAAGATGAAGGAAACCGCGGAAAGCTATCTGGGTGAGGAAGTCACGCAGGCGGTCATCACCGTTCCGGCATACTTCAACGACGCACAGCGTCAGGCCACCAAAGACGCCGGTAAAATCGCCGGTCTGGAAGTGCTGCGGATCATCAACGAACCGACAGCTGCCGCGCTGGCCTACGGTCTGGACAAGCAGGAAACCCAAACCATCGCGGTTTATGACCTTGGTGGCGGTACCTTTGACGTGACCATTCTGGAAATCGACGACGGCCTGTTCGAGGTCAAATCGACCAACGGTGACACCTTCCTGGGTGGTGAAGACTTTGACATGCGCATCGTCAACTACCTGGCGGATGAGTTCAAAAAGGAACACGGTGTCGATCTGTCTGCTGACAAGATGGCCCTTCAGCGTCTGAAAGAAGCCGCGGAAAAAGCCAAGATCGAACTCAGCTCGACCTCGCAGACCGAAATCAACCAGCCGTTCATCTCGATGGGTTCGAACGGTCAGCCGCTGCACATGGTCATGAAACTGACCCGTGCCAAGCTGGAATCTCTGGTCGGCGACCTGATCAAGAAGTCGATGAAACCGTGCCAGGCTGCTCTGAAAGACGCCGGTCTGTCGGCTGCTGACGTGGACGAAGTTGTTCTGGTCGGTGGTATGACCCGGATGCCGAAAGTGATCGAAGAAGTCACCAAGTTCTTCGGCAAAGAGCCGCACAAGGGTGTGAACCCGGACGAAGTGGTTGCCATGGGCGCCGCCATTCAGGCCGGTGTTCTTCAGGGCGACGTCAAGGACGTGGTTCTGCTGGACGTGACCCCGCTGTCGCTGGGCATCGAGACGCTGGGTGGCGTGTTCACTCGCCTGATCGACCGCAACACCACGATCCCGACGAAAAAGTCTCAGGTCTTCTCGACTGCCGAGGACAACCAGAACGCCGTGACCATCCGCGTGTTCCAGGGCGAACGTGAAATGGCTGCGGACAACAAGATCCTGGGTCAGTTCAACCTCGAAGACATCCCGCCCGCACCGCGCGGCATGCCCCAGATCGAGGTGACCTTCGACATCGACGCCAACGGCATTGTCTCGGTTTCGGCCAAGGACAAAGGCACCGGCAAAGAACAGAAGATCACCATCCAGGCATCGGGCGGTCTGTCCGACGAAGACATCGAAAAGATGGTCAAGGACGCCGAAGAGAACGCGGAAGCCGACAAGGAACGCCGCGAGCTAGTCGACGCCAAGAACCAGGCGGAAAGCCTCATCCACTCGACCGAAAAGTCGATGGAAGAGCATGCCGACAAAGTCGACCCGACCACGATCGAAGCCATCGAACTGGCCATCGCCGCACTCAAGGACGAGCTGGAAACCAACAATGCCGACAAGATCAAGTCTGGCATCCAGAATGTCACCGAAGCAGCGATGAAGCTGGGTGAGGCCATCTACAAGGCGCAGTCCGAAGAGGCCGAGGACGAGCCTGTCGCAGCGGATGCCGCACATGGTGATGACGATATCGTCGATGCCGAGTTTGAAGATCTGGACGACGAAAAGCGTAACTAACGGGTAACCGGGCCAATGTGGGCCGGTCCGGATGCCGGGCCGGCCTATTTACGTTGAGGCAGAAGGAAATACTGATGTCAAAACGCGACTATTACGAAGTGCTCGGTGTGTCCAAGGGCGCTTCGGCGGATGAGATCAAGAAAGGTTTTCGCACGAAAGCCAAAGAGTTGCATCCGGACCGCAACAAGGACAACCCGGATGCCGAGGCGCAGTTCAAGGAAGCCAACGAGGCTTATGACGTGCTGCGCGATGCCGACAAAAAGGCGGCCTATGACCGCTTTGGCCACGCCGCGTTTGAAAACGGCATGGGCGGCGGTGGTCGGCATGGCGGCGGCTTTGGGCAGGGCGATTTCTCCAGCGCGTTCTCGGATGTATTCGACGACCTGTTCGGCGATTTCATGGGCGGGCAACGTGGTGGTGGCGGCCGACGCGCCGCGCGCGGCTCTGACCTGCGCTATAACCTGCGTGTATCGCTGGAAGAGGCGTTCTCGGGCCAGCAGAAAACCATCAATGTACCTACAGCCGTGGCTTGTTCCTCCTGCGAAGGAACCGGTGCAGAAGGCGGGGTCGAGCCGACAACCTGCCCCACCTGTTCCGGCATGGGTAAGGTGCGGGCGCAACAGGGCTTCTTTACGGTCGAACGAACCTGCCCCACCTGTTCGGGTCTGGGTCAGATCATCAAGAACCCCTGCAAATCCTGTAAGGGTGCAGGCCGCGTCGAAAAAGATCGCGCTTTGTCGGTCAACATCCCCGCTGGTGTCGAAACCGGAACGCGTATTCGACTGGCGGGTGAAGGCGAGGCCGGAATGCGTGGTGGCCCTCCGGGCGACCTCTACATCTTTGTGGAAGTGTCTGATCACAAGTTGTTCGAACGCGACAGCGTAAACCTTTATTGCCGTGTACCGGTCAGCATGGCCAAGGCCGCGCTGGGTGGATCGATCGAGGTTCCGACAATCGATGGCGGGCGTGGGCGGGTGCAGATCCCGGCTGGCAGCCAGTCGGGTCGGCAAATGCGTCTTCGCGGCAAAGGCATGCCCGCATTGCGCGGCGGCGGTGTTGGCGACATGTTCATCGAACTGGCGGTTGAAACCCCGGTCAACTTGACCACCCGCCAGAAAGAACTTCTGCGCGAGTTTGATGACCTGGGCGAAGACAACCACCCGGAATCAAAAAGCTTTTTCTCATCCGTCAAATCCTTCTGGGACGGTATGAAAAGCTGACAACCAGGGTTACCCGGGGGCTCTGCCCCCGCCGCCCGTTTCGGGCGCCTCCCCCGGGATATTTCCAGCCAGATGAAGCAGGGATCCGTTATTCATCTGGCTCTAAATATCCCGGAGCGCGAGGCAGAGCCTCGCAAAACACTCCCTAAAAACACTCAATTGGCCTTATCAGATGACCAAAAGTGGCAATGCATTTGCCAAATTGGGTCTTGATTCCGACCGTCGACCCTGAAATTGTCCACGACAACCGTTGGGGTGCCCGTATCAGGGCTGAGAGGCGCAGCCGCGCTAACCCATCGAACCTGATCCGGGCAATTCCGGCGTAGGGAACGGTCTTATGAACACAGACGTTTTCCTTACCTCGTTGCCCAAAAAAGATGGAGCAACGAAATGGCGGCAATTGCCCTGACCATTGCTGGGTCTGACAGTGGCGGAGGCGCCGGGATTCAGGCCGATCTGAAAGCGATGTCCGCGTTGGGTGTATTCGGCGCAAGCGTCATTACCGCCATTACAGCGCAGAACACGCAAGCCGTCACTGCGGTGCATGGGGTTCCTCTGGATGTCATTGCTGCTCAAATCGACGCGGTGCTGAGCGATCTGGACGTGAAGGCCATTAAGATCGGTATGCTTGCCACGCCAGAGATCATTCACACAGTGGCTCGAGGTCTGGAAACGTTCAAGGGCCCCATAATTCTTGATCCCGTCATGATCGCAAAATCCGGAGATGCCTTGCTGGCGCAGGAAGCAGTCCGGACGCTGCGCCAAGTGATGGTGCCAGCAGCGACTGTGCTGACACCCAATCTGCCCGAAGCGGCGTGTTTGCTGGATGCGACACCGGCGCAATCACCGGACGAGATGGCCGCACAAGGCCAGGCCCTGTGTGATCTGGGCGCAGGTGCGGTTTTGATGAAGGGCGGGCATGGGTCCGGCGATGTCTGCCACGATCTGCTGGTCGACCCCTCAGGTATCGTGGCCGCGTTTCAGGCCCCGCGTCAGAACACGAAGAACACCCACGGAACCGGATGCACCCTGTCGTCATCGATCGCCGCCGGACTGGCCAGGGGCCTGCCGCTGAGGGATGCGGTCGCGCAGGCGCATGATTATCTCCAAGGGGCCATCGCGCGGGCGGATGAGCTGAAGATTGGTGCCGGGCACGGCCCTGTGCACCACTTCCATCGGATCTGGCCCGCGTGACGCTCTGGTCGGTCATAGGTGCAGGCGTTGCGGGTCTGGCCGTGGCCAGTGAGCTTGTGTCACGCGGCGCAAGGGTGCAGGTTTTTGATCCGGGCGGCCCGCCCGGCCCGCATGGGTGTTCCTGGTGGGCCGGTGGGATGCTGGCGCCGTGGTGTGAATATGAAAATGCGGAAGAACCGGTTCTGCGGCTGGGGCAGGAAGCCATCGAATGGTGGGTGCAGCGAACGCAGGTAAACAGAAGTGGAACCCTTGTTGTTGCCAACGCACGTGACCTGCCCGACCTGCGTCGGTTTGCACGCAGGACCGAAGGGTTCAGCGAGTTTGATCGCGCGAAAATAATCGAATTAGAGCCTGATCTGAGCAAGTTTAGCAAAGCTCTGTATTTTGAAAACGAAGCGCACCTTGATCCTCGCCAGGCATTGCGCGATCTGCATCGTCACCTGCAAGGCGCAGGCGTGGAATTCCACCGAAAGCTAGCTCCGGCGCAACTGGACAACGCCATTGACTGCCGAGGCCTGCACGCGCGCGAATATCTGCATGACCTACGCGGCGTGAAGGGTGAAATGCTGGTTCTCCGCTGCCCCGATGTGAACCTTTCGCGCCCGGTGCGGCTGTTGCATCCGCGGATGCCGCTCTACATCGTTCCGCGCGGGGACGGCGTCTACATGCTGGGTGCAACCATGATCGAATCCGAGGACAGCAGCCGCATCACCGCCCGCTCGATGCTGGAACTGCTCAGCGCGGCCTATGCCGTGAACCCGGCCTTTGGCGAGGCCGAGGTGCTGGAGATCGGTGTCGACCTGCGCCCCGCTTTCCCGGACAACCTGCCGCGTATCCGGCGCTTGGGTCGGACAATCTATGCCAACGGGCTTTATCGCCATGGCTATCTGCTGGCCCCTGCATTGGCGCGGGGTGTCGCTGATCTGGCATTGGACAACACACATTCGGAGATGGTCGATGAAGATCGTGCTTAACGGCGAGACGCGGGACGTGCGCGCTGAAACCCTGTCGGATCTGTTGCTGGAATGCGGCTTCTCGGGCCGTGTGGCCACCGCCGTGAACGAAGATTTCGTGCCGTCAAGCCTGCGCATTGCGCACAAACTGACCGATGGCGACCGGATCGAAGTTGTCGCGCCGATGCAGGGGGGCTGAGGATGAGAACGTTCTACGGCATCGAGTTGCCGAACCCGCTGATGCTGGGCACCGCCCAATATCCCAGCCCCGCCATTCTGGAACAGGCCTTTCGTGAAAGCGGTGTGGCGGTTGCAACGGTATCGCTGCGGCGGGAATCCGGCGCGGGGCAGACATTCTGGCAGATGATCCGCGAGCTGGGCGTTCTGATCCTGCCAAATACGGCTGGCTGTCATACGGTGAAAGAGGCGGTGACCACAGCCCATATGGCGCGCGAAGTGTTTGACACCAAATGGATCAAGCTGGAACTGATCGGCCACACCGACAGTTTGCAGCCGGATGTGTTCCAGCTGGTCGAGGCTGCGCGAATCCTGACCGAAGACGGGTTCAAGGTGTTTCCCTACACCACCGATGATCTGATCGTGGGCGAACGCCTGCTGGACGCGGGGTGTGAAGTGCTGATGCCGTGGGGGGCGCCTATCGGGTCTGGGCGTGGGCTGAACAACGAATACGCCCTGCGGTCGATGCGGGCCGAGTTCCCCGACACGCCGCTGGTGGTGGATGCCGGGATCGGCCTGCCCAGCCACGCGGCCCACGCGATGGAACTGGGCTATGACGCCGTTCTGCTGAACACCGCTGTGGCCCGAGCCGGTGATCCCGTTCTGATGGCCAAGGCGATGGCGCAGGCAATCCATGCCGGGCAACTGGCCCATCAGGCAGACCCAATCGAGGCGCGTGATATGGCCGAACCTTCGACCCCCGTTGTTGGAAAGGCCTTCCTGTCATGACGCTGGACCGTTTCTATCCGATCTTTGATCACGCGGACTGGTTGCGGCGAATGATGCCCTTGGGTGTCAAGCTGGTGCAGTTGCGTATCAAGGATCAGCCGGTTGAGCTGGTGCGCGATCAGATTGCCACCTCGCGCGATCTGTGCCGCGACTACGGGGCGGTTCTGGTGATCAACGATTACTGGCAACACGCCATCGATCTGGGTTGTGACTGGGTTCATCTGGGGCAAGAGGATCTGGATGATGCCGACTTGAAAGCCATCCGAAAAGCGGGTCTAAAGCTGGGTGTTTCCACTCATGACGATGATGAGCTTGAGCGGGTTCTGGCCATGGATCCTGATTACGTGGCGCTGGGCCCGGTCTATCCGACCATCCTGAAAAAGATGAAATGGCATCAGCAGGGCCTGCCCCGCGTGACCGAATGGAAGGCGCGGGTTGGGGACATTCCTCTGGTCGGTATTGGCGGCATGAGCGTCGAGCGCGCAGCAGGGGTGCTGGCAGCAGGGGCCGACATTGTCTCGGCCGTCACGGACATCACGCTGAACGCCGACCCCGAAGCGCGGGTGCGTGCCTGGATCGAGGTCACGAGATGAGCCGCTATGCCCGCCAGACGCTGCTGCCCGAGGTTGGGATCGAAGGACAGGCCCACCTGATTGCGGCCCGTGTTCTGGTGGTCGGCGCAGGTGGTCTGGCCGCGCCGCTGCTGCCACTATTGGCCGGGGCCGGGGTGGGGCATATCACAATTATCGATGGTGACATCGTCGATCTGTCGAACCTGCATCGCCAGACAATGTTTTCCGAAACAGATTGCGGGCAACCCAAAGCAGACGTTGCGGCAACCCGTTGCCGTGCGCTGAATGCCGAGATTGACATTGTGGGCCAAAAGAAGGCTCTAACAGGGGAAAATGCACCCGATCTGGTGTCGCAGGCGGATATTATCCTGGATTGTGCCGACAGCTATGCGGTCAGTTATATGCTGTCGGATACCTGTCTGGCACAAGGCAAGCCGCTGATCAGCGCCTCGGTGCTGGGGCTTTCAGGTTATGCAGGCGGCTTCTGTGGCGGCGCGCCTTCTCTGCGTGCTGTATTCCCCGATGCGCCGGATAGCGGCGCAAGTTGTGCCACGGCGGGCGTTCTGGGTCCCGTTGTCGCTGTGATCGGGTCCATGCAGGCGCAGATGGCGCTGAGCCTGATCTTGCGGCTTGACCCATCACCCCTAGGGCAGATGGTGCAATATGATGCGCGAACCCTGCGCAGCACCGGGTTTCGTTTTGATGACGCGCCGGAACCGTCAAGCTGTTTCCGCTTTCTCGCTGCCAGTCAGTTGAGGGAGACAGACCAGATTATCGAACTGCGTGACCCGGACGAAGCGCCAGTTTCGGCCCACCCGAACGCGACGCGCATTTCACCCGAAGAAATACAAAAAATAGACCCAAACAAGGGGCAACGCCTCGCCCTTTGCTGTGCCACTGGGCTGCGCGCATGGCGCGCTGCCGAGAAAATCCAACCGATTTGGCCGGGCGAGATTGTGCTCGTCGCGGCCTCAGCCTCTTGAGAAAAGGAAACGTGAGATATGAAAAAGCTGATGACAGCCCTTGCCCTTCTGGCCGCCGCGCCAGCCTGGGCCGAAGACAAAATGACCGTCCTTCTGGACTGGTTTATCAACCCTGACCACGGGCCCATCATCGTGGCGCAGGAAAACGGCTATTTCGCCGAACAGGGGTTGCAGGTCGAAGTCGTTGCCCCCGCCGACCCGTCCGCGCCGCCGCGTCTGGTGGCTGCCGGTCAGGCGGATCTGGCGGTATCCTATCAGCCGCAACTGCATTTGCAGATCCACGAAGGGCTGCCACTGAAACGGGTCGGCACGCTCGTCGCGACGCCCCTGAACTGCCTGCTGGTTCTGAAAGACGGGCCGATCAAATCGCCCGCTGACCTCAAAGGCAAGAAAATCGGCTTTTCCGTCGCCGGTGTGGAAGAGGCCATCCTCAGCACCGTGCTTGGCAAATACGACGTCGCGCTGGATGATGTTGAGATGATCAACGTGAATTTCTCGCTCTCACCCTCGCTGATGACCGGTCAGGTGGATGCGGTGATCGGCGCCTATCGCAACTTCGAGCTGAACCAGATGGATATCGAAGGCCGCCCCGGCACCTGTTTCTATATCGAGGAAGAGGGCGTGCCGTCTTATGACGAACTGATCTATGTCGCCAACCCCGATACGATGGACAAAGACAAGATCGCCCGTTTCCTGGCCGCGACCGAAAAAGCGACTCAGTACATCGTCAACAACCCCGAAAAAAGCTGGGAGGTCTTCTCAGCCACTTCACCCGAACTGCAGGACGAGCTGAATGCGCGCGCATGGGTCGACACGCTGCCGCGCTTTGCCCTGCGTCCCGCCGGGTTTGACGCTGGCCGTTATGCCCGGTTCGAGGCATTCCTGAACGACAGCGGCATGATCGACACCGTCCTGCCCGTCAGCGACATAGCCATCGACGTAACCGCGCAATGAGCGATTATGGCAAAGCCTTTGCGCTGATGCGCGATGCAGCGCAGGGGCCGTGGCGGGATTACACCCGCCACGCTTTTGTCGAAGCACTGAAAGACGGCACCCTGCCACGCCCGGCGTTCCTGCACTATCTGCGTCAGGATTACGTGTTCCTGATCCATTTTGCGCGCGCCTGGGCGCTGGCCGTGGTGAAATCGGAAACACATGCTGAAATGCTGGCAGCGTCGCGTACCGTGAACGGCCTGATCAGCGAAGAGATGAAGCTGCATATCGGCATTTGCGAAGCAGAAGGCATTTCGCAGTCCGATCTGTTTGCAACGCCTGAACGGCCCGAGAATCTGGCCTATACCCGCTTTGTTCTCGAGGCGGGCTATAGCGGTGATCTGCTGGATCTTCTGGCAGCACTTGTACCGTGCGTCATGGGATATGGTGAGATTGGCACCCGCCTGTCTGCGGAAGCAACATCCACATCCTATCGTGGCTGGATCGATACCTACGCGGATGAAGGCTATCAGAACGCCTGCGCGGCCGTGGGCGAATTGCTTGATTCGGCTCTAATACGAAGGATTGGGGCGGATTTCCAATCTTCGCCCCGCTGGGATCGTCTGTGCCGGACGTTCCGTACAGCGACGGAATTGGAGGTCAATTTCTGGCAGATGGGTCTGACCCCATGACCCCGGCGCCCGTTCTGACTATCAGCGGCACAGCCGCGATCGATGGCGCGACTCTGTTCGCACCGCTGACCCTGACGCTTGACGCAGGGGCGTGGACCTGTCTGCTGGGTGGATCGGGTGTTGGCAAAACCACGGTTTTGCGGCTGATTGCCGGGCTGGAAACCGGGGCTGAATTCACGGGCCGGATCACCGCCAGCGATGGCCAGCCGGTTTCAGACCGGGTTGCTTATATGGCGCAGGACGACCTGTTGCTGCCTTGGGCGAGTGTTGCGCAAAACGTCTCACTGGGCGCGCGGCTGCGGGGCGAGAAAGTTGACCTTGACCGGCGCGACCGCCTGATCGAACGGATGCGCTTGCAGGACCATATGACCAAGAAACCGCCCGAGCTTTCGGGCGGGCAGCGGCAACGTGTGGCACTGGCCCGCACCCTGATGGAAGACCGGCCGATCGTGTTGCTGGATGAACCCTTTTCAGCCCTTGATGCCCGAACCCGTGCCGATATGCAGGATCTGGCCGCCGAGGCGCTGAAAGGCCGTACTGTCCTTCTGGTAACCCACGATCCGGGCGAGGCCGCGCGTCTGGGGCAATCCATCGTCGTCATGACACAGCACGGGCTGACACCGTGCGATCCGCCGGTTGCTCCAGCCCCGCGCAGCGTCGATGATTTGCAGACGCTGGAAACACAAGGCGCGCTTTTGCGGCTGCTGCGGGAGGGCGGGGTATGAAGTCCCTCTCTGTTCCGGCAGCAACCCTGTTTGCCCTTGCCATCTGGCAGGGGATCGTGACCCTGACCGGATTGCCAAAGTTCATCCTGCCCGGCCCCGTGGTGGTTGCCGAAACCTGGTGGCAGAACCGCTGGCTGATTGCCGAACACACCTGGATCACAGCCATTGAGGTCATTATCGGCCTTGCCTGCGGCACGCTGCTTGGCGTTGTCACTGCATTGCAGCTGGCCAATTCCCGCGTCGCACGAGTTTTGGTGCAGCCAATGCTGGTGTTCACGCAGGCCCTGCCGGTCTTTGCACTGGCCCCGTTGCTGACCCTGTGGCTGGGTTATGGCCTGTTGTCCAAGGTCGCGATGGCGGTCCTGATCATCTATTTCCCGATCACGTCGTCCTTTTTTGACGGTTTGATGCGGACACCGCAGGGGTATCTGGACCTTGCACGCACGATGCAGGCCAGCAAGCGCACTGTGTTGTGGCACATCCGTATCCCTGCGGCGTTGCCGTCTCTGGCCTCGGGGATGCGGCTGGCGGCGGTGTATGCGCCGATCGGTGCCGTGATCGGTGAATGGGTCGGTTCATCGCAAGGTCTGGGATATCTGATGCTGCTGGCCAATGGCCGTGCCAAGACGGACCTGATGTTTGCGGCGATGCTGACTCTGGGCGTATTTTCGATCCTTCTGCACATGATTGTCCGCCGCGCCACCGCGCGTATGGCAGGAGAGGCTCATTAACCTTTCGGAAAGTGATTCTGCGACAGGGTAAACGCATGACACAGGACGCCTTTGCCGAAGCCCCCATGCTGTTTGATACGGACGAAGCGCCAGCGCAGCCGCTGCCGAATGGTCGGTTACCCTCCTACATCAAAGACCATCGCAAGCGGCTGCGCGAACGGTTCATGGCGGGCGGATCCGCAGCGATCCCGGATTATGAGTTGCTGGAGCTGGTTTTGTTCCGGTCCATCCCTCGGCAGGATGTGAAACCATTGGCGCGGGCATTGATGAATGCCTTTGGCGATTTCAACCGTGTGTTGACAGCACCCGAAGAACGGCTGCGGCAGATCAAGGGCGTTGGTGATACGGTCATCACCGATCTGAAAATCCTCGAAGCCTGCGCGCATCGGATGGCACGGGCGCGGGTGATGCAACGACACGTAATATCCAGCTGGGACGCGCTGCTGGATTATTGCCACACGACAATGGCGCATCGCGAGACCGAGCAATTTCGCGTTTTCTATCTGGATCGCAAGAACGTCCTGATCGCGGATGAGGAACAGGCCAAAGGCACCGTGGATCACGTGCCGGTCTATCCGCGCGAAGTGGCGAAACGGGCGTTGGAACTGAATGCCTCGGCCCTGATATTGGTGCACAACCATCCTTCGGGCGACCCAACGCCGTCACAGTCAGACATCGATATGACCAACCGCATTCAGGATGCCTGTTCCGCCCTGGGGCTGATTCTGCATGACCACCTGATCATCGGCAAATCGACCGAGCTCAGCTTTCGTTCCGAAGGGTATCTCTAGCGGCTACTGCACCCAAATCTCGACCCGGCGGTTGACCTTGCGGCCCCATTCGGTGTCATCGCAGGCCATGGGCATCGCTTCACCAAATCCTTCGGCGGTGACCGTGATACTATCAGGGATCGGGGCTTCAAGCGCGGCGATAACCGCGTTTCGCACGGTTTGCGCGCGCCGCAGGGCGATGCGGGCATTTGAAACGGCACCCCCGTCCCCATCGCTGAAGCCTGCAAACACCACCTTGCGTGCCTGCAACGTACCCGCGTCCAGCATTTGCGCCAGTTGCTGAATATTGGCGCGTGACTGCGCGTCCGGACGGGACGATCCGGGCTCGAACCGGACCGACAGGGACAGGCGCGACAGCGGGCGCAAGGTCTCGATCATGCGCTGCAATTCCTCCAGTCCGACCTCAGTTCCGCCGGTGACGACCGCATTGGCAAGCCGGTCCCCCTGCACGCCAACCGGCAGGGTTTCAGCAGATTGATCCACATATCCTGCGTCACGTATCGCCACCTGTGCCTCGGGGCTTTGGCTATAGGCCAGAAACTGTCGCGCAATCCGGGGCAGGCGGCGTTCCGGCAGATACAGGAACATGGGCATATTCAGCGGGTAATCTTCGGTCTTGATTGACTGGCGGGTCGCGGCCAGAGGATGCCCGCACCCGCCAGTCAAAGGCACAGCGCGGGTGCCATGGGCCGATGCCTTGCTGGCGATACCGATGGAAAACGGATCCTTAGCCACAGCCGCGGTCAGGTCATGTATGCGATTGTGGCGGATCGCCGTATCGGTCAGCACCACACCGGCGGTTTTCAGAACCTGATCCTCGACCGCCTGCGCCAGACCCGACCCGGCCTCTGGCACATGCAGTGCAATAGGGGCATCCGGCCCACCCAGCTGCGCCCAGTTGCTGACCTCGCCGGACAGAATGCGGGCCAGATCCGCCAGCGAAACCTGTCGCATCACGCTGTCGGGGGCCACGACCGGGACCATGGCATCCAGTGCAATGACCCGTGATCGCCGCGAGCGTTTCAGATCACCCAACCCCGCAGCTTCGGCAGCCTCCCGCTCGGCCTCGCGCATCTCGCGCAGGGCCATCACGATATCCGCCCGGTCTGCGATCAGGTCGCTGAACCCGCGATCCGTGGTGCCCACGTCAAAGAAAAACCGCGCAAGCGGCGCCGACCGGCCTGCCTGATGCAACTCGTAAACAAAGGTGTCCTCATCCACGCGGGCGGGGGTCGCGGTCAGGTCTTCCTGACGGGCAAAGCCGATGATCAGGGCGGGCAGCACCGTTTCGGCCATCACCGATGATCCGGAAAACTGCACTTCGGCGACGAAATCGATCAGGTTGGGGCAGGCGGGTCCCTCGCATGTGACGCCGGAACCATCCACGGTCAACGTCCCGAATTGCGTATCGACGCGATAAAACTCACCGTCAAAGCTCAGCAGATTGCCTGTCACTTCGACCTTGCCATCATGCGAGGTCAACGTGATGTCCTGCCCAAAAGCACCGGTCGCCACCGTCACGGAAAACAGCGCAGCCACCGCCACACGGAAAAATGTCATAAGAGGTTCAAGCCTGCCTGCGGATTACTTTGCCGCGATTGTCAGGTCTGAGAGCAGATTATTCAACACCAGAAACTCGCCCGAGCGCGAACAATCCGGCAAGGTCACGGACATGTCGCGCGACCGCAGGCGGCGGTCCGACAACAGCTCCAGCGACTGCACGTTCAGCGTGTGGCCGCAGTTTGCATCGGTCACTTCGGCCTCGACGGTCAGGTCAATCGTGCCCGACTGATCCGAAGTGCTGGCCGGGAAAGAATACACTTCGATATTCTGAGTAATCCCGGAATCGGATTGACCCAAGCGCATAACCTTACCGGCGCCTTCGGCAGATGCGTCATCCCAGACATGGCCATCCGCGCCATAGCTGGCGCCAAATTCCAGCGCGTGAATCTGCAACTCGGTATCACCCTGCCATTGCAGGACAACACGATCAAAACCGGCGATTTCGGGGACGTGAGTGGTGGCGACGGTGCCTGTTTCATCTTCGAAGGAAAACAGGAAAATCGCATATTCCGAAAGGGCCGGGATCGCCATATCCAGCGCGCCGCTGGCGTCAGTCATCTGGCTAACAGTGAGGCCGCTATGGTGGATTTCAATCCGCTCATTCTTGTGGCACGGCGCTTTCAGCGACAGGTGCGCCAAGGCACCGGGCGCTGCGGTCGCGTGCGCGCTGATCCTGCAACTCGATGTTCTGGGGACAGCGGGTACAACGCGGGGTGCCGGTGTGACATTGACCGGATCGGCATCTGATACGGTAGCCGACGTCAGCACGATACTGTCCAGCCCCGACAGAATCGAAGACTGATCGGCAACGGAGGCCACATCAACACCGCCCTGCGCGCGGTTCTGCTGCGCAGCCGGTCCGTTCTGCATCAGATAGCCTATGCCCAAGGCACAAGCGACCGTTCCGCACATGGTTACGTAGTTGCGAACTACAAACAAGACACCCTCCCCAGTTGAAGGAGCAGCTTGCACTCTCGCCACCAATCGCGGCCAATTTGTGGCCGCGAGACGGACTCATTGTGATGAAAGGGTGTTAACGTCAGGTCAATCTGCCGTGGCAGTGTTTGAACTTCTTTCCGGATCCGCAGGGGCACAGGTCGTTTCGCGACGGGTTACCCCAGGTTGACGGATCGCCCTCGTCAAACCCCGGCAGCGCATCGCCTGACGCCGCCGCTTCGGCCTTGGCCTCGGCCTGGCTTGCGGCTTTGTCCACGGCCTGCTGTGCCTGTGCTTGTTGCGCCGCCATCTGCGCCAGCATTTCCTTTTGCTCTTCTTCGGTCAGTGGACGCACGCGCGACAATTGCTGTGTCACGGTTTCCCGCAAACCGTCCAGCATGGTTTCGAACAGCTGGAAGCTTTCGTTTTTGTATTCGTTCAGCGGATCGCGCTGGGCATAGCCGCGGAAACCCACGACCGAGCGCAAGTGTTCCAGCGTCAGCAGATGCTCGCGCCATTTGGCATCGATGGTCTGCAACAGCACCTGCTTTTCGATGTTGCGCATGTTTTCGGGACCAAAGGCAACCGCCTTCTGGGCCATCATCTCATCTGCGGCCTTAACCAAGCGCTCCCGCACTTGCTCGTCATCCACGCCTTCTTCGGCAGCCCAGTCCTGAACCGGGGCGTCGATGGTCAGCTTGTCCTTGATCGCCGCATGCAGACCGTCGGTATCCCACTGATCTGCATAGGATTTCGGCGGCATGTATTCGTCAATCAGATCGTCAATCACCTGCTCGCGCATATCCGAGACGATCTCGGACAGGTCATTGGCCGACATGATCTCGCGGCGCTGGCTAAAGATCACCTTGCGCTGATCGTTCATCACGTCGTCGAATTTAAGAACGTTCTTGCGCATGTCGAAGTTGCGGCCCTCGACCTTGGACTGCGCGCGTTCCAGCGACTTGTTCACCCAGGGGTGAATGATTGCCTCGCCTTCTTTCATGCCCAGCGTGGTCAGCACCTTGTCCAGCCGTTCCGAGCCAAAGATGCGCATCAGGTCGTCTTCAAGGCTCAGGTAGAACACGGTACGGCCCGGATCGCCCTGACGGCCCGAACGGCCGCGCAGCTGGTTGTCGATGCGGCGACTTTCGTGGCGTTCGGACGCCATCACATAAAGGCCTCCCGCAGCTAGAACCTTTTCTTTTTCTTCCGCGTGGCGTGCTTCTTCTGCGGCACGCAGGTCTGACGGATCAGCCTCGGGGTTGTCCGCCATCGCTTGCAGCACCTTCATTTCGACATTGCCGCCCAGCTGAATGTCTGTACCGCGACCGGCCATGTTGGTGGCGATGGTCACCGCGCCCAGACGGCCCGCATCGGCGACAATCTGCGCCTCCTGCTCGTGCTGGCGGGCGTTCAGAACATTATGCGCGATGCCTTCCTTGGTTAGCATCTGGCTCAGCAGTTCCGATTTCTCGATCGAGGTCGTGCCCAGCAGGACCGGCTGGCCCGTTTCCTGCGCCTTCTTGGTTTCTTCGATCATCGCGCCGTATTTTTCCATGGCGGTGCGATAGACCTGATCGTCCTCGTCCACACGGGCAATCGGCTTGTTGGTCGGAACCTCGACCACGCCAAGGCCGTAAATCTCGGCAAATTCCTCGGCCTCGGTCAGGGCGGTCCCGGTCATGCCGCCCAGCTTTTCGTATAGGCGGAAATAGTTCTGGAAGGTCACGCTGGCCAGCGTCACGTTCTCGGGCTGAATCTGCACGTTTTCCTTGGCTTCGATGGCCTGGTGCAGACCCTCGGACAGGCGGCGGCCCGGCATCATGCGGCCCGTGAATTCGTCGATCAGAACGACATTGCCGTCGCGCACGATGTAATCCTTGTCGCGCTGGAACAGCTTGTGCGCGCGCAGACCCTGATTCACGTGATGCACCACGGTCGTGCTTTCCGGGTCATACAGTGAATGGCCTTCGGGAATCAGACCGGCAGCCAACAGTTGTTGCTCCAGAAACTCGTTGCCCTCATCCGTGAAGGTCACGTTGCGGGCCTTTTCGTCCAACGTGTAGTGTTCGTCGGTCAGGCTCGGGATCAGCGCATCGATGGCGGTATACAGGTTCGAGCGGTCCTGTGCCGGGCCCGAGATGATCAGCGGCGTCCGCGCCTCGTCGATCAGGATCGAATCGACCTCGTCCACAATCGCGAAATTGTGGTGCTTCTGGTAAACCTGCTCCAGATCGGCCTTCATATTGTCGCGCAGATAGTCAAAACCCAGCTCGTTGTTGGTGGCATAGGTGATGTCGCATTTATAGGCGGCCAGTTTCTCTGCATCGGGCTGGCCCGACCAGATCACGCCGGTGGTCATGCCCACGGCAGCAAACACCTTGCCCATCCATTCCGCGTCGCGCTTGGCCAGGTATTCGTTCACCGTGACCACATGCACGCCCTTGCCGGTCAGCGCGTTCAGATACGCCGGGAAGGTCGCGACCAGTGTCTTGCCCTCACCCGTCTTCATTTCCGAGATGTTGCCCTGATGCAGGAACACACCGCCCATCAGCTGTACGTCAAAGGCGCGCAGCCCCAGCGCGCGGCGGGCACCTTCGCGCACGTTGGCAAAGGCTTCGGGCAGCAGATCGTCAAGGCTTTCGCCATCCAGCGCGCGTTTGCGCAGGTCTTCTGTCTTGTCGATCAGGTCCTGATCGGACAGCTTCTCGAACTCGGGTTCCAGCGCGTTGATCTTTTCGATCAGGGGGCGGGTCGCCTTGATCTTGCGGTCGTTCGGTGTTCCGAACACCTTTTTGGCGAGCGTTCCGAGTCCCAGCATGTTCACTCCAGCGGATCTGTTCTTGTCTTGGTTTTTGACAGGCTTGCCCACCTTGCGCGCAACCCATAGATACGGGGGGTGAAAGGCGGCCCTGTCCAAGGCTTCAAAGCGATGTAAGCGGCAGGTTCCAGAGTGTCAACGCTGCGCCCTGCCGCGGCAAGGAAATAGGATGATTCAATGCCCAAAGGCCTCACTTTTCTGCCATCGCTGGCTCTGACCGCCATGATGGCCTTGCCGCTGGCCGCCGAAACCCAGCCGGATGCATCAACCGTGGTGGCGCGTGTGAACGGGGATGAGATCACTTTGGGTCACGTGATCGCAACCGTTGCCGCCCTGCCGCCGCAATACCAGCAGGCCGAAGATGATGTATTGTTCGACTTCGTACTAGAACAGCTGATCCAGCAGCAACTGCTGGGGCAACAGCAGGATGGGCTGAACAAACTGAACACGCTGCGGCTGAAAAATGAAGAACGCTCCCTTCTGGCGGTTCAGACCGTCACAGCCCTGACCGATACGGTTGTCACGGACGAGGCCATTCAGGCAGCCTACGACGCGCAGTACAACGATTTCGCGGGCGAAGACGAATTCGATGCCAGCCACATTCTGGTCGAGACCGAAGAACAGGCCAAGGACCTCAAGGCGCAGCTCGATGACGGCGCCGATTTCGCCGAACTCGCGCGCGAGCACTCCACCGGTCCGTCCGGCCCCAATGGCGGCGCGCTGGGCTGGTTCGGCAAGGGCCAGATGGTACCGGAATTCGAAACAGCCGTGGTCGCGCTCGAAAAAGGGCAGGTGTCCGACCCGGTTCAGACGCAGTTCGGCTGGCATGTGGTCAAGCTGAACGACAAGCGCAAAACCGAAGCGCCCGCGCTGGACGCCGTGCGCGAAGAGCTTGCACAAACCGTTCAGCAGGACGCCATTCAGGCACGCATCGATGAACTGACACAGCAGGCCCAGATCGACCGCCCCGCTCTGGAAGGTGCCGGACCCGAAGTCCTGCGCCAGCTGGACCTGATTCAGGAGTAACCCCCGTGGCCAAGATCACCAAGGTTTCGCCGCTAGCGCCAGCGTTCTTCCCTGATTTGCCTGCAATTGACGGTGTGCGGTTCGCCACCGTCGCGGCGGGCGTGCGATATCAGGGCCGCACCGATGTCATGCTGGCCGTGCTGGACCCGGGCACATCTGTGGCCGGGGTCTTTACCCGTTCGGCCACACGGGCGGCACCGGTTCTGGATTGTCAGGACAAGACCGGCGGGCCCAGTGATGGCCCGGCGGCGATCCTGGTGAACTCGGGCAATGCCAATGCCTTTACCGGGCATTATGGTCAGACCTCGGTGGCCGAGGTGACGCAGGCCGTCTCGAAGGCGACTGGTGTTCCGGTCGAGCGGGTCTTTACCTCCTCCACCGGCGTGATTGGTGAGCCGCTGGCTCATGACCGCATCATTGCCAAGCTTGAAACGCTGAAGGCGGGTCTCAGCCGTCACGCGATCGAAGACGCCGCACGCGCGATCATGACCACGGACACCTTCCCGAAAGGGGCCGTGGCGCAGGTCGAAATTGATGGCAAAACAGTCTCTATTGCGGGGATTGCAAAGGGTTCGGGCATGATTGCGCCAGATATGGCGACGATGCTGGTCTATATCTTCACCGACGCGCAGGTCGAACAATCAGCGTTGCAGGCGATGCTGAGCGCGCAGACAGACCGGACGTTCAACTGCATCACCGTGGACAGCGATACATCCACCTCGGACAGCCTGCTGCTGTGCGCCACCGGCGCTTCGGGTGTGGACGCCACCGGCAACGCGGCTTTCGCCGAGGCGTTGGAAGCCGTGATGCTGGATCTGGCCCAGCAAGTGGTGCGCGATGGCGAAGGTGCCACGAAATTCGTCGAAATCCGCGTAAAAGGGGCCGCAACAGACGCTGACGCCAAGATCCACGGCCTTGCCATCGCCAACTCTCCGCTGGTCAAAACCGCCATCGCGGGCGAAGACCCGAACTGGGGTCGTATCGTCATGGCCATCGGTAAATCCGGTGCCGCGGCGGACCGCGACCTGCTGAGCATTTCCTTCGGCGACATCCTTGTGGCCGAAAAAGGCTGGGTCAGCCCCGATTACAGCGAAGACGCAGCTGCCGCTTATATGAAAGGTCAGGATCTGGTCATCGCCGTTGATCTGGGCCTGGGCGAAGGCAATTCCACCGTCTGGACCTGCGATCTGACGCACGGATATATCGAGATCAACGCGGATTACCGCTCGTGAAAACCGTGTTGGTCTCTGCTGTCGCCTTGATCGACATCGAGGGCCGGGTGCTGTTGGCCCAACGCCCCGAGGGCAAATCCATGGCCGGTCTTTGGGAGTTTCCCGGCGGCAAGATCGAGCCCGGCGAAACCCCCGAGGCCGCCCTGATCCGCGAATTGCACGAGGAACTGGGCATCGACACCTGGGCCTCGTGCCTTGCCCCCCTGACCTTCGCCAGCTACAGCTATGATGATTTCCACCTGCTGATGCCTCTGTTCGCCTGCCGCAAATGGCAGGGCATCCCACAGTCGAAAGAGGGGCAGGCGCTGAAATGGGTCCGCGCAAATGACCTGCGCAATTACCCCATGCCGGCCGCGGATGTGCCCCTGATCCCGATCCTGCGGGATTGGTTGTAGGGGCTCAAAAGGCGTCAGGCGCTAACGGCCCGAATTTCGGCTTGGCGGATTTATTTGCCGATTTGTGGTAGTGTTCGAGTGCTTTCTCAATGGTGAAGGAGTACCTCGTTATGATTGCAAGTCGAGTTGGAAAGCTTTGGGTGTCCAGGATTGTTTTGATTTTGGCCTTATTTGTTTTGGCGGTTCATAGTGCCAAAGCAGATGATGCGAAGACTGCAGTATCGGTCATGATCGAAGAGCAGGCCCGAATTGATCGCTATGTCGAACTCGATTTTGCACGGCAAGATCTTTTGTTTCACCAGACGAGCACGATCCTGGCCCTATACGGTGATTACAACTCCTACACCAAATCGGACGGCACTCAGGCCAATGGCTCTGACATGACGCGATTCAGAAATCGGGTCACTGAATACGTGCCCGCTGCCATTGTGGATTTCCGGCGAAAGTCCCAAAGAGACAAAACAATTTCCGAGGATGAGGCAAGCAAGGCAGTAGCCGCAGAAACCCTGATGGAAGAGATGGTTTTGGCCGCAGGTGAAATCATTGAACTTTGCGACGCCAACAAGCCCTATGAGGCAAGTCTCGTTTACCGCGATAAGACAATGCCCTTGAACACGAAACTTTTGGGGTTGCTGTACACGTTGCGCTCAACATCTGTTGGTCGTTTTAAAAAAGCAGCATTAAAAGCTAAGTATCAGTAACCGCGCCAACCTGCCGAAGGTCGAATTCTGTTTGCCGGTCCGGCGTCCCTGCTGCACACAGGACCTGTTTGGTACGGTAATTGCGTGGGACGAACGGGTTCCTCGTAACAGTCTGCATTTGTACATATTGTACAAAACGTAACATCACCCTTCTGCACCTGTTACAATTCGTAAGAATTGAGAAAACATCAGGCAAAACTTGACGCTGATCGTGCGGGTGTCCCAAATCGGGGCACTGGCATCCGGGGGCTTTCCCGGATCCGCCATTTCCGGCTTAGAGGAGGCCGGATGGGGAGGAGAAAAAGATTGGCTCAGACGCAGTCGGGCGCCGAAGGGTTGCACTCCCTTCCGGCGCTTCTACACCGCAACGCGACCCAGTTCGGGGATGCCCCGGCCTATCGGGAAAAAGAATTTGGGATCTGGCAATGCTGGACCTGGGCTGAAGCGGCCAAGGAAATTCGCGCGCTCGCTCTTGGATTTCTTGAAATTGGCGTTGAGCGCGGTGACCACATTGCCGTGGTCGGACGCAACCGGCCAGCGCATTACTGGACCATGGTCGCGGCACAGATGGTCGGTGCAATTCCGGTGCCTCTGTATCAGGACGCAGTCGCCGAAGAGATGACCTATGTGATGGAGCATTGCGGCGCGAAATACGTCGTCTGCGGTGATCAGGAACAGGTCGACAAGGTCATCGAAATTCAGGAAAAAGTGCACCAGATCAAGCACATCCTCTATACCGACAAGCGAGGGATGCGGAAATACGACCACAGCCAGATGAACGCGCTGGAAGACCTCATGGCCGAAGGTCAGGCAGGACATCAGCGGTTTGATGCAGAGCTGGACAAGCGCATCTCTGAGATCACCTATAACGACACCTGCGTCATGCTTTATACCTCGGGCACAACGGGCAAGCCCAAGGGGGTGGTTCTGTCGAACCGCAACGTGATCGAAAGCGCCAAGAATTCAGCGATCTTCGACCATCTGACCCGCGATGAAGATATCCTCTCCTACCTACCAATGGCATGGGTTGGGGATTTCATCTTTTCCATCGGTCAGGCCTATTGGTGCGGGTTCTGCGTGAACTGCCCGGAAAGCGCCGACACGATGATGACCGATCTGCGCGAAATCGGGCCGACCTATTTCTTCGCCCCGCCGCGCGTGTTTGAAAGCCAGCTGACCAATGTAATGATCCGGATGGAGGATGCGAGCAAGCTGAAACAGCGCATGTTCCATCACTTCATGGCGCATGCCAAAAAGGTGGGCGGCAAGTTGCTGGATGGCAAACCCGTCGGCTTTGGCGACCGGATGAAATACGCGCTGGGTAACCTGTTGGTCTATGGGCCGCTCAAGGATACGCTGGGCTATGGCCGGTTCCGGGTTGGCTATACAGCGGGTGAAGCGATCGGACCGGAAATCTTTGATTTCTATCGATCTTTGGGCATTAACCTGAAACAACTTTACGGTCAGACCGAAGCAACCGTGTTCATCACCGTACAGCCGGATGGTGAGGTTCGGGCCGATACGGTTGGCGTGCCCGCGCCGGATGTTGAGATCAAGATCGACGACAAGGGCGAGATCCACTACCGCTCGCCCGGCGTGTTTGTCGAATATTACAACAACCCGGATTCCACGGCATCAACCAAAGATGCCGAAGGCTGGGTGGCAACGGGTGATGCCGGGTTCATCGAGGAAAGCTCGGGCCATCTGCGGATCATCGACCGGGCCAAGGACGTGGGCAAAATGGCCGACGGGTCCATGTTCGCGCCGAAATATGTCGAGAACAAGCTGAAGTTCTACCCCGATATTCTCGAGGTCGTTCTGTTCGGAAACGGCAAGGATCGCTGTGTGGCCTTCATCAATATTGACCTGACAGCGGTCGGCAACTGGGCGGAACGCAACAACGTGGCCTATGCGTCCTATCAGGAACTGGCGGGCCATCCGCGTGTGTTAGAGACGATCAAGGCGCATGTGGAAGAGGTCAACAAATCGGTAGCGGCTGATGAAATGCTGTCCGGTTGCCAGGTGCATCGCTTTGTGGTGCTGCACAAGGAACTGGATGCTGATGATGGTGAGATGACCCGCACCCGGAAAGTTCGGCGCGGGTTTGTCGAAGAGAAGTTCCACGACATCATTGCGGCGCTTTACGACGGGTCCGAAAGCGTCTCGACCACGACCGAAGTGACCTATGAGGATGGGCGCAAGGGATCGATTAGCGCGACGCTGAAAATCGTGGACGCGCCGGTTGTACCGGTTGCGCAGCACAAGGTGGCAGCGGAATGAGGGCCGCCACAGCACCGCGCGACCTGCGGCCATCGCCCTGTCCGCCATCCCGTTTTTTGCGCAAGTCAGGGAGTGACTGATGCTGGATAACGCCGAAGGATATGTCACCGAAGACGGTCGCAAGATCGGCGGCGTGGTGATGGAGATGAAGAACATCACTCTGCGCTTTGGCGGCGTCGTGGCGATCAAGGATATCTCGTTCGATATTCGCGAGGGTGAGATTCGCGCCATCATCGGGCCGAACGGGGCCGGAAAATCATCGATGCTGAACGTCATCTCGGGGTTCTATGTCCCGCAGGAGGGAGAGGTCTGGTTCCACGGATCAAAACGCCCAGCGATGCGGCCCTTTGAGGTGGCGCAGCAGGGGATCGCGCGGACGTTCCAGAACATCGCCCTGTTCGAGGGGATGAGCGTTTTGGACAACGTCATGACAGGGCGTTTGAATTTCATGCAGACCAACATCCTCCAGCAGGCCTGGTGGAAGGGAAAGGCCGAGGCGGAAGAGGTTGAAAACCGTGAGGCGGTCGAGAAGATCATCGATTTCCTTGAAATCCAGCACATCCGAAAAACGCCCGTGTCGCGCCTTCCATACGGGTTGAAAAAGCGGGTGGAACTTGCGCGTGCTCTGGCGGCAGAACCAAAGCTCTTGCTACTGGATGAACCGATGGCGGGCATGAACGTTGAAGAGAAAGAGGACATGAGCCGCTTTATCCTCGACGTGAATGACGAATTCGGCACCACCATCGCCCTGATCGAACACGATATGGGCGTGGTGATGGACCTGAGCGACCGCGTGGTCGTGATGGATTACGGCAAGAAGATTGGTGACGGCACGCCCGACGAGGTGCGCAACAATCAGGAAGTCATCGACGCCTATCTGGGAGTCAGCCATGACTGAGACCAAAGCAGATATCCGGGGAGGCACATATGCCTGAGCAGTTAATCTTTGCCACGGAGGTCATCCTTAACGGTCTGATGGCCGGGGTGCTTTATGCGCTGGTCGCGCTGGGCTTTGTGCTGATCTACAAGGCATCCGGAATTTTCAATTACGCGCAAGGGGTTATGGCCCTGTTTGCGGCGATGACACTGGTCGGGATCATGAACGGGCAAGTGCCTTTCGCGCATTTGATCAACGCGACCTTCGGCACACATGTCTATAACTTCGGCTGGACCATCCCCGCCCTGCTGGCAATCATCCTGACAATGGGCGTGATGGTTCTGCTGGCTTGGTGTGTGCAGCGCTTTGTCATGCGGCATCTGGTTGGGCAGGAGCCGATCATTCTGTTCATGGCCACGATCGGTCTGGCCTATTTCCTAGAAGGCGTGGCCGACCTGATGTGGGGCTCTGAGATCAAGACGCTGGATGTGGGTCTGCCGCAGGGCATCAACCTGTGGATTGACGAGGTCACCTTTAACATCTTCGGCTATGGTTTCTTCATCGACAACCTCGACATCGTGGCAACCGTGATCGCGGCGCTTCTGGTGGCGGCGCTGGTGGCCTTCAGCCAGTACACAAAGCAGGGGCGGGCCATGCGCGCTGTGGCGGATGACCATCAGGCGGCACTTTCGGTCGGGATCTCGCTCAACTTTATCTGGGTCATGGTTTGGTCGGTGGCCGGGTTCGTGGCGCTGGTCGCGGGGATCATGTGGGGCACCAAATCGGGCGTGCAGTTCTCGCTGTCGCTGATCGCGCTCAAGGCGCTGCCTGTGTTGATGCTGGGCGGGTTCACCTCGATCCCCGGTGCGATCGTCGGCGGTCTGATCATCGGTGTGGGCGAGAAGCTGTTCGAATTCTCGATTGGCCCGCTGGTCGGCGGCGCGACCGAGAACTGGTTCGCCTATGTGCTGGCGCTGATCTTTCTGGTGTTTAGACCACAGGGTCTGTTCGGCGAGAAGATCATCGAGAGGGTGTAACGCATGACCAAACTCATCGCCATCATCAACGTGATCGCATGGGCGGGGTTCTGGGCCTTTGGATATATCGCGCTGACCTCGAATGACCTGACAGACAGTCAGCTGACGATTGCCGCGATCCTGGCCTTTGCCGGTCTGATCATGGGTGTTCTGGCCTACCTGAAACTGGTGCGCGCCTCTGAGGCGAGCGGATATGCCAAAGGGTCCAGCCAGCTGGACGCCGCGACCCGGAACCGGGCGCAGGAAGAATGGGGAAAGTAACAGATGTTCTATCGTGAGGCCGGAGATTTCAAAACCTCCTACGTGGATGACAGCCAGACTTTCCCGATCAAGTTCGACCGGTACCGGTACTATGTCGTTCTGGCGGTGGCATTCGGGATCATTCCGTTCATCATCAACGACTATTGGGCAAACGCCCTGCTGCTGCCCTTTCTGATCTATGCCATCGCGGCGATTGGGTTGAACATACTCGTGGGCTATTGCGGGCAGGTCAGCCTTGGTACAGGCGGTTTCATGGCGGTGGGTGCTTATGCCTGCTACAAGTTGATGACCGCATTTCCAGACGTCAGCATGTTCATTCATGTCCTGCTGGCTGGTGGCATTACCGCGATTGTAGGCGTTTTGTTTGGCCTGCCTTCCCTGCGGATCAAGGGGTTCTATCTGGCGGTGGCCACGCTTGCGGCACAGTTCTTTCTGGTCTGGCTCTTCAACCGGGTGCCGTGGTTCTACAACTACTCGGCCTCGGGCCAGATCAACGCGCCGGAACGTGATGTGTTCGGCATTATCATCTCGGGTCCGAACGCCCCGGCCTGGGCGACATACCTGTTCTGCCTGATCTTCCTGACCTTCAGCGCCATCATTGCGCGCAACCTGACCCGTGGCACGACCGGGCGGACATGGATGGCGATCCGCGACATGGATATCGCCGCCGAAATCATCGGGGTGAACCCGCTGAAAGCCAAGATCAGCGCTTTCGCTGTCAGCTCGTTCTTTGTGGGCATCGCAGGCGCCTTGTTCTTTGCCGTTTATCTCGGCGCGGTCGAGGTGGGCGAAGCATTCGGCATTCAGAAGTCATTCCTGGTGCTGTTCATGGTGATTATCGGCGGATTAGGCTCGATTTTCGGGTCTTTTGCCGGGGCGGCCTTCCTGGTGCTGCTGCCGGTTCTGCTCAAACTGGTTGGCGTCGATCTTCTGGGTTGGCCGACCGATATCGTTGCCCATCTTCAGCTGGTGATCGTGGGCGCGCTGATCATCATGTTCCTTATCCTGGAACCCCACGGTCTTGCACAGTTGTGGCGCGTGGCGAAAGAGAAACTCAGACTCTGGCCGTTCCCGCACTGAGGGCTGGCCCAATCATAAAGACGGGTGATCAAGCCCGAACTCAATATCGGATCAATCAAGGGAGGAGACACCCGATGAACAAGAAACTGGCAACTGTGGCGCTGAGCGCCCTGATGGCGGCAGGACCTGCGATGGCGGATCTTGTGTTCCCGTCGCTCAGCTATCGAACCGGGCCCTATGCGGCTGGTGGTATTCCATTCGCGGACGGTTACGCCGACTATTTCACGCTTCTGAACGAGCGGGACGGTGGCATTGGCGGTGTACCAGCAAACGTGATCGAATGCGAAACCGGGTATAACACCGAAAAAGGCGTGGAATGCTATGAATCCACCAAAGGTGAAGGCGCGCTGGTGTATCAGCCGCTGTCGACCGGTATCACCTATCAGCTGATCCCCAAAGTGACCGCCGACGGCATTCCTCTGCACACGATGGGGTATGGCCGGACCTCGGCTGCGAACGGCAAAGTGTTCAGCCATGTGTTCAACTATCCGGCCAACTACTGGAACGGTGCGTCCGGTGCGATCAACTATCTGCTGGATGAAAATGGCGGTGACCTGAGCGGCAAGAAGATTGCGCTGGTCTATCACAACTCGGCCTATGGCAAGGAACCGATCCGGACGCTGGAAACTCTGGCTGAAAAGCATGGGTATGAGCTGTCCTTGCTGCCGGTTGATCACCCGGGCCAGGAGCAGAAGTCGCAATGGCTGCAAATTCGCCGCGAAAAGCCTGACTATGTCATCATGTGGGGCTGGGGCGTCATGAACCAGGTTGCGGTTCAGGAAGCGGCCAACATCCGTTTCCCGATGGAAAACTTCATCGGTGTCTGGTGGTCTGGCGCGGAATTCGACGTTCAGCCTGCTGGGGAAAAAGCGACCGGTTACAAGGCGCTGACCTTTACTGGCCTTGGCATGGACTATCCTGTCTATGACGACCTGAAAAAGTACGTCGTTGACTCGGGCAAGGCTGCAGGTGCCGGCGATCAGCTGGGTACAGTTCAGTACAACCGTGGTCTTTATGCCGCCATGCTGGCAGCCGAGGCTGTGAAAACGGCGCAGGCAATGCACGGAACCGCTGATATCGACGCGTCGATGATGCGCGACGGCATGGAAGCACTGGAAATGACCAACGCCAAGATGGAAGCGCTTGGCATGTCCGGGTTCGGCCCTGAATTCTCGGTTTCCTGCGAAAACCACGGCGGCCCCGGCCTTGTCGGTGTTGTTCAGTGGGATGCGGCGACTGGTGCCTGGAACCCGGTACAGGACTTCAAACCGACAGATGCCGAAGTTATCGGCGCGTTGATCGATGAAGATTCCGGTGCCTACGCAACCGAAAACAGCATCTCGCCACGTTGCGAGTAAGGCATGTTGCGCCACGGATGTGATCCGGGGCGTTCAGACAACCGGAGCGGCGGGTCGCCTGCCGCTCCTCACGAACAGCCCCGGAACGGGCAGGCATGAGGAAACGCGCTGATGCTGGATGCGGCACAAACCACTGACGTGCAGGCGGAAACCCTGCTTGAGGTCAATAATATCGAGGTGATCTACAACCACGTGATCCTCGTGTTGAAAGGCGTCAGCCTGAACGTTCCAAAGGGCGGCATCACAGCACTGCTGGGCGGCAATGGCGCGGGCAAGACAACCACGCTCAAGGCCGTTTCGAACCTGCTGCATTCCGAACGCGGAGAAGTCACCAAAGGTTCGATCAAGTATCGCGGCCAGAACGTGCATGAAAGCGATCCGGCCGATCTGGTTGAAAAGGGTGTCATTCAGGTGATGGAAGGCCGCCACTGTTTCGAGCACTTGACCGTCGAGGAAAACTTGCTGACCGGCGCATATACTCGAAAAGACGGGGCTGCTGCGGTCCAGCGGGATCTTGAGATGGTTTACGCATATTTTCCCCGGCTCAAGGAACGCCGCCGGTCGCAGGCAGGCTATACATCGGGTGGGGAACAGCAGATGGTTGCCATGGGGCGGGCGTTGATGTCGCGGCCCGAGACGATTTTGCTGGACGAACCCTCAATGGGGCTTGCTCCGCAGCTGGTCGAAGAGATTTTCAGTATCGTGAAGGACCTCAACGAAAAAGAGGGCGTGTCCTTTCTGCTGGCAGAGCAGAACACCAACGTCGCCCTGCGCTTTGCACATTATGGTTACATTCTTGAATCCGGGCGTGTCGTGATGGATGGCCCGGCAGCCGACCTGCGCGAAAACCCGGATGTGAAAGAGTTCTACCTGGGTATGTCCGATGAGGGCCGCAAAAGCTTTCGCGATGTGCGGTCCTATCGTCGTCGCAAAAGGTGGCTGTGAGCGGATGGAGGATATGGCGATGACCTATTTCGACGCACTCGAAACACGCTCGACAGACGAACGCGCCTCGGATCAGGCCAGGGCACTAGTGGAGCAGATTAAACGCGCGATGTCAGCCCCTGGATTTGCGTCGCATTTGTCAGAATCAGACACTAATAATGTAATGTCAGCAGATGATTTGCCAACATTGCCCGTTCTGCGGAAATCGGATCTGACCCGAGCACAAGCCAAACGCCCCCCGTTTGGCGGATTTACGGTAAAACCGGCGCGGCATTTCCATCATGTGTTCCAGTCACCCGGACCGATCTATGAGCCGGGCAGCACTGATCACGACTGGTGGCGCATGGGCCGTTTCCTGAATGCTGCGGGTGTTGGCGCAGGGGACATCGTCCAGAACTGTTTTGGGTATCACCTGACCCCGGCCGGTATGATTTTTGAAAACGGCGCACGCGCTGTTGGCGCGGCTGTTCTGCCCGCAGGAACCGGACAAACCGAGTTGCAGGTGACTGCCGCCCGCGACGTTGGCTGTACGGCCTATGCAGGCACGCCGGATTACCTGAAAGTCATTCTGGACAAAGCCGACGAGATGGGCGTTTCACTGCATTTCTCGAAAGCCGCCGTTGGCGGAGGCGCTTTGTTCCCGTCTTTGCGACAGGAATATGCCGATCGGGGTATCTCGTGCCTGCAATGTTACGCGACAGCGGATCTGGGCAATATTGCTTATGAAAGCGCCGCGATCGACGGGATGATCATCGACGAGCACGTGATTGTCGAGATTGTTACACCGGGAACCGGAACTCCGGTGGCGCCGGGTGAGGTGGGTGAGGTCGTGGTAACCTCACTCAACCCCGATTACCCGCTGATCCGCTTTGCGACGGGCGACCTGTCCGCCGTGATGCCGGGAATTTCTCCTTGCGGTCGCACGAACACCCGGATCAAGGGTTGGATGGGGCGTGCAGATCAGACAACCAAGATCAAAGGTATGTTCGTGCGTCCGGAACAGGTTGCCGCTTTGGTCGACAAGCATGAAGAGATCGTCAAGGCTCGAGTCATTGCCACCCGTCAGGGCGAGATGGATTCGATGACTGTCCAGATCGAAAGCACAGGCGGGGATGATACGGCATATGCTAGATCGGTGGCCGAAGTGCTGAAACTGAAAGGCGCAATCGAAGTCGTCGCTCCCGGCTCGCTGCCCAAAGACGGGCTGGTGATTGAGGATCAGCGCGTCTACGAATAGCAGTGAAAATCAGGTCTGCGGCAGTTTGTGTCGCAGATTTGTTGACCGACGCACTGGTGTTTCCGAGCATTTTGGTCGATTAAAGGCAGACCCTAAGCCTTTGCCAATCAAAAGCCGGGATGATGGCCCAGATCGACTATTCAGAAAACGGATCACGCAATCGCGGTGTACGCGGCACACGGCTGTTGGCCGCTGTCGCCTATCTTGTGGCTGCGGCGTGCCTGTTGCCCATGGTGGCTGTGGTCCTGGCAGCGGTGACCGGCGGGACAGATACGATCTCGCACCTGATGGACACGGTGTTGCCCGGCTATACCGTGACGACCCTGATCCTTGTGGTGCTGGTTGCGGCAGGTACGTTCAGTATCGGCACGGGCGCTGCCTGGTTGGTGACGATGACCCGCTTTCCCGGCGTCAGGATCCTTGAGATCGCGCTGGTCTTGCCCTTGGCCTTTCCGGCGTATGTGCTTGCCTATGCGTACACTTTTATTCTGGATCATCCGGGTATCGTTCAAAGCACCTTGCGAGATGTAACGGGCTGGGGGCCGCGCGACTACTGGTTCCCTGAAATCCGCTCGACCGGGGGCGCGGCGGTGATGCTGATTCTGGTGCTTTACCCCTATGTCTACCTGCTGGCACGGGCTGCGTTCCTGCAACAAAGTGCTACGGCGTTTCTGGCGGCGCGGGCGCTGGGCAACAACCCATGGCTGGCGTTTCGGCGCGTCTCGCTGCCGATGGCGCGCCCGGCAATCGCCGGTGGCGTGCTTCTGGCCATCATGGAAACCATCGCCGATTTCGGAACCGTGTCGTATTTCGGTGTGCAGACCTTTGCGACCGGGATCTACACCAGCTGGTTTTCCATGGCCGACCGAGCGGCGGCGGCGCAGCTGGCGTGGTGCCTGCTTGTCTTTGCACTGATCATGGCTGTGGCCGAGCGCACCCAACGCGGTAAGGCAAAATACTATCAGGCAGGAAAGAAACATGCTGCCCAACCGGCGGAAGATCTGACCGGTCTTCGCGCCGTCGCGGCATTCTTGTTATGTACGATACCCGTTATCTTCGGGTTTCTGCTGCCCGTTATCATACTGGTCGAGATGGGTTTGGAATCGGAACAGAACCTGCTGTCGCGGCGCTATATCGGTTTCATCCAGAACTCGCTGACCCTTGCCGGCACGGCCGCGGTCGTCACTGTCTTTGCGGCGATCTGTGTCGGGTTCTTTCAACGTCTGAGACCCGGGCGCGCGTCGTCTGCGACGGCCTACATGGCGCGGCTGGGATATGCCGTGCCCGGTGGCGTCATCGCAGTCGGCTTGATTGTACCTTTCGCCAGCTTTGACAACGCGCTGGATGCCTGGATGCGGCAGACCTTCGATGTATCGACTGGGTTGTTGGTTACAGGCTCGATTTGGTTGCTGGTTGCCGCTTACATGGTGCGATTCCTTGCTGCCGCGCTCAGCGCATATGAAGGGGGGCAAAGCACGGTTCATGCCAATATGGATGCCGCGGCCCGGTCGTTGGGGCAAACACCGCTGGGAACATTGCGGCGCGTTCACCTGCCC
The DNA here is from genome assembly GCF_056540845.1 of Ruegeria sp. AL2. NCBI lineage: Bacteria > Pseudomonadati > Pseudomonadota > Alphaproteobacteria > Rhodobacterales > Roseobacteraceae > Ruegeria > Ruegeria sp. AL2. The sequence continues at coordinate 93,841 of NZ_JBQFXM010000013.1, forward strand.
ATTCTGACACCGTCGCTGCTGACTGCGCTGTTGATCGTCTTTGTGGACGTAATGAAGGAATTGCCTGCCACCCTGATCATGCGCCCGTTCAACTTCGACACACTGGCCGTACAGGCATACAGGCTTGCCTCGGATGAGAGGCTTGAGGGTGCCGCCGTGCCCTCACTGGTCATTCTGGCAGTCGGCCTGCTGCCGGTAATCCTGATCTGCCGTCAGGTTGGTCGGCGGTAACACTTGTGTTGTAAATGCCGGACAACCGCGCATCAGGCTTGATTCAAACATAATTTCCGGCAAGGCTGGCGGTATGAACATGCAGCCTCCCAACCGGTTTTCGGCAAGCGCAGCGCAGATGCCCGTGGCCTTTGACCGGCACGAGATGTCGCAAATCCTGTCCGTTTATGGACGGATGGTCGCCGCCGGAGAGTGGCGGGACTATGGTATCTCAAACCTGCGCGACATGGCGGTGTTCTCGATCTTCCGGCGCACTGCTGAGCACCCGATCTACCGCGTCGAAAAGCACCCGCGCCTGAAATCCCGGCAGGGGATGTACTCTGTCATCGGTATGGATGGCCGCATCCTGAAACGCGGCCACGATCTGCGAGCCGTCCTGCGGGTGCTGGAGCGCAAACTCATCCGGGCCGTAAACCCGGATTAGAGCCTTTTTTGCGCTGTAACAGGCCCGTCGCCCTGATCCTGAATGCGTTGAATCGCCCGGTCCATCGGCTCGTACACAACCGCCATATGGCTGGCGTTCGCATGCAAAATCATGTTGTCGCCCAAAACCCAGGCCACGTGCCCTTTCCAGAACAGCAAATCCCCGCGCTGCGCAGGTGTTCCAGCAGACAGGGCAGCGCCCAAGGCTTGTTCCTGATCGCCGCTGTCGCCGGGGCAGGGAATACCGCAGGCCAACAACGCGGCCTGAACAAGCCCTGAACAATCGATGCCGAACCGGCTGTTGCCGCCCCACAGATAGGGCGTACCCAGGAACAACTCGGCCACGGCAACCGGATCGTGCGGTTTTTCTGCAATAGGGGCCATGTGAACCTTTGGGACAAAACCCAATTCGGTCTGCACAAACCGATCCGTTTCGGCAGTCGCGTGGATTTTACTTCCGAAACTCAGAGACACGAGATCGCAGCTTTTGATATCAGGGGTCAAGTATGCATGTGTTGCGGGCGCATTGATCCAATGCGTTGCAGGTATATCCTCGGACAGGTGGTCTGTTTCCAGCCAACCAGCATATCCGTCTTTTTCTGCGACGATCCTGCTCCACCCGCCGTGGTTTTCTTTGACGTGAACTGTGTCTCCCAGCAGCAATTGACGATCACGCGGCCCGTCAGGAGCACGCAACAGGTCGACGACCGGTTTGGATACGCGGCGCTTGGTCATAATCCCAATACCTCCGGTAATGCCGCCAGCACAGCGCGTGATCCCTGACCCAGACCGCCTTTTGTGCGGCCGGGTTCATTGCTGGGTTGCCATGCGTAGATGTCAAAATGGATATAGCGGCTGGACCCTACGAACCGGCGCAAAAACAGCGCGGCGGTGATAGACCCGGCAAACCCGCCCGAAGGGGCATTGTCCAGATCGGCAATGCCGGGTTCGATCATCGCCTCGTAGGGTGTGTGAAACGGCATTCTCCAGACCGGATCGGCAGACGTTTTGGCCGCTTGTGCCAAGGCCATCGCGCAGCTTTCGTCGTCGGTGTAAAACGGTGCCAGATCAGGGCCCACGGCCACGCGCGCCGCACCGGTCAGCGTCGCCATCGAGATCACCAGATCGGGATTCCCCTCATCCGCCAAAGTCAGCACATCAGCCAGAACCAGACGCCCTTCCGCGTCGGTGTTGTTGATTTCAACGGTCAGGCCCTTGCGTGAGGTCAGGATATCACCGGGGCGGAAGGCATTGCCTGATACTGCGTTTTCAACGGCCGGGATCAGAACCCGCAATTGCAGGGGAAGGTCCAGCGCCATGATCATCCGGGCCAGTCCCAGCACATTGGCCGCGCCGCCCATGTCTTTTTTCATCAGGCCCATGGAAGCGCCCGGTTTCAAATTCAGCCCGCCGGTATCGAAACAAACACCTTTGCCCACTAGTGTCAGTCTGGGGCCACTGGTGCCCCAGGTCAGCTCGATCAGCCGGGGGGCCTGCGCCGCGGCCCGTCCCACCGTGTGAATCATGGGAAAATTCTGATCCAGCAGCGCATGGCCAGTGATCACCTTGCAAGACGCGCCGAACTCATTCGCCAGAACCTCGACCGCTTGCTGCAACTGATCCGGTCCCATGTCCGAAGTGGGCGTGTTGACCAGATCGCGCGTCAGAGCTTCGGCATTTGCCATGGCCTCGATACGGGCGGCGTTGATGCCATCAGGTGCAATCAATGCCGCTGACCCTCCGGTCTGGGACGCGTATCGATCGAAGACATAGCCAGTCATCAGCCAGCCAAGACACTCCATCTCCAAAAGATCCGCAGGAATGCCCGAAGCAATGCCGTAGGTGCCTTCCGGCAGCGCCATGGCCGCTGCGGCAAGGGGGAACCGTTTGCGCGCACGTTTTTCTTCGGTTCCGTAACCAGCCAGCGCGAATTCAATTGAGCCGTTCGTTGCCGGCACAAGCAGGGCCTGCCCCAGAGCGCCGGAAAACCCGTTTGCTGCGACCCAGGACTGCACGCGCTCAGGCTGATCCAGAAGCCAGCCGTCCAAATCCGGCTGCGCGATCACATGAAGCGGTACGGAAGGGTCAGAGGATGGGGCGAAGGACAGAGTCATGGGCGCCTCGGCAGATTGTTTCTGTGCACAGACTAGCCGCGCATAATCTGCCCGCAACCCCTGTCAGACGGAAAGGTCCTGTTGGTCCCAGACGGCTGTCAACGACCGCTCACCAACGCGGATCAGACGTCCCAGGGTCGCGCCCGCTGCTACCGCGTCACCGGCATCGACAGCCTGCGTCACGTCCCCTGCAACCCTGGCCAGAACCGTCATCCCGACCTGTTCGGAAATCGCGACCAGCGACCTTGCGCATTTGCGCAGGTCGGCCCACTCGCGCTGACGCCAAAAGCGTTCGCAGTTCGACAGGCGCACTGCCAGTTCTTCGATGGTGCGGCACAGCACATCCAGCGCGTTCTTGTCGCCCAGTTGACGGTAAAGGCCACTTAATTGATCCGAATCCAGACGGACGGATTCCTTGTGTTCAAGCGTGATTATTTTTTCCACCACATTCACCCTAATTCTGACGCCCCCACGGCGCAGGTTTGATACTGGTGGCAAATTCCTTTGCAAAACCTTGCAGAGAAACCGGATAATTGCTCGAATTTTCCTAGAATTCGGTTTAGAGGATCGATCAGCGACAAGAACGGGGACACCGTAATGGAATTTGCCAAACCTTTGCCGAGCTATCTGGTCACGCGGTATCACGGCTGGAAAGCGACCACGTATTCGGAAAACCAGGTCTGGTTCAAGCGGCTGGCAGATGAAGGGCAGCGGCCCCGGGCGATGGTGATCTCCTGCTGCGACAGCCGGGTCCATGTGACTTCGATGTTCGGTGCGGATCAGGGCGATTTCTTTATCCACCGCAATATCGCCAATCTGGTGCCTCCCTATGCGCCGGACGGCGATCATCACGGTACCAGCGCAGCAATCGAGTATGCCGTCACTTCTCTCAAGGTTGCGCATCTGATGGTTCTTGGCCATTCGCAATGCGGTGGCGTTCAGGGCTGTATCGACATGTGCAAGGGTCAGGCGCCGCAACTGGATGCAAAAGAAAGCTTTGTCGGTCGCTGGATGGACATTCTGAAACCAAAATTCGAACTTGTCGCTGATATCGAAGACAGCCTCGAACAAGCCCGACAGCTGGAACGTCAATCGGTTGTCGCGTCGCTTGAAAACCTGATGACGTTCCCGTTTATCTCGTCAGCGGTCGAACAGGGCACCCTGAGCCTGCACGGGTTGTGGACCGATATCGGCGCTGGCGGGTTAGAGAGTTACGATCCCATACAGAAGAAATTCGTTCCGGTCTGACGACAGTTCAAAGTGAATAAATGATGCGGAATACGGCTCTGATTCAGAGCCGTTATTTCGTATTCTCCACTCATGACGTTTGAATTTGGAGCTTGCTATGAAGATGCTTAAACGAATTCTCGCAGGGTTGTGCCTTCTTGTTGTACTGTTCGTCGCAGTCTCTTACGTATTGCCCGGCAAGGCGGAAGTGTCCCGCAGCATCACCATCGACGCCCCGGCCGCAGTGATCTTTCCGTTTGTGAATTCCATGCAAGCGACCGAGAAATGGTCCCCCTGGCTGTCACGCGATCCGGAGACGAAACTAAGCTACAGTGGCCCCGATGAAGGTGTCGGCAACAAGTTGAACTGGAGCTCGGATCACGCACAGGTTGGCAGCGGTACGCAGGAAATCGTCGAAAGCGTGGAAAATCAACTGGTCAAAACAGATCTGGACTTTGGGCAGATGGGCACGGCCTCGGCTTCGTTCACACTGAAACCCGATGGTGACGCAACCATCGTGACTTGGGGGTTCGAATCCGATCTGGGGCTCAATCCCATGTCCCGCTGGATGGGTGCCAATTGGGCATAAGCATGCAAATCCGGCAGATTTAATGCAAATGTGTGTCAATGAGTTTTTGCAACTGTCTGCTCTACACAACCAGTTACGCATGTATCTTCGCCAATGGGTCAACTCGAAGAAGGCCGAACTGACCATGTGCGCCATCGTGCCTACGCAGCTAGGCTTTGGATGCAGCTCGCAATGCGTTTATGCGCTTAATCAATTCCGCTTCGGATACACCGAGTCTCTTCGCGGCGGCTGCTTGCTTGGAAACTTTCTTTGACTGACCTGGCCGCAATAGTTCATCTTTCGCATCACGGAGGGAGACCGAAGGATCGCTGACGTGTTTTCCAGCCTTGTTTTTTTTGGCTTTTTTAGCCCTTTTCTTTGGCTGCTTAGTTTTGTCTAACCGCTTTCCCTCAACAGATGTTCCTGTTTCGGAAGCTCTGTGCCGCTCACTTAGTAGTTGTTCGAACTCTGGCTTTGACTGCGCCCACTTAAGTAGTGACCCATATTCACTGACTTCTTCTCTAAACATCAATGGGATGTGTGGCTTCTTCTTGCCGTTTGCAATCCTTCTCAACAGGATTCTCAGCTGTTCTTGGACTTGCAAACTATATGTATTTGATGGCCGAACTGGCGTGTATACAGGCTCTGAGCGCAAGTATATGCGTTTTTGTTTTTCAGCCGGGTCGTGAGTTGTGAAGCCAATCTCGCTATTCAACACAGTGCCGCCACCAGAATAGTTTTTTTTACCCATCGACCTTCCTTCGCCAAAGTTTGTTCGGTTCCAAGTGGCTATCTCAGAATGTACAAGCCTATTGGTAAGGATGCCCATTGACCCAACACTTGGCAATATATCGGAGAGCGTGTTGTGCCGGAGAACCAGCCTACAGTCCGGTTTGGAGAGAATCCTTATACACCCGTATTTTCTACAGTTTTTTGGAACTTGAGAGTGAAAGAAACTGAGGTCAGATCAGGCAGACGCGCTTCATTTTAGCGTCGTCGGCAGATCAGCTTTTTTCGCGAACCCTCATTGTGTCGATTTCTGATTTCAGCACCAAGAATGACTTGTACCCTTCTTGATCCAATTTTCGAGCCAGCTTCAGTTTGCCCAAGCGGATTGCAGACAGAATTGATCCGACCTTTATTCCCGAACGCTTTTTGGCTTGTTGAATCTGTTCCCACCCATCGTCAGGGCCATCTAGTGGCTTAGCCAGCTTTTTAAGCTCTTCAACAAGTGCAAGCCCATCTGAAATTCGCCAAGGGGATTTCATCGAAGGAATGCTGAACCTAGGACGCAAAACACCATCTTCTGCAAGCGAAGAGAATTGTCTGCGGGTGGCATCCATAGCCATCCGCATTTCTGTTGGTCCAACAAGTTTTGGTATTTCTGTTAGAATATCTGCGTACGGTGCAGCGTTGAAGGTTTTGCGAGAATTCTGCCGTTTATCTTGAGCGGAAATCGCTCCTACGTGTATCAGAATCTTTTCCATTGCTGCGGGTCCGATATTTGCTTCTTGTGCAGCAGAATTGACCGAGTGAAGCCGTCTTTTGGATTGAATGAACCCGAGAACGCTTTCTCCTTCCGCAATCGGCCAAGTTTCGACAATACACTCCGACAATATTTTGCGAAAGATTGCGAAGTCTTTCTTAGTTAAATGAGCTCTTGCCAGATCCGAGTAGAGTTGCCCAAATGCCTTTAGCGGCTCATCGTTGCAACCGTCTGCCAAGTTTGCGAGTTTATCTAGCGCCCCTCGGATCGCGATATCTCCGGATCGTGCCACATTGAAGCCTAAGGATTGAGCAAGTCGGCGTCTCGGTATCGCATCTGCATTCGCTGAACTTTGTAACCGAAGCAACTCGGTTCCAAGTAGTGTGCAGAAAGTTGTCGAGGCATAAAGAGAGTGGTCCTTTAGCCATGTATCGTCAGTTCCGTTTGATAGACGAGTGTTGAGCCAACTATCATAAGGTGAAGGTTCCAAGCGCTGTTGCTCCAGCTTACCTTCTGCAATGTCGTCCATGATTTCTGTGAAACGCGAGGTCAGATCGTACCTGTCGACAGGGCGGCCAACATCCCAAAGCCGGACCAGTGGGTGTTGATGCTCTATGCAAAGACTTACGTCTTTCAGTTGCCAGTCACCGCGTAGCGCCATTTGAGTAAGCGGTCGGTCAGGCGCCACCTCAAAATCCTTGCGCAGACACACTGGGCAACCTCGAATAACTGGGTTTCTGAGTGAGCGAGAGACAAATACCTCATCGCGAAAGACCATTCGCACTTCTCCAATCGCTCTACCAGTCCAAGAAACCAATTCATCGAGCTGTGAAGGAGTTAGCCCACCGCAGGCCGCAATCCTTTGCAAAGCAGACTCATCGAGGTGTACCGCTCTCTTAAGTGAAAAGCCCATGTCCAATGCAAGATCGGTAGCGGAAACCCCATTCATCGCCGCCATCCTCGACAGGAAGGAAGGCACTGTTTCTTTTTTTGTTGGTGCAGGAGCAAGAGGGAGACGGGTCAGCATAAGACTTCGCTTGTGTTCAAGGGCGTACAATGACTGCGTTAATATGATTGATGCGTTCGGTTCAGTCCATTGCTGGAAGCCCAGATGACTCGAGGACCACTTCAAAATCTCGCAGGCTACAGCAAAGTTTGAGGTAGCAATCGTTTAATCTCCTTTTGATAGACGAAGTCTCTTGCTATCAACTTATGGAGGCCGATTGCAGGACTAAAGCGTGACTAATTTTTTCGAAGAACCAATACTCAATTCCCCTTACGAAGTACCCTCGAAACACTGGGAGTTGGATCACGAAGGCAACCCAACAAACGAAATCGTCAATCGCAGACGCCGTGCGGAATTTCTCATGGCTTTACCGGGCGATTCGGCTGGCAACTCTGATGACTTGTTCAGAGATGAACGGGAAGCTGAAGGGCTAGATCTTCAAACAGCGATCAACGAGCTGCGCACGGAAGTGGACCGTTGGCGCCAAATTCCAAACCCAAACGACTGGAAAGTTACGCCTGAAACCCAACGGCTACTTTTGCATTGGCGGAATCCGGAATTTGAAGGCCTCAGGCCGTTTTTTTGCCAAGTGGAAGCCGCGGAAGTCGCAATCTACCTCTCCGAAGTAGCGCCAAAAACGGCTAAATCGAAACGCTTCCTTCAGCGTTTGAGAGACGAGAGCGAGACGGCGAACCCAGATCTATTTCGTATTGCATTAAAGCTTGCCACTGGTGCGGGCAAAACCACTGTGATGGCGATGCTCATTGCATGGCAGGCTATCAACGCCGCGCGTCGCCCAAACAGTAAGAATTACTCAAAGGGCTTTCTGCTTGTCGCACCGGGTATCACAATTCGTGACCGCCTGCGGGTTCTAATGCCCAATGATCCTGAAAATTATTATCGACATCGTGGTTTGGTGCCCACTGATATGCTGCCGGATCTTGGTCAGGCAAAAGTTGTCATTACGAATTATCATGCTTTCAAACTACGAGAGAAAATTGAACTGTCGAAAGGTGGTCGAAGTGCTCTGACCGGGCATGGTGAAGAACTGAAGACTCTCGAAACTGAGGGGCAGATGGTTCAGCGGGTACTTGGCGACTTGATGGCTCTAAAAAACATCGTCGTCATCAACGATGAGGCGCACCATTGTTATCGCGTCCGACCGGATGCCGAAGATGAAGATCTGGACAAGGACGAAAAAAAGGAAGCGAAGGAAAACGCAGAGAATGCCAAACTCTGGATATCAGGTCTTGAAGCAGTAAACAGAATTCTTGGAGTTCGAACGGTATATGACCTATCCGCAACTCCGTTTTTTCTGCATGGCTCTGGCTACCCAGCTGGCTCTCTTTTCCCTTGGGTGGTGAGCGACTTCTCTTTGGTTGATGCTATTGAATGCGGCATTGTTAAACTGCCGCGGGTCCCTGTGTCTGACAACTTACCGACCGGCGAAGCACCACTATATCGCAACCTGTGGCCAGCAATTCGAAAAGGGATGCCAACCGGCACTAGAACAACCAATCGCCTAGATCCCCAAAGCCTCCCTATAGAAGTGAAGACCGCTTTGGATGCGCTTTATGGCCATTACGAGCGAACGTTCGAATTATGGGAACAAAACCAGATGGGTGTTCCACCCGTCTTTATTGTGGTTTGTGCGAATACCGTCGCGTCCGAGTTGGTCGCGGAGTACATTTCTGGCTACGAGCGGACGGACGAAAATGAACAAACTGACTATTTTGCAGGAAAGTTCGAACTCCTAAGAAATTTTTCGCAACATGGCGATAGATTAAACAAACCTCGAACGCTCTTGATCGATAGTCGTCAGGTCGACAGCGGCGAAGCTATCAGCAAAGACTTTCTGGCTGCGGCAGGACCTGAGCTCGAGATCTTCAAACGTGAAGTAGCAGCCCGGCAGGGAGCCGAGGCAGCACGAGTTTTGTCAGAAGGTGACATACTACGTGAGGTTATGAATACTGTCGGCCAGAAAGGGCGACTAGGAGAACAGATACGCTGTGTTGTATCTGTAGGAATGCTCACAGAAGGCTGGGACGCAAACAACGTAACCCATGTTCTCGGTCTGAGAGCGTTTGGGTCCCGGTTGCTTTGCGAGCAGGTCATGGGCCGCGCCCTACGAAGGATGTCATATGTACTCAATGATGATGGCCTATTCGAAGTCGAATATGCAGACATCATGGGCATCGATGGTCTTAATCTGGCTCCTCAAGATGCTGTCGACACAAAACCAAGGAAGCCCAGGAAGACAACAAGAATTGAGGCCGTCAGCCCAGACCGAGATCATTTGGAAATCATCTTTCCAAGGGTTGAAGGCTACAGGATTGAACTACCGCCAACCAAAATTCGCGCAGATTGGTCCAAGCTGGAACCTTATGTTTTGACGCAAGAAATTACCGGTGCGTGCGAAGTAGAAATGCGCGGAATCGTCGGGGCACCGGAGGTTCTCAACCTCGAATATCTAAGGGGCGTCAGGAAAAACGAGATCATCCTCAAACTGTCATCTCACATGATTATGCATAAGCTCAGAGATGAGGACGGAGAACCCAAGATCCACTTGATCACGCAAGTGAAGCCTATCGTTCGCAAGTTTCTGGATGAGTATCTTATCTGCAAAGGGGGGACCGTTCCAGCCCAACTGATGCACTTGCAATTGGCAGAAGAGGTGAGCGAGCTCTTGTTGGGTGTCATTAACTTGGCACATGCAGAGGAGCAGCCAATTCGCGCCCTCCTATCCCCGTACCAACCCGTTGGATCAACGATGGATGTTGGGATGAACTCGGTCAGTGAGAACTTGCATGAGTCGAAAGAAGACCGCTCACACATCAACTATGTCGTGTGGGACAGTCCTTGGGAGCATGATTTCGCAAAGCTGCTCGACGTGCACCCAAACGTAGTCTCCTATGTAAAAAACCATGGCCTCGGATTCAACGTTCCCTACACGATGAACGGACAGACGAAGGAGTATCGACCGGATTTCATCATCACGTGTGATGATGGTGAAGGTGACACCTTCAACTTGATAGTTGAGATCAAAGGATATCGCGGACACGACGCGATGCTGAAGGCGACGACGATGCATCAACAATGGATCCCAGGCGTAAATCGGCTCGGCCGGTTTGGTCGTTGGGCATTCTCCGAGCTGCGCGAGATACACGGATTAAAGAACAAATTGGACGAGGCAATCGCCGACGCCCTGACGGAGTTTTCGAAATGAGCAAACCGATAGAAACCCATACGCATCAGGACGAACGCACCAACATCCCGACGCCAGAGCTTGAACTCTTTATGGACGAAGAGCATCGCAAACCAATCCTGGTCGAGTTCGACCGACGGAATAAAGATCTTGACCCGCAATTGATTTGGCGGGGGAAAAGCATAACCGACAATACCTTCACAGTGCCGGCGCCGCCTTTGTACCTTCAAGAGCAAGTACATCCAAAAGCGCTGATCGAAGACTTGCGGTCTGGCCGGGTGCAGGACAACGAACTCTTCGGCGACCTATTCAGTCACTTTGGTGTTGAAGAAGAGGACTTGGAGAAAGAGCTCGAATTCTATCAACACTCCAAGAAATGGTCGAACCGGATGATCTTGGGCGACAGTCTCCAAGTAATGTCTTCATTGGGTGAGCGGGAAGGTCTTCGTGGGCAGGTTCAGTGCATCTACATTGACCCGCCATATGGTATCAAATTCAATTCCAACTTTCAGTGGTCTACATCCGAAACATCGGTCCAAGATGGTAAGTTAGATCACCTAACGCGTGAGCCGGAGCAAGTTAAGGCTTTTCGAGATACTTGGAGACAAGGGATACACTCTTATCTCAGCTACTTGAGAGATCGGTTACTTCTTTCGAGGGAGTTGTTGTCGGAATCTGGATCCCTTTTTGTGCAAATTGGGGACGAAAATGTTCACCGAATTCGATCATTGCTTGATGAGGTTTTTGGTGCGGAAAACTTTGTTTCGCAGATCACGTACAAAAGCTCCGTTGGTATGGGGGAAAAGTATCTCGACAATGTTGGTACTTTCATTCTTTGGTATGCAAAAGATCGTGAGAAGTTAAAATATCGCCCTGCCTTCAAGGAGTTAAAGATAGGTGAGCCTGGTGCGCTTCGATATCTCATAGTGGACGAGGTCGACGGTGTAGAGAGACGTTGCACTCCGCAAGAAGCGGCGGACTACTTCCGGACGAGCCAGTACGACCCCTACTTCAAACAAGGTCTGACATCTCGAACTGGAAGCGAAACGATTCAGTTTGAAGTACTCCATAATGGACAAAAGTATGTGCCGACTGTTGGTGGATGGCGGTCAAATGTGAGCGGACTTGAACGAGTCCAAATGGCCAATCGGATTACTATTGAAGGGCGTCGGTTAACTTATCGCCGTCGATTTGGTGATTTTCCCTACACGTCTCGTGACAATATCTGGGACGATATAAGCGGTGGGATCAAGTCACGGTCGGATCCAAAAATCTACGTGGTGCAAACATCAACGAGTGTGATTGAACGTTGCTTGTTGATGACGACTGACCCGGGGGACTTGGTGTTAGATCCGACCTGTGGCGCAGGAACAACCGCATTTGTCGCTGAGCAATGGGGGCGACGCTGGGTGGCGATTGACACGTCGCGCGTAGCGCTAGCATTGGCTAAGTCACGATTGATGGGAGCAAAATTCCCGTATTTCATACTTTCAGATAGCGAAGAAGGGCAACTAAAGGAAGCGGAGCTCACGCAATTACCAGAATCCCTTGACCGACCCCAATACGATATTCGTCGGGGCTTTGTTTATGACCGAGCTCCACATATCACGCTGAAATCAATAGCAAAAAATGCTGAAATAGAGGTGATTTTTGCTCGATACTCTGAAGATGCAAAAAACACTCTATCTGATCTCAATAGATCTCTTTTGGGGCAGAAAACACCGTTTGAAATCAAGCATGGCGGGCGTTCTGGACAGTTTATTGATTTCGCCGCAAAGGAGGGAGAAACATTCGCCATGGAATCTGGGGAGCTAGCTCCAAAGAATGGTTTCATGGAATGGGAAGTGCCTAGGGAGCCAAACACACCTTGGCCACAGGATGAGTTAAAGCTCTTAGACAAAGCTAAAAAGCTATCTAAGTCAGGCAATCCGACGGCGGCTGCGAAACGCGCATTGAACGAACTGAACCTCATCCGAAACTCGAATTGGACCTACGAAACGCTTCCAAAAACTGGTGCTACATCTTGGCCAGCGGAAGCCGCGGAGGCGCTCGAGGCGTTTTGGAGAGTACGGATTTCACGTCAAAATGAGATTGATTCTTCCATCGCAGTAAAAGCTGAGAGCGAGTTTCTCTACGATAAGCCTTATGACGACCCAAAACGTGTCCGAGTCGCGGGGCCTTTCACTGTCGAGAGCCTATCGCCACACCGTACACCTATCGTCGGCCCCAACGACGAACTTATAGATCTACTGGACGCGTCTCGGGGCGACCGAGATGCACCAGAAGGTGAGTCAGAAGCCTACTACAAGGCCATGATTGAGAACTTGAAGGCGTCGGGTGTTCACCAGCAGGACAAAGGCGACCGGATCAGTTTTACCTCCATAGAACCCTGGGCAGGCCACTATATCGGTGCTGAAGGTCGATATATCGAGGGAAGTGAGGAAGAAGGCACGGAAGCCGAGCGCAGAGCTGCGATTGTGATCGGCCCAGAGTACGGCTCGGTTCGTAGAGCCGACTTGATCGCCGCAGGGAGGGAAGCCACAGAAGCGGGTTTCGACATTCTGATCATCTGCGCTTTCAACTTTGACACCCACTCAGATGTTGATCGTCTTGGCCCTCTACCGATCCTTCGCGCTAGGATGAACCCAGACCTTCATATGGCGGGCGAACTAAAAGAAGGCGGAGGTAACCTTTTTGTAGTTTTCGGTGAACCGGACATAGAGTTGCTAGATGCGCCCGGAGATCGATTGAAGGTGAAGATCAACGGAGTAGACGTGTTTAAACCGCAGACTGGCGAAGTCGAAAGCACGGGCCCAGAAGGCATTGCTTGTTGGTTTGTGGACACAGACTACTCTGGTGAAAGTTTCTTCGTCAGGCAGGCCTATTTCCTTGGAGCAAATGATCCATACAAATCGCTCAAAACGACGTTAAAAGACGAAATCGATGAAGAGGCGTGGGCAAGTCTGAACTCGGATGTATCCCGCTCATTCAAGCGTCCTGAGAGTGGTAAGATCGCAGTGAAGGCGATCAATCACCTAGGTGACGAAGTGATGAAAGTGTTCGAGGTTTAGATGTCTCGATTATCCTCCAGGTTCTTTAAGTTGTGGGTGCCGAAATGAGTAGGAAGGGTCACTATGCCGGTGGCAGCACAATCATACGCACCAATCGCCACCTACAAGGAGGAAAATCCAAGAAACGATATGTAGGCATTTGGCACGAACAAGTTCCAAAAGATCCGAGCCAATTCGAAGGTAGATCGTTTGTGGTTAAGGCTGAAGAAGCCAAGATTAAAAAGAAGAAAACCAAAAAAGCAAAAAACAAGAAGAAAAAAGAGGACTTGCTGGAACGCCGGGAACGGGTGCTCAAAAAACGACTTGCGAAGCACGAGAACGATCCTGACTACACGGAAAAAGTTGAGCGGGTTCAAAAGGCTGCTAACCGTGCGATGCAAGGCGTGAAAGTCGAAATTAAATCAAAGGCAGGCAAAAGACCGAAGCAGGAAGGCAAGGCATGAACTTTCGGATTGCTGATACCTTTTCCACTAGCCTTGCGAAGCTGACAAACCAAGAGCAGTCAGCGGTCAAGCAAACTGCATTTGATCTCCAAATGAATCCGTCCAACCCTGGGCACTCTTTTCACAGGGTTGACCGAGCGCGCGACAAGAATTTTTGGACCGTGCGGGTGAACAGAGATATCCGAATGGTCGTTCATAAGCAGGGCGCAAATATGCTCCTTGCATACGTAGGTCATCACGACGACGCTTATTCTTGGGCCGAACGACGCAGGCTGGAGGTTCATCCGAGAACTGGCGCGGCTCAGCTTGTTGAGATCCGCGAACGCATTGAAGACATTGTCGTAAAAAGGTTCATTGAAGAGACCGCGCGAAAACCAGCGGTCCTATCCGATGTAGATGAGGATACACTTCTGTCAGTCGGGGTGCCTAGCGACTGGTTGGAAGACGTAAAGACAGCGACCGAAGACACAATACTCGACATCGCTGAATACCTTCCAGGTGAAGCTGCTGAAGCGGTCTTGAACCTCGCTGTTGGTATCCAGCCAACTGCATTGCAAATGCCAAGCCTGCCGGTCGAAGATGCCCATACCGATCTTGCTGTCGCATTCCACCACCCGGATGCTCAACGCCGGTTCCACCTTCTAGAAAGCCATGAAGAACTGGCCGCAGCTATGGATGCGCCTTGGGAGAAGTGGACAGTTTTCCTTCATCCTTCGCAGCGCGAGTTCGTAGAGAAAACCTTTGCGGGTCCGGCTAGAGTTACTGGTTCAGCTGGCACCGGTAAAACTGTAGTCGCATTGCATCGCGCCGTGTACCTAGCTCGAAGATCACCTAGCTCTCATGTCTTACTTACGACCTTTACGGAAGCACTGGCGACCGCTCTCCAGTTTAAGCTCAAAAGGTTGATTGGGCATGAGCCCGAGGTATTGTCACGCATTTCCGTAAGGCACATGACAGGAGTAGCGGAAGAGCTGTTTGCTGCACGCAATGAGAATTTGGAGATAGCTCCAGAAGCTCGCATCGCCTCAAAACTGGCGGCAGCCAAATCGGACTATGATGCGAAGTTCTCCGATGAGTTTCTTCTCGATGAATGGACGAACGTTGTCGATGCGTGGAACGTGACAGATCGGCAAGCATATCTTGAAGTGCCGCGCTTAGGTCGAAAAACGCGTGTCGGCGGTAAGCAAAGGGAAGTTCTTTGGGATGTTATGCAGGCAGCTCGAGATGCTTTGGTAAATGAAAACATCACAACGTGGAGTGCTGCTTTCCATGATCTTGCGCGCAGCGGCGAGGTGAAAGGGTTGTATGACCACATAGTTGTAGATGAAGCTCAAGACCTGAGTGTGGCTGAATTGAAATTCTTGGCATCCATAGCCGAAAAGGATGATGGCCTGTTTTTCGCCGGGGACATAGGCCAACGGATTTTTCGCCAACCTTTCTCTTGGAAGTCCTTAGGGGTCGATATTCGGGGTCGCTCCAAGGTACTCAAGGTAAACTACCGAACTTCACACCAGATCCGCGCCGCAGCGGACAGACTTCTACCGAGCAAGATTTCCGACGTCGACGGCAACGAAGAAAGCCGAAACGGCGTTGTTTCCGTATTTTCTGGCGTTGCGCCCATAGTCCGGGAGTTCCAAAGCGCCGAGGACGAGATAGAAGGTTTGAGCGATTGGCTGACCGAGGTGTTGGATGACGGTGTAGAACCTGAAGAAGTAGGTTTAGTTGTGCGCACTCGGGAGCAGCTTTGGCGAGCAGAAGCCGTAGCCAAGCATCTCGCACTGAAGCACCAGTTGCTGACATCCAGCTCAGAGCCTGCAAAATCCCACGTGAACATTTGCACAATGCACATAGCGAAAGGCTTGGAGTTTAGAGCTGTTGGTGTCCTGGCCTGTGACGAGGATGTGGTCCCTCTGTCGGCGCGTTTGGAAGCAGCCGCGACGGAAGCTGAACTCAAGGAGGTTTATGAAACCGAGAGGCATCTCCTGTACGTTGCTTGCACCCGCGCTCGCGAAGCGATCATGGTTTCAGGTGTAGAGCCATACTCAGAGTTTTTGGAAGATTTGGCGGAACAATAGGGCTGCACTTCAGAACGCGACACTCGCCGAGATCAGAACTTTCGCACAGTTCAATTTCGAAGAATTGGTAATCAGAGACTGGAAAAATTGGCATGAATGGCCTGCCTCAGGGAAAGCAGATTTGGATCAGAGCCTTTTTCGGCTTCGGCCCTGAAGATGATGGATACGTTGGCTGGACGCAGGAAAGCGTACGAGACAGATTCTTGGAAAGGCTCAACGATGGCGATCTCCTGCTAATTTATGGTGCAAGTAGCACGGAGACAGAGAAGTCGCTCCGCTCATATGTACTTGGATTCGTTCAGATCGATGCGAGGCCCATCCGAGATTTTAATAAATCCTCCGACCAAGGATTGGCCTGGAAAAGGGAACGTGGTTGGGAGGAAAAATGGACCTATGGCATCCCAGTTCGACGCGCCTGGCGTGCTGAAGAAAAGGTTATGATCCGGACTATTGCTTTCAATTCCTACAGACCAGAAGCAGGCCAAGCTCTGGCCGTTTATGGTACAGACTTGGATTCAGAAGAAATCGCTCAGGCTCTGAAAATTAGAGTTCGTGAAGTAAGCGTTTTTGGCGAACAACCGATCCAAGAAGAGGATAGCAAGATTGAGCCGTTTGCCGAGGTTTTTAAACCCACGCGAGCGTTTCCCGGCAGCCTAGGAGAGCGTGTTTCGAATTACGAAGACGGCGACACCTACTTGTATCTCGCCGTCTTTGAAGGCGATGGGCATAGTCTGTTAGGTCGTAAAAAGGCATTTGGAGACAAGTCAGTGGCCATGAAGGTTGGTGTCTCCAATTCACCAAAACGGCGGCGAGAGGAGCTAAATTCCGGATTTCCTCCAGCAGCTCCAGGAAAATGGGAGATCAAAGCTACCTCTCAAGCATTTCCAAACAAGAAAGCAGCTGAAGAGATGGAAGCTATGTTCAAGGATCGGTCCATTGGAAAGTTAGAAAGCTTAGGCGGGGAGTTCTTCTGGGGTCTTCAGGAAGAGGCAGAAATGCTCTGTTGGTCACTCCCCGGTATGTCTCGGTTTTAAGCAGCCGGAAAGCCTCCGGCTGGCCATTCGACGTGGTGCGTCTCTCTCCGAGCACCTATCGATACACAGGATTTGATTTCCAACGCTAACACGATGTTGTTTTCGTGTTGTGAACATAGTGCGGTAGCTTCAGTAACCGTGCGTACTTAGTCCCGCTGAAGATTGGCTCAATTGTTCTCGTCATTGTCATTCTCTTCTTTGGCGATGCGCTCATCCAACTCGCGAATGCTCGACTGAAAGATCGACTGTTGATTTCCGCTGAGAAGTGACCCGGTATTTTCACCGAGATTTGACCCACCTTTGTTTATGTCTCAGCGTTTATGTTGTGGTCAATG
>NZ_JBQFXM010000014.1:0-101410 GCF_056540845.1 Ruegeria sp. AL2
GTCATCGGACTGGAACTGCGCAGCCGCAACATGGAGACCCAGACAACCGAAGCCCGCATCGCTGTCAAAGCCCTCAACCGCATGACCCGTCTAGGTCGTGCGACCTATGAACGTGTCGCATAACGAACCGGGGAAAGGGGCAAATGCGGCCCAAGCGCTATTCGTGCAACGCGGTCGGCCGGATGCGTCTTTTGATGAAACGATGGTCCTGTTCCACGATGTTGTTCAAGTATTTCCGTCTCACCATCTCAATCGGGATCGGGCAGCCAAAGCCTTTCAGCATTTTGTTGATCGCCTTGATACCAGCTGTGTTGGCGCCACTTTTGTCGATGACAATCTTGCGTGGAAGGCCGTTGATCTCCAGCATTCGAGCAAAGAATTTAGTGGCGGCAGGCCTGTTCCGACGGTGTGAAAGCATGAAATCGAGAGTTTTGCCGTGTTTGTCGACCGCTCGGTAGAGGTAAGCCCATGATCCCTTTACTTTAATATACGTTTCGTCCATTCGCCAGGAGCGGTCGCATGGGCCTTTGCGGCGGCGTGCTGTTTCAGCGATTGCGCAAGAGTACCGTGTCACCCAGCGGTTCAGCGTGGTGTGATCGACCGAAACACCGCGCTCTGCCATGATCTCTTCCAGATCGCGGTAGGAAACGCCGTATCGAACGTAGAAGAATACTGCGAATAAGATCACATCTTTCGGATACTGTGCACCTTTGAAGGAAATCATGAGCTGGCTTTCGACTTGATACGACCGACGAGTCATTCACTCGTTAATTCCGAAAGCGTCAATGGCCGAAAGTTTGCAACGGAACCGCTTCGAGCCGTCCCACCATGGGTTTTATCTCGGACAACAACGGCAGGCAGCCCTAAAAACAAACAAGGGATCTATCACGACCGGCCGCCAGAGCGGCGACCTTGACTGACGCCTTCCGGCACGGCCGCGCGCCAAGCAGAGGTGGCCTTGCAGCGGGAACAGATGCGTTCGCCAAAACCTTTGCTCCAGAAAGAGGATTTGCAGCGCAAGCAGAACCGTTCCTTGGGCGCATCTGCAAGCGCACGCTTTGGCGGGTCCGAGACGATGAATTCCTTCTTCTTTTGCATCAGTTCCTCGCGTTTCGTTGATTCAGGCATTCGCTACTTCAACTTCATTCGGGTATAGGCGAAGTGGACTGTTGGCATGGCATCCCTTCATTTTCGGCGTTCTGAACTTCAGAGCTGTCCTGCGAAAAAACTTGCGGGGTATCGTCTTTGGGACTTTGGTCAACGAGATCGATATTCTCCCGCGTTGTCCGCGATCCCGAGTAAAGATGCCGCAATTGGGCCTCGGATACCCCGTCGGCCTGCATCACAAGCTGCACCATTGGGTCTGCCAGCATTTCTTCCAGAAAAACATCAGACAGCTCTCTTCCTGAAAGCTTGTCCTTCGCGCGGGCATTGTCGAGATCAATCAATGAAACGGTTAGGCTCCGGGCTAATCCCGGATGGGAAATGCGTGGATGCAGGTGGACAACAACCGAGGCCTTCCAAGCTTCAGGGTCTTGGTGATCCGGAGGCGAGGCGAGTTCGGTCTCGATTTCATACTCGCCGGCGGGGAGCGTTTCTGCAAAACCGGGCACTGTGAATGGCCAGTCGAAAACTGCGATGGTCTTGCTGAATTGGTCATCCATTGCGGTGGTCCTTTCGATTAAGGGCCAGGTAGGGCTCGCCAGCCCGCTCCGGCGCGACTCCCGGGGTTTTTCGAGATTGGCTGAACCGGCCTTTGCCGCCATGATTGTCGGTTTCCTTATTCGACGGTTCAGCAGGACGGCAGACCTAATAGCCAGGTCATTGAAAGACTTGATCCCAATCGATTTCGGATTTTCCACTGAGACCTCGGTGCGTCGGTCAGACCCGAAAATTCGCACGTAGCCTATCAGTATATGGGGTTTGAAGGGCCGATTTACTACGGCGCGTTGCCAAGCAAATCAGCACATGACGCTCGGTATCGGACCGCGGAGCGCTAGTTGAGAAGTTACAACAACTTCAAATTTAGGCAGGCTTCGCTATCCCCGTTAGTTTTGGCAAGTTTTCCTTGCATAGTCGAGTTCTCGCGACATCCGGCGCGTTTATTGCCCCCATAAGAGCGTTGTAGTTCATGCCTATTTTCATTTCTCGTCTGACGGGCCCGGTGAGTTTGGCTGAGCCGGTGTGATCGCTTGTTGCGCCGCGGTAGATTGTACCTGAGGGAAATTTCAGACTGCTTCCATCGGTATCCCGCTTTCTAACATCAAGGGTCGAACAGGTTCCATGGTCGCTTTCCAGTTGAAATCTAAACATCCCACTGACCGTAGCAAACCAGTGTGAATTGACGAGGGCGGCCTTGACGCAATCATATTAAGATGCATCAAGGTTCAGCTCTTCTATGCACGCTTTGGCGAGATCGCGGTTCGGAGAATCGGAACCAGGCATGGTTGCCCAACCCGCATCCATCACGCGTCGCGTCGCTTGTACGACGTGGCTGCCTGGATCGTCGCGAGCTTTGCTAAACGCTGATTATCCGTGCGGGACATGTCGTGGCAAATTGGCACGAGCGCCGCGATCACCTGGTCCCGCGCCATTTCGCTTGCCAACTTGTTCGCGCTTCCGCCAGTCATCCAGCCGCCCCAAGAAAATCCAACGACGCCGACAAACACCGCGCCGAGCAGCGCGCCATACATACCAGGTTTCAGCCATTCAGGATTGGTCATATCAAGTCCTCCAGCGGAGAAAGCGCCGCTTCGCTATGTTGAATTGTTTCACAACGGGCCTAGTCGCAGGCAATGGCGTGCTCCAGATCCTTTTGTGTTGTCATGTGCATCGTTGTTTGACCGGCATGACTCCCTCGACCCCTGACCATCAGGTAGGTCGCGGTGCGTCGGTAAGCCTCAAAGCTGACGCCTTGCAGCAACTCCTCCTCGAAGAGAATTTCATACGCACCAGCCGGAAACACGATGTCGCTGTTTCCCAACCTGAAGGCATTGGTGAACGTCACCTTTGACCTGATCGAACGCGTGAGCATCCCATACCTCCGTTGAATTGATCGCTGGATTTCCGGTACCGACCATGGTCGGCCGCATCAGTCCAGATGCCCCGTCAAGTCACAGCACTTAGGGCTATATTATTCCCAACTCACGGGCTTTATGCTGATCGAAGTTAGTACCCATCAGGTTCTTTACTGTCAGGATGTGTGCAACAGCCTCACTCCCGACAATCGGGGCTAGAAGGTGGCGCATCCAGGCAGATGCAAGTCTTTGCGCCTTGCAGCAATCAAGCAATATTGAATGCGGTATCCAACGCGTTGGTCGGTATCTTTGTCCCAACGATTTTTGTCGAGCGCCGCTCCCCCAGCCCGAAAGGAAAAATCATGTCTGTATCAGATGTTCTTCGCCCGGATGGCTCCGACTACGACCCTTTCCTGCTTGCAGAAGTGGGTGAAGACAATACCGGTGCAACAGTCACGGTTTTGTCAGCCCTTGCGCGTCTCGGGCTCGAGCCTTGGACCGAGGCTCGTGAGCTTACACTTCTGGGCCGAGATGCAGCGCATGCCCGGCTGAAAGCGCATCTTTCAACAGTCAGAGATGTACCCACGCTTGATCATGCGAGCGGCAGTGTGGCGACAAAGTTGGTGGCCTTGTTACCTAAGCGCGTGTCGCATCGCGTTTCGAAATTGCCTGAGACAATAAAGTATACCGGCCCCCGGATCCCGATCTATTGGATGCTGATTTCACTCATGGGCGCTCTGATACTTGCGCGGATCTTTTATCTGGCTCAAGCGGGCTAACCTGCGTCAGTACGAAGGCGCTCTCAAACCTGTTAGGTGACATGTGTCAGCTGTGTATTTGGTTGGCATTTTTTTGAGTACCTGAGGAGCGCGGGGAACATGGAACTCCCCAAAAGAGCTGTATGAGTCTCGTGCTTCTTATTCTCGGACCGTCCAGGAAAGGACATTCCAATGAATGATGAAGACCAAAGTCAGGAAAACCACACCGTCAAGCACATGGCCTCCGTCAAGGCCGCTTGGGACAAAGCACCTGATGGGCCCAAAAAGGCGACGGCAATGAAACACTATCAGGCCGCTGAAAGTGCCCACGAAGCAGAAAATGACGAAGAGGCTCACAAGGAACTCAAGGAAGCCAGTCGGGCGCTGATGTAACGTCACGCGTTGGAGATGTAAGCAGGATCGTCCAAAACCAGATTGTAAGACCCAATCAGGCCAGAAGCGGCCGCTTCTGATCCAGATACGCTGGATCGAAATCCGCCAGTTTAACCAGACCCTCATAGTTATTGAACGTCACAAACCCATCCCGAAATGTAACCAACTCGTCCTCCCTGAGTTTGCGCAGGACGCGGTTGACGTGAATGGCACTCAATCCCAGTGCATCGGCAAGATGGTACTGTGTGAGCGGGCAGTCATAGCCTTTCTTGCTGCCCATCCCCACAAGCGACAGCCTGACTCCAAGTTCCAGTAGGAAATGTGCCATGCGCGCATCCGCATCACGCCGCCCAAGCCCGACAAGATGTTCGACAACCATCGCTTCGTCGCGTGACACGGCCCATAAAATTGCAGTGGCAAGCCGAGGTGTCTCTGCGAAGGCTTGCAAAAGATCGCTCACCAGAACCTCGGCGGCTTCGATATTAACAATCGGCTCAATGCCATGGTCTGAAGTGTGCAACAAAACGCTGCGCAGCCCAAGGAAATCCCCTGGAATCTGGAAATCGACGATTTGGCGTGATCCGTCAGGCTGAATCTTATATGAAACAACCCAGCCTGCGGCGAGGATATAGGCAGCCTGTTCCGATTGTCCCTGATGAACAAGATCTCGGCCAGCCTCAAAGGTTCTCCTCCGCTGGTGCAATTGTTCCAGAACGGCCAGTTCCGCCTCGGCCAAGGCAACAAATGCCGAGAGTTTCTGTGTTAGCGGGCTGGTGTTGGTGTTCATCGTTGGATTTCCCCGAGCCTGCAAAGACTCTACGAAGAATTTGGTATTGAGGCTACTTTCGATCAGTCCAAAATACCAAAACTCATGTGACAATAGAAAAACCATCACCACCTCGCCTGGTCACGACTCCAATGACTTTTAAAGGAATGACCCCAATGTCAGACCACCAAGATCCCGCAGGCATGGCTGCACTCTCGATCTGCGAGGCTCTTCTACTTGCCTTAAACGATCTCAATCTTCTTCACGAACGTGAGATCGTCGGGGTTTTGCGCGATGCTGCCGTGACTCACGAGTGTGCCAATGGTTCGGAATTAGAGCTAGAAACCCATTCGGCAGTCGCCAAATTGATCAACGAGATTATTATCAGCGGTAACTTCTCGCTCCAATCTTAGATCACGCGGCCGAAAGTTTGCAACGGAACCTTCAGCAGTTATGCAAGCACTGGTCCTACAAGGGGCAAGTAGAATTTGATGTAACTGTAGGGAAAGTTTCATTTGAAAACGGGTGCGCGGTCGCGATGAAAGCGACGGACGAGGGGCTGGACATAGTTGCTTCAGTCGGCCCACGTGGTGACTTGAACTCGTGGAAAGTTGTCATAGAAGACCACCTGAAACGCTTTGCATTTCGCGAAGAGTTCACGGTTGATTGGAATGCATAACGCTGGAATGCAGGGGCAACCGAGCGACCTCCTGACATTCGGACACCGCCGCAGGCTACGATTTGTAGTCTGCGGATATTCGACAAGACCCTGCACCGGATTCTGACTCGGGTAAGACAAGCCGCAACTGAGGATTTTCCAAACCTAAAGCGGCATCATCCTCGACAAACGTCCTGACAGCGGAAACAGACAGGCTTGCAACGAGTGGTAGATGTCCGGCTTGCCGTCAAAAATAGATGTCACTACAGCCCCTGCCCCATCCACTGCTGGAAACCAGCCGCCATGTCGATGATCCACAAATGTTTCACTCGCATAGGTCCAGAGCTTTCTGTACCACTCCTCGTCTTCTGGCCTTCTGTCTAGCGCGATCAGAGCGGCAACCGCCCCAATGGCTTCGGTGATGGGCCACCAGAACCGCGAAGCATTGGCAACGCGACCATCAAAATCAAGAGTATAGGCCAACCCGCCGCCAGGCAGCCACGCATCTTTCAAAGCCTGCGCAATCAAGCGGCGCGCCGTGTTCGGGGCATTAGGGCTCGTTCGGCCTGACAAATCCCAATGCTGAAGCTGAAGCCGACCCAATTCGAACGAATGCCCCGGCGTTGTTCCGTAAGGTCTGAACATCGGTTCACCCGCATAATCCCGGTTGATCTGCCAATCAGACGAATAGTGTTCGGGAAGCCGCCAGTTTTCACCGGGTGCAATTTTGCCAATGAAAAAGTCCAGAATGCGACCGGCGCGGGACAGGTAGATTTCGTCTCCTGTAGCTTCAAAGGCGGCCAGCATCGCCTCAACGCCGTGCATATTCGCATTCATTCCGCGATATGTGGAAAACGGCGTCCAATCCCTGTTCCATTCATCGCGAAAAAGGCCTGCTTCTTCGTCCCAGAAGTGTTTTTCCAGAACACTTTGGACATCTGTCATTAGCTTGTCTGCATCCGGGTGACCCGCCAGTTTCGCACTTGCCGAGGCAAGAAGGACAAAGACGTGCCCATAGGCAAGCTTGCGGTCATCCTTGATCTGATCCCCATCCAACGCCCAGAGATATCCGCCGTGGTCGCGATCTCGGTGATGGCTATCGAGATATGTCATGCCGTGATCAATGATCCGTTCAGCACCTTGAAAACCGGACAGAAGTCCTAATGCATAAGAATGAACCAACCGGGTCGTCGTGTGCAGCTCCTGCGGCTTGCCGGGCAACGGGCGGCCATCGTGACCAAGTGTATAGAACCCGGGCTCATCCCGGCAGCTCGCGCTGAAGAACGTAAGTTGCCGCATGGCCTGATTCATCAACCAATCGCGATGTTTTGACGTTTCAACCCAAAACCCTGCTTCGGACTGCGACCCCGGCAGCAATAACTGGTTATCGTTCATCTAAAGATCCCGCGCATGGAGTTCTGTCGTGTGCGACGAAGCCCGTTCTTCCAAATTATCCACCATCTCAGCAAGCCCGTCTCAACGCTGTACCATCCGAAGCAAACAGATGTGCATTCTGTGCTTGAATGCGCAAACCGAAGCGATCCCCGGATTTCACCGGGATATTGCCATGCTTGCGCACCATCATGGGGCCGATCCCCTCGGCATTGACGTAGATGTTCGTGTCCGACCCCAGATGTTCCACAACATCCGCCACGGCCGACAGGTCACCGGTGCCGTTGTCCACAACATCGATATGTTCCGGCCTTACACCCAGTTCTTTCGCCTGAGCGGTAAGGGGTTGATCGAGTATCCTGATTTCAACCCCATTCCCGACATTCACACCTGTTTCGGTTCCCAATACAGGCACAACATTCATGGTGGGTGAGCCGATAAACTGGGCAACAAATTTGTTGGCCGGCCTTTCATAAAGCTCGAGCGGGCTGCCGACTTGCTGGATATCCCCTGCGTTGAGAACAACGATCCGATCTGCCAGCGTCAACGCTTCGACCTGATCATGGGTCACATAGATCATGGTCGCACCTAGTTTTTGATGAAGCCGCGCTATCTCCAGCCGCATCTCGACACGCAGAGCCGCGTCAAGGTTTGACAATGGCTCGTCAAACAGAAATGCGCGTGGGTCTCGGATGATGGCCCGCCCCATGGCAACCCGCTGACGTTGACCTCCTGAAAGGGCCTTGGGCAAGCGATCCGTCAATTTGGTCAACCCCAGCGTCTCTGCCGCCTGGGCGACCTTTGATATGCGTTCAGCCACCGGAGCTTTGCGGATTTCCATTGAGAAGCCCATGTTCCGAGCGACATCCATATGCGGATAGAGAGCGTAGGACTGGAACACCATCGCGATGTCCCGATCCCTTGGCCTCACATCATTCATGCGCTCGCCATCGATCAGAAAGTCGCCGCTTGATATCGGTTCAAGACCAGCAACCATACGCAGCAAAGTGGACTTGCCGCAGCCTGATGGGCCGACCAGAACGATGAACTCACCATCCTGAATCTCAAGGTTGATGTTGCGCAGAACCTCGACGGATCCATAGCGTTTTGCAACGTCACGAAGTTCGATACGTGCCATGATTTGGCCTCCTATCCTTTGACCGCGCCGGACGTGAGGCCCTGCACGAGATAGCGTTGAATGAAGATGAAGAAGAGGCAACTTGGGATCAGTGCCAGCACGCCGGCTGCCATCATTTGCCCCCAATCGACCGAGAATTTGGAAACAAATGTCAACAAGCCAACCGGGAATGTCATCGCGTCGTTCTTTGAAATCAGCATCAACGCAAACAACAGCTCGGACCATGCGGCAGTAAAGACAAATCCAAGCGTCGCCCCGAGACCGGGCAATGTCAGCGGGAACACCACTTTGCGCAGCGCCTGAAACCGTGTACAGCCATCCATCATCGCCGCGTCTTCAAGATCTTTGGGAATGCCGTCAAAGAATGACTGCATCAGGAATGTTGCAAAGGGGATGTTGAACGCGGTGTAGACAACAATCAGGCTTGTCAGCGAATTCAGCAGCCCCAGGTCCGCGATGATCTTGTAGATGGGTGCGATGATCATCAGCAGCGGGAACATCTGGGTGACCAGCATCAAGGCAATGATGATCCGTTTGCTCGCGAAAACAAAGCGAGAAAAGGCATAACCCGCCCCAGCCGCGAACAATGTCGTAAAGAACGCCGCCCCCAGCGACACCACAAGAGAGTTCCGGAAATAGGCCACAAAATCGGTCTGAAAAATGACTGTTTTGAAGTTTGAAAAGGTCACTTCGCTTGGAAACAGGCGCGTTCCCTCTGAAAAGATCAGCGCGTCCGGGGTCAACCCGATCTTGAGCAACCAATAAAGCGGGAACAACGCAAAGATCAGATAGAACGCAAGTGCTGCGTATTTACCCAAAACCAGCAGCGGGTTGGGTTTCCTGACAGCTGACATGGTCATCTCCTCAAATCTTGACCAGCTTCTTGCGAAGCCAGAGCAGGATAACGGCGTAAATCAGAAGGATCACCAGCAGCGCCACAGCAATGGTTGACGCGTAGCCGAAGTCCAATTTTCGAAAAGCTGTGGTGAAGATGTAAGTCGACAGGATTTGGGTCGAATTGGCAGGCCCGCCGCCGGTCATCACGTAAATCAGGTCGGCGAAATTGGCGATCCAGATCGTCCGCAGCATCACGGTGATCGCGATCATCGGAGCAAGGAACGGCAAGGTGATCTTGGTGAAGGTCTGCCATGGGGTCGCGCCATCGACTTCTGCAGCCTCATAAAGCTCACCGGGTATCGATTGCAAAGCCGCCAACAGCGTGATCGCAAAGAAAGGAACGCCGAACCAGATATTTGCAGTGATCGGGCCCCATATGGCAAGCTCGGGATCGCCAAGGATATTGTAGGGCTCTGACAGAATGCCAAGGGCGGCCAGCCAATGCGGTAGCGGGCCGATGACAGGGTTAAAAAGCCACGCCCATGTCAGCGCAGAAAGGAAGGTCGGGACAGCCCAGGGTAGGAAAACAAGCGCCTGAAAAAGTTTCTTTCCATAGAACTGCGTATTCAAAAGCATGGCAAGACCAAGGCCAAGCAGAAACTGGAATGTTATCGACCAAAAGGTCCAAAACAGCGTGTTCTCCATCGCGATCCAGAACTTGCGGTCTCCCCACAGATCAACGTAGTTTTCAAACCCGATCCAGCCAGAAGCAAAAGGCTTCAACAGCTCAATGGATTGGAACGAATATGAGATTCCGATGATTAGCGGAACCATGATCACCGCACCGATCAGAAGAATAGCGGGTGACAAATAGAAAAACGGCTCGACCATGTATTGTAGGTAGAGCGAGCGTCGTGCCCGGGTTTCCCCGGGCCTGACAGTTTTCTGAGTGCGCGAAATCACTGTCTTGCCTTCCACTTGGCGTGTTCGTCAGTGAGGAACTCAGCCCACTCATCCGCGACGTCCTGCGCGCTGCGCTGCCCCAACAGGGCTTCCTGACTGGTTTCCAGCAGAAGCGTGCTGCCAAAATAGCCCCACTGTTCCAGGTTGGTTGGCATTGTTGTTGGCACATATTGCTCGCCGTTCAGTTCTTCGAACCAGCCTTTGAATTGCTCGGTCTGGAAATGAGGATCCTGATCGGCACCTTTGTGGATCGGAATGACACCAACACGCTTTGCCCACGCGGCATTGGCTTCGGGCGTCGACAAGGCCGCAACCAGATCAAAGGCTTCGTCCTCGTGTTCTGTCGCGCTGAAAATCGACCAACCTGCGAACCCAATGGTCGGGAAAGCTTTGCCCGAAGGTCCGACAGGCATCGGAATGACCGCAAAATCTTCGGCAGGCATCCGCTCGGCAATAGCGATCAGTGCGTCCGGATCCTGATCGAGGAATGCACATGTACCGGAATAGAAACCGGCCACGATCTCGTTAAAGCCCCAACTGACGGCGTCCTTGGGCGCATATCCGTTCTGATACATGTCGATCATGAACTGGATACCTTCGACCGAGCCGGGCTCGTTGATGCGGCTGACACCGTCTTCTGTGAAGAACTCGTTGGTGCCGTTCATGGCTGCGGCGAACATGATCCAGCCATTTGTTCCACCGGGACCACCGCGCAAACAGTACCCATACTTGCCCTCAAGCTCGGACACTGCGGCAGAGGCAGCCTTGAACTCCTCCATCGTTGTCGGGGGAGTGTCGATACCCGCTTCGGCCAGCAGTTTCTTGTTGTAGAACATCGCCCGCAGATAGAATCCGTACGGGATCATATAGAGATCACCCGCCTGGCTGCCCATAGCGACTGTCTTGTCAGTCAGCGAAGCCCCGTGTTCCCATCCGGCGACATGATCCTTGAGACTGACCAGCTGATCGGACCCAGCATAAAGAGCCTGCCAGGTATCGGGCATTTCCACCACATCAGGGATGTCGCCACCTGCCACCATTGTTGCCAGCTTTTCGAACGCGTTACCCCAAGGTAGCGATACAATTTCGACAGTGACGTCGGGATTATTGGCTTCAAATTCATCCACCAGTCCCTGAAGCACCTCTGTACGCTCAGGGCTTGTAATAACCTCGACCAGTTTCAGTGTGGTCTCGGCGTAAGATGCCGATCCCATGAGCACGGCCGCAGCCGTCATTCCAGTTAGTAGTTTCTTCATGTTTTCCTCCTGTTGATTTTATTGAGCGAACGGTTCTAAGCCGTGCTTTCGGCGAGCGCCGAAGAAAAATCGGCCCATAGATCTTCTGCCGACTCGAGCCCCAGACTCAGGCGCACTAGATTGGGTGAGACCCCAAATTTCTGCATTGAGTTTTGTTCACCGGCCTGAGCAAGCCCGACGCGCGCAGGCAGGATCAGACTTTCGAAGCCACCCCAGCTCACACCGAGGCGGAAAAGGTTCAAGGCATCAGAAAGTTTGGCGATGTCGACACTGTCATCAAACTCAACCGACATAAGTCCGGACCGCCCCGTCAGCCCGGGCACGTCGTTGGCGCCTGGTGAGTTGACCTGCCTGACCTGCGGAACAGTGGCTAGGCGATCAACAAACATGTTGGCCGTCGCTTGATGCTGCATCATGCGTGCGTTCAGCGTGCGCAGGCCGCGCGTCAGCAGGAAGGCCTCAAAAGGTGCCAGTTTGGCCCCAAGCAAAGGAAGTGTCAGATCACGGATGCGGGCGATATGGTCCCGGGAGGCAACCACCACGCCCGCAACCGTGTCCGAGTGCCCCGAAATGTACTTCGAGGCCGAGTGGATGACGATGTCGATGCCCAGTGCGAGGGGGCGTTGGAACACCGGGCTTGCCCATGAATTATCGATTATCGTCAACACATTGTGGCGTCTGGCATGCTCTGCGACACGACGTAGATCCATCGCCTCAAAAACAATCGATCCGGGGCTCTCCAGATAGGCCACCGTTACATCGGCAAGCAGATCGGGGTCGTTCTCGAAACGCTCCGGCGCATGGTAGTCGATATGCACCCCGAACGGGCGCAGGATGCGCTCCATAAACCGGAATGAATCCGGATAGACGTGTTCGACGCAGGCAATCCGGTCACCGGGTTTGACAAATGCCAGCAGCGTTGAGGAAATGGCCGCCATCCCGGAAGCAAATGCAACGGCAGCCTGACCTTGTTCGGCTTCAGCCATGAGCGTTTCAAACGCGGCGACGGTCGGGTTTTCCACGCGCGTGTAGATGGCTGTTTCTGATCTTCCGGCCATCCGGTCTTCAAAACTCTGATAATTGTCAAAGGTGAATAGTGACGTTTGAACAATAGGAGGCGTGACCGAACCTGCCTCTTCCGGGAAGATAGTTGCAAGACGCGTTGCAAGGTCTCTGTAATCAGACATTCTGACTTTCCATGATTTCTAGGACTTCTGCTTCGACCATGTCCATGATCTCGCCGATAATACGCGCGGCTTCATCTGCACGGCCTGCGACAACTGCTTCAGCCAGCTGCGCATGTATTGGAATTGAGGCTTGACCCAAGTGTGGTTGGCCGAATGGGGTGTCATATACTTCGTGAAATGCTTTCTGAATTTGCCGTATCAACTGCCCGAAAAGTGGGTTTCCGCACGCTTCATGCAGTGCCGCGTGAAACCGGTAGTCGGCCGGTCGCCAATCCTCACCCGCAGAATGAACAGCTATGAGCTCGGCAACGCGGGCCGAAATCAAAAGCCGCTGCGCGTCTGAGCAATTCAATGCAGCCAACCTTGCAGCCTCGATTTCCAGTGGCCGGCGCACGGCGTGTGTCCGCAAAAGGCTTTCGGCTTCGAGCTTCAGCGTGAGTGGGAGATGGATCGTGTTGGCAGATACCTCGGCTGCCAAACGCGTCCCGGCTTTCTTGTTCCGCACAACGATGCCCATGTTCTGCCAACTTGTCAGGGCCTCGCGAACCTTCGCCCGTCCGATTCCAAGCTGATTTGCAATTTTGATCTCTGGCGGCAGGCGATCGCCTACTTTCAAACCTTCCGCTTCGATCATTCCAGAGAGAGCTTCCAGAACGTCCCGGCCACTGCTGCCAGCTGGTAGCACCTTCAAGGTGTTGCCGACACTCTCAGCTTTTTCCTTTGGGGGCGTTCTTTTGGCCACGTGCGACTTCTCCGATTCGTGTTTCATTCACTTCTACATTTAATGTAGGACAAAATAAACAATAATGTCCGACAATATAACAACACTTGCCATCCCTACAGATAAAGTCGAAAAAATTTGGTCTCGGTCATTTCGCGGCCGGATCGATACAGCCTTCCTCGCCTGCGGCTTGTTGGCGGGTTGTGGTCTTTGCGTGACCGTCTTTCTTGCTGTATTCCGCCCGAATTGCCGTTATCCTGAAGCGCCCGCCTAACGGTGCCCATAATCGCCGTTAGGTTTTTTTGTCAGCTACGGCTGAATAGTGCTTCTTTACGCCAAGGACCCGCGGTTTCTTGCCCAAAAAAAGATGTGCAAACTTGGCAAGGCTGATCTAACTTTTTAAGTGCGGGGTCGCATCTCCGAATAATATGGATTTAAAACATTGAAACCTGAACACCGCGTATCCGCGGCCCCCCGAAATGAACTGCGCAATGTGCGCAATCAGGGGATCGCGTTCCTTGCTTTGGCGTTCTTGTTCAGCATTTTTGTGAACCTGCTTATGCTGACGGGCCCATTGTTTATGTTGCAGGTGTATGACCGGGTATTGGGCTCGCGTGCGGTGGAAACACTGACAGCGTTGTTTTTGTTGGTGGCGTTGCTTTATGCGCTGATGGCGATGCTGGATTTTGCCCGCGGACGCATCGTTGCCCGGTTCGGCGCACGGTTCCAGTCACAGTTGGATGAGCGCGTCTTCGAAGCAACGCTGCGGCGTTCACTTATGCCGCAAATACGATCTGCCCCGGCGACGGCCTTGCGTGATCTGGAATCCATTCGAAACCTGTGTTCGTCCCCTGTTCTGCTGGCGGTGATGGATATTCCATGGACGCCTGTTTTTCTGAGCGCGATTTTCCTGTTTCATCCCCTGCTGGGTTGGCTGGCCGTGACAAGCGGTGTTCTACTTGTCGTGATTGCACTCCTCAATCAGGCGCTGACCAGCAGGAAAGTCGCCGAGGCACAATCTGCAGCAGCGCGGGCAAACGCCTTTGCGGAACATGCGAGACAAGCGGCAGAGGTTGTGCGCTCTCAAGGTATGCAGGCGGACGTGACAAAGCGGTGGTTGGACCAGCGTTCGAATGCCTTACGCCAAACCATTTCTGCCAGCGATTGGACAGGCAGTTTTACATCTCTGACCAAGTCGCTACGACTGTTTCTTCAATCTGCAATGCTTGCCTTGGGCGCGTGGCTGGTTCTGCAAAATGAAATGACACCGGGCGCGATGATTGCGGGCTCAATCCTTTTGGGTCGGGCCCTCGCCCCGGTCGAACAAGCGGTTGGCCAATGGGGCATGATCGAACGTGCGCGAACAGCCTGGACTTCCCTCAGCCGGTTTTTGGATCAGACCCCACCCGAAGAGCAGCGGATCCGCTTGCCCATCCCGAAGGCGCAGCTGGAAGCAAAATCGCTGACTGTCATTCCCCCTGGGGCAACAACGCCAACGTTGCGGAACGTCAATCTGAAACTGCAACCGGGCAAGGCGCTGGGTGTCATCGGCAAAAGCGGGTCGGGAAAGACGACACTGGCCAAGGCGTTGCTGGGGCTTTGGAATCCGGCAGCCGGGGAAATTCGGCTGGGTGGTGCCACTCTGGATCAATATGACTCCAACGATTTGGGCAGCCATATCGGATATTTGCCGCAGCAGGTTACCCTATTTAACGGAACGGTGGCCGAGAACATCGCCCGGATGTCGGAGAACCCGGATTCCGAAGCGGTGGTGGCCGCGGCCAAAAAAGCCAATGCACACGACCTGATCCTGTCTTTGGAGAAAGGTTATGGCACCTTCCTTGAAGGCAATGACAGTCAGTTGTCAGGTGGACAGAAACAGCGCATCGCTCTGGCCCGCGCCCTCTATGGCGACCCTGTTCTGCTTATTCTGGACGAACCAAACTCGGCACTGGACGCGGATGGCACCGAAGCCTTGAACGCGGCCGTGAGGGGGCTCAAGGCGGCAGGCAAAGCCGCCATCATCATGACACACCGTCCGCAGGCCATTTCGGAATGTGACGATCTGGCCGTTGTCGAAAAAGGACAAGTGGTCAGGTTCGGTAGTCGTGACGAGGTTCTCGGCGCAATGGTGCAGAATGCGGGCGCGATTAAGCGCAAGCTTAGCCCCGTAGGTGAATAATGGCAAAAAACACGACCAAGAAGCAGGCGCAGGCCTGGAGTATGAGAATCCCCGCCCTGGTAGGATTCGCCGCACTTGCCATTTTGGTCGGCGGATTGGGTCTTTGGGCAGTGAAGACACGCCTAGCTGGTGCGATCGTATCCTCAGGCGTGATCGAGGTACAAAGCAACCGTCAGGTGGTCGAACACCCTGATGGCGGCGTTGTTGGCGAAATCTTTGTACGCGATGGTGATGTGGTAGCCTCGGGCGAGATGTTGCTGAGACTGGATGATACTTTCCTATCGTCCGAACAGACGATTGTGGAAGCGCAGCTTTTCGAACTTCTGGTCCGGCGTGCCCGGCTTCAGGCCGAACGCGACGGGCTTTCGTCGCAAGAGCTGTCGGCGCAGTTGCACGAGGTACAGGAGGAATACAGCATTGATCCCGACCTGATAGTAGGGCAACAAAACTTGTTCGACGCGCGGGTGGAAACAATGTCCAAGCAGCACGAACAACTGAAAAAGCAGTTGGTTCAGATCGAAAGTGAGATCGAAGGCACACAAGCCCAACTCGTTTCCCTGCGCCGTCAGGTTGAATTGATCGAGGATGAGCTGGAAGACCAACAAAGCCTGTTGAAACGTGGATTGACGCAAACCAGTCGCGTGCTGGCCCTGCAACGGGAAGAAGCCAGCCTGACAGGTGAAATAGGTCGACTGGAAGCCGCTGTCGCCCGCCTCAAAGGGCAGATCGCATCAACCGAGATCCAGATCGTTGAACTGACTGCAACCCGCCGGGAGGAGGCGATTACCACTTTGCGAGACGTACAGGCGCAAATTGCTGAACTATCGGAACGCCGACTGTCCCTGTCCGAGCGGATGGCACGTTTGGACATCCGCGCACCTGTCAACGGAACCGTTTACGGCAGTCAGGTCTTTGCCCTGCAGTCGGTGATTCAGCCGGGCGAACCCATGATGTATGTGGTCCCACAGGATACGCCATTGCTGGTCGCCGCGCGTGTGGACGCAATCCATGTGGATCAGCTGCACGTGGGTCAACCCGTCGCCCTGCGATTTCCAGCCTTCAATCAGCGCGAAACACCTGAATTGGACGGGCAGGTCAAAAACGTATCTGCCGACACTTTCACGGATGAACAGTCCGGCTTCACTTTCTACCGCGCCGAGGTGATTATGAATGATGGTGAAATGGACCGTCTCAACGGTCAGGAGCTTTTGCCGGGTATGCCTGTTGAGACACTGATCAAAACCGATGAGCGCACTCCGTTGTCCTATCTTGTCAAGCCGATGGCCGATTACTTCAATCGTGCATTTAGGGAATAACGGCAGGGCTATCTCTGGATTACCGCGCTTTCCCATTCGGCCAGAAACCGGCGGCGTTTTAATCTGTCCAAAAACGTCATCAACGCTGGATCCAGCCCGATCGTTTCACGTTCTTCGTCCGTGTCATAAGGCGCCAAAGGCGGGAGGGTATGGCTGCCACCTGCCCGGCTGGATTGACTGGATACAAGGTGACGGACAAATGACGCGGCAAATTCAGGTACGGGTGTACCTTCAAGTACCATCGCCGTGCGCATCATGGTCGTCTGAAAATCCGACGGCAGTATAACCTCAAGCGTATCCTTGTGCCCGGCGCGCGCATCCGCGTAGCTGCCAAGTACATTGTAGGCGACGGCGATCTCGCCTTTGACAAGGTCGTCAATCATGTCGCCCGAACAGCAGTACAGACGCACATCCAAACCGCCCATGACTTCCATCAGACGCCAGAACGTTTCTGACGCACGGGCATCCTGCGTCGCAAACAGATACCCTAGACCGGACTGACGGATGTCATAAGTTCCCACCCGGCCTCGAAAACTGTCCGGTCGCATTCGAAGTGCTTCGATCAGTTGCTGTCGGGTCTCCGGGATAGGCGTGCCGGAAAAGGCGGCACGGTTGATCACGATGGTCGCGGGCTCGAACGTGAAGGCGAAAAGACTGCGATGCCACTGCGCCCAGGACGGCAGAGATATGTCATCGATCACGCGTCCATATCCGTCATTGGCCAGTTTCAGTTGCAGGTCCATAGCGCTGGAAATGACAATATCGAAATCTTCCGGTGCGGCACGCACGATCCGATCGATGTCGGCAGTACCCGTCACCATATACTCGACAGAAATGTCAGGGTTTTCCTTGATAAAACCGGAAATCATAGGCTCAAACAAAAACGTATCCGTGCTTGAGATGACCCGAATATGCGCCTCGTCCGCTTCGGCGTTGAATACTTGCCGATCCTCCCAGATTTGCGCCAGTGTGACAGCAGGAAACCAAAGGAAGACTAAAGCGATAATGTAACGCATGCGCCGCCTCCCTGCCTGTTGGACAAGTCAAGCGTTCCACCATGCGCTGTTGCAACGTCCCGCGCGATGGTCAGGCCCAGACCGGACCCGATAGTGCCACTTGCGTTCTTACCCCGTTCGAAACGGCGCGTGAGAGTGTCAATTTCGTTTATGGGGAACCCCGTGCCACGATCTTTTACCCGGATTTGAACCCGTGGTTCCGAAGTGACTTCGATGCGAACAGAACTGTCGGCCGGAGCATATTTCAGTGCATTGTCAATCATGTTGCGTACGGCGTTTTGAATGAGGATGGGGTCACCTGAATATATGACCTGTGGGTCGCCACAAAGCGACAGTGACAGGTCCTTCATCTCGGCAATTGGTGTTAGGCGCTGCACAAGGTCACGGACCAAGGCGTTCAGGTCTATGTCTTCCCGCTCAAGATGATCAGCCCGGAACGTGATCATTGCGTGATCCAACAGCTGACCAGCTGCACGTGAGCTTTCGTCAATGGCGCGCACCATCGAACGCAGCGCCTCGCGGTTTTCTTCTTTTTCAACCCTTTGCAAAGTGGCATCAGCATATGACCTGACAGTGGCAAGCGGGGTGCGAACGCGGTGAGCCGCTTCGGCGATAAAATCTTCTGACTGGCTCAGTGACTGATCAAGCCGACCCATCAATGAGTTCAGTGAAGCAACCAAAGGGGCCATTTCGCGGGGTACCGGCTTTTTGAACGGGCTCAAGTCCTGTGGGCCACGGCGGGTGACAGAGGTTGTCAACCTGTTCAACTGCCCGATGGTCGAGGACGTCGCCCAAAAGGAAAGAGCGGCGGCAAGGGCAAAGAACCCTACGCCCAGAATCGCCGCATTGCGCGAAATCTGGTCCAGAGTCTCCGCCAACGCATCTTGCGTTTGCCCCAGCGCGACCACGAGCTCGATTTGCTTATCCAATCCCACCAAAGTCCGGCTGGCGCTGACCTGACGAATGGTTTCACCGCGAATCTGGCTGAACCTGAAAAGCGACTTGCCGTCATGCGGTCCTATGGTCGGTGGAAGATCCTCGTATCCGGACAGAAACGACCCGTCCTGAAAGATAGAATAGAAGATTCTGTCGTCCGCAGGGGTGCTTAGCATCGCGAAGGCCGCATACGGGATATCGACCTCCAACACGCCTTCCCGCAAAGCGGCCGCATCGAGGATAGAGGCCACTGATGCGCCAAGTATGTTGTCTTGCCCCTGTAGCGCGACCTGCGCAGCATAGTTTCGTACTGCGACAAACAGCAGGAACGCAAGTATGGCCGCGCCACCGATCAGTGTCAGAACCAGCCTGTTCCGCAGTGATCCTGACACATTGGGATCAGGAGGCATGATCCAACCTGTATCCCAGCCCACGCAACGTGGTGATCTTTAGGTCCGAGGGTTCCAGATGCTTGCGCAAGCGGCCCACATAAACTTCGATCGCGTTATCAGAGACATCATCATCATAAGAAAACAGCCGGTCGGTTAGTTTTTGTTTCGAAAAAACCTGACCAGGTGCGCTAATGAACAATTCCAGCAGGCGCAGTTCACGGTTACGCAGCGACACGGTCTCGTCACCCACCGTCAGATGGCCTGCCAGAGGGTCGAATACGATGCCGCCGACTTCTATCGTTGTCTTCGTATTCCCGGATTTGCGACGCAGAACTGCGCGGCAGCGCGCTTCAAGCTCGGCGTGATCAAACGGTT
The DNA here is from genome assembly GCF_056540845.1 of Ruegeria sp. AL2. Classification (NCBI taxonomy): domain Bacteria; kingdom Pseudomonadati; phylum Pseudomonadota; class Alphaproteobacteria; order Rhodobacterales; family Roseobacteraceae; genus Ruegeria; species Ruegeria sp. AL2. Next base: position 19,304 of record NZ_JBQFXM010000014.1, read on the forward strand.
TGGTGACATAGTCGTCAGCACCCAGATCAAGCGAGCCGATTCGATCCGAAACCTGACTGCGGGCCGTCAAAACGATCACCGGCGTGTCCAAATGGCTCGCGCGATGCCGCTTGAGAAAATCGCGACCGTCCCCATCCGGCAGCATGATATCCAGCAGGATCAGATCGTATTCCTGAGTTTCAACAAAGGCAGTTGCATCGCCTAATGTGGACGCGTTATCAACCACATGCCCGTCCAACCTCATGCGGGAACTGATCGCGTTTGCGAGGTCTAGATTGTCTTCGACAAGCAGAAATTTCATCGGGCTTTTATACTATTCTCGCGCGTGACAGGTTGATGTCAGGTTGGTGTGTTTTTGTTCTTCCCAATCTGAGCCGCCATGCGGCCCGTTGTCAAATGGGAGGACATCATGACAACTTTCGCACTGGGCCGTCGCGCCCTGATCGCAGCTGTTGCTGCTGTAGGTCTTGCAGGACCCGTTCTGGCTGAAGACCAGCTGGTGGACAGCATCCACTTTCTGATCCCCGGCGGCGCCGGTGGTGGCTGGGACGGTACCGCTCGCGGCACCGGCGAAGCGCTTACCAACGCCGGTCTTGTGGGCACCGCGTCTTATGAAAACATGTCAGGCGGTGGTGGCGGCAAAGCCATCGGCTATCTGATTGAAAACGCCGACAGCAACCACGGGACGTTGATGGTAAACTCCACGCCTATCGTGATCCGTTCGTTGACTGGCGTGTTCCCTCACAACTTCCGCGACCTGACGTTGGTGTCGGGCACGATTGGAGATTACGCAGCAATTGTTGTCGGCAAAGACAGCCCCATCAACTCTATGAGTGATCTACTTGCTGCATTCGACGCCGACCCGGGCAACACGGCCATTGGCGGTGGCTCGGTTCCCGGTGGCATGGACCACCTGGTCGCAGCAATGGTGATGGAAGCCGCTGGGAAGGATGCGCTTGGCGTGAAATACATCCCATATGATGCAGGTGGCAAAGCCATGGCTGCCCTTCTGTCCGGTGAGATCGCAGCCCTGTCTACGGGTTTTTCGGAGGCCGTCGATTTGGCCAACGCAGGTGAAGTCAAGATCATTGGCGTTACATCGGCAGATCGTGTTGACGCCGCCCCAGACGCGATGACCATGAAAGAACAGGGCATCGACACCACCTTTGTGAACTGGCGTGGCTTCTTCGCGGCCCCGGGCCTGCCCGAGGACAAGCTTGCAGCTTACCAGGCCGCGATTGCAAAGATGTACGACACCCCGGAATGGGAAGAGGTTCGTGCACGCAACGGTTGGGTGAACATCCACAACTCGGGCGATGATTTCCGGTCATTTCTTGAGCAGCAGGAACAACAGATCGGTGATCTGATGAAAAAGCTGGGCTTCCTCTGAATCCAACTTGGGCAGAGCGGTAACCCGCTCTGCCATCTCTGACGACCAAAAAAGGAGGGGGTCCCATGGCGCTGGATCGCTGGATCGCGCTCATTCTTCTGGGTGTTTGTTTAACATATGGCTACGCCGCTTGGTTCACGATGGACAGTAGTCTGCCTCCTTTCATGCAAAGAAATCCCATCTGGCCAAGCACTTTTCCCAAAGTGCTGTCGATTCTGGGCATCATCACGACCACGATCATTCTGCTGGGCTTTGAAAAGGCTGAACCCAGCGAACCTGAAATCGATTATCGGCGGTTGGGCGATTACCATCTTGGTCAGGCGATCATGCTGCTGGTTCTGATGGTCGTCTACGCATTGTGCCTGCGCCCTGTTGGGTTTCTGATCTCAACCTCGGCCTTCCTGATCTTAGGATCATTTATATTGGGCGAACGCAAATGGCATCTCATGTTTCTCGTCGCCCTGATTGCCACCGGTACAGTCTGGTATCTGGTTCAGGAAGTCCTTGGCATTTACATGCGCCCCTTGCCCGGCATTTTCGGAGGCTGACATGCTTGAAGGACTTCTGATTGGCCTGCAAACGGCATTCTCACTGCAAAACCTGCTGATGGTCGTCGCAGGCTGTCTGATCGGCACATTCATCGGAATGCTTCCGGGTCTGGGCCCGATGTCGATCATCGCCATCATGATCCCGGTGGCAATTTCCATGGGTGACCCGTCGGCCGCGCTGATCCTGCTGGCCGGCGTGTATTATGGCGCCATTTTTGGTGGCTCGACCTCTTCTATTCTGCTGAATGCCCCGGGGGTCGCGGGTACCGTCGCGTCCAGCTTTGACGGCTACCCGATGGCCCGTCAGGGCAAAGCGGGCAAAGCCTTGACCATTGCCGCAATCGCGAGCTTTGCAGGTGGCACGTTCGGTGCGTTGCTGTTGATGGTCTTCGCTCCTGCCCTGTCCTCTGTTGCGTTGCTTTTCCACTCGGCCGAGTATTTCGCGCTGATGGTTGTCGGCTTGTCCGCCATTGCCGCTTTCGCGGGAACAGGTCAGGTTGCCAAGGCTATCATAATGACAATCCTTGGATTGATTATGGCAACCGTCGGCGAAGGCGCGCTGTTCAACATGCCCCGCTTCACCATGGGCATCATGGATTTGCAGTCGGGTTTTGGCTTTATCACACTTGCAATGGCCATGTTCGCGTTACCCGAAGCTCTGTTTCTTGTTCTCAAACCCAAGGACCTTAAGGGCGAAGAAGGCGAAATCAAGGACCTGCGCATAAGCAGGGAGGAAGCCAAAGCCATTGCTCCGGTGATTGGCCGCCAGTCTATCCAAGGGTTTTTCATCGGCGTTCTGCCGGGTGCCGGTGCAACGATTGCCAGTTTTCTGGGCTATGCGGTCGAGCGTAACATCGCCCCAAAGGCCGAGCAGGACGAATTCGGCAAAGGGTCAATCAAAGGGCTGGCCGCGCCTGAAACAGCAAACAACGCCGCCTGTACCGGCTCGTTCGTGCCGCTGCTGACCCTGGGCATTCCCGGATCGGGTACGACGGCGATCTTGCTTGGCGCATTGATTGCGCTGAACGTGACGCCGGGCCCACGCCTTATGCTGGACGAGCCGCAGATCTTTTGGGCGGTCATCATGTCCATGTTCATAGGCAATCTGGTGCTTCTGATCCTGAATCTGCCGCTGATCCCCTACATTGCCAAAGTTCTCTCGGTGCCGCGCAACTATCTGATCCCCTTTATTTTGTTCTTTACTCTGATGGGGGCCTATATCGGGCAGAACAATGCAACCGAACTGCTGATACTGGTAGGTTTTGGGGTATGCGCAACGGCGTTGAAATTTGCCGATTACCCACTGGCACCACTGCTGATCGGTTTCATCCTCGGCGGCATGATGGAAGACAACTTCTCACGGTCCATGCAGTTGTACGATGGCATCGCCTTTATCTGGGAACGCCCGATGACGCTGGGTCTGCTGGTTATCGCGGCGCTTCTGGTGCTCCTGCCCAGCTACCGCGCGCGCCGTGCACAGGCCCGGGCGGAAGGGGTTGCCGAAGGTGACTGACCCGCTGGCGGGAATACGGGTTCTCGATCTGACCAATGTCCTCGCGGGTCCGTATTGCTGCTACCAACTGGCATTGATGGGTGCCGACGTGATCAAGGTCGAACGCCCCGATGGTGGCGACCTTGCTCGCGTTCTGGGAGCCGATCCTGCCAGAAACAAGGCGGGGATGGGGATCAGTTTTCTGGCGCAGAATGCCGGGAAAAAATCTGTCACGCTGGACATGAAATCGGAAAAGGGCAAGGCGCTGCTGAAACGCCTTGTCCAGTCAGCCGATGTTCTGGTGGAAAACTTCCGGCCCGGAGTAATGGATCGTCTTGGTCTTGGTTATGAAGTTCTGCGCAACGTCAATCCCAACCTGATCTATTGCGCCATCAGCGGGTTCGGGCAGGATGGCCCCCGGCGCGGCGATCCGGCTTATGACCAGATTGTGCAGGGTATCAGCGGCGTGATGTCAATCACCGGCGCCCCCGACACGGCACCGTATCGCGTCGGCTATCCGTTGGCAGACACGGTCGGGGGGATGACGGCCGCCTTTGCAGTCGCGGCGGCATTGAACGCCAACCCGCGCGGCACCTACCTGGATGTTGCGATGTCCGAAGCCGTTATTTCGACAATGGGTTGGGTCGTTTCAAATTTTCTGGTCGGTGGCGTAACGCCCGGAGCGCATGGGAATGAGAACACGACCTCGGCCCCCTCAGGTACATTTGCCACGCTGGACAGCCCGATCAACATCGCGGCCAATCGGGACGAGCAATGGCAGGCACTTGCCCGCTGTCTGGGGCGGGATGAACTGCTGGACAACCCCGACTACGCAACGCGTGAAGACCGCAAAAGTAACCGCCACGCCTTACGTACAGAACTGGAACGAACCCTGAAGACGAAGGCCGCGGCCGAGTGGGTGAGTGAATTAAACGCATTGGGGGTACCGACAGGACAAGTTCTGACCGTACCAGAGGCCCTTGCAGACCCGCAACTTTACGATCGCGGTCTGATTGGCTCTTTACAGGTTCACGGCGAACAGATGCAGCTTGCAGGTAGTCCCGTCGTAATGGATGGCACCCGGCGAATGCCGCAAATCGCGCCACCAAAACTTGGGGCCGACAACAAGGCAGTGTGGTCTGAAATCGGATTGACCGACGCGGAAATCGACGCGCTGCGCAGAGAGGGGATCATATGAACGATGTGTCAGATTGGTGGGCAACATCCATCATTGATATGGAACCTGGCCGGATCGACCTGCGCGGAGAGCCGATTCAAAACCTGATCGGACGCCTTGGTTTCGCGGAGATGATCTGGTTCATGGTACGCGGCGACCACCCATCAAAAGCGCAGTCCCGATTGTTCGAAGCCGCGCTGGTCGCGGCAGTCGACCACGGTCCGCAGGCCCCATCGATTGCGACCGCGCGCATGGCCGTGACCTGTGGCCTGCCTCTCAACAACGCGATGGCGAGCGCCGTGAACATGTTGGGCGACATTCATGGAGGGGCTGGCGAGCAAGCCGTGGAACTCTACCACTTTGTGGGCCTTTACCCTGGCACTTTGGAGCAGGCAATCAATGCGAGGATCGAAAGCCACGGAAAGATACTTCCGGGTTTTGGTCACAGGTTTCACACACCCACAGACCCTCGTGCGCCGCGCCTGATGGAACTGGTCGCCGAAGCGGTGAAAACCGGTGCTTGCGATGGGCAGGTCATGCGCATTGCGCAGCAGATCGAGGCAGAGCTTGCGCGGCGTAAGGGTAAACCCGTCCCGATGAACATCGATGGCGCAACCGCAGTTATTTATGCCGAGCTTGGGTTTGCGCCACCATTGGCGCGCGGCCTTTTCTGCCTGTCCCGATCAGTGGGTATTCTGGCACATGCCTGGGAGCAGATGCAGCAAGGTGGTCGCAACAAAGGGCCGACCCCACCCTCGTATCGCTGGACGTACCAGCCGGGCTAAGCACTTTTCCGATGGGATCGATTTGTCAACAGATCTGCGGCAGCACGGGCAATAACCAGCTCTTCGTTTGTCGGAATAACCATGGCCACCACTCGGGACAGATCTGTCGAGATGATCCGATCATTGTCCGCGTTGGCATCGGGATCCAGTTCAATCCCCAGCCACCCCATTCCGGAACATACCCTGTCGCGTACAAGACGCGAGTTTTCTCCGATACCACCAGTGAAGATCAGGGCATCAATACCGCCCAATATTGCGGCCATTGCCCCAAGTTCGCGGCGGATGCGGAAAGTGAAATAGCTGATGGCCTGTCGGCTTTCACGGGTATCTGCTTTTTCAAGAGTGCGCATGTCGCTTGAAAGTCCGGACAGACCCAGCAAACCTGATTTGCGAAATAGAAGGTCGGAAATCTCTGAGGCGCTCAACCCTTCCTGATCCATCAGATACAACAAAACACCTGGATCGAGCTGACCGCAACGTGATCCCATTGGCAGCCCGTCCAACGACGAAAACCCCATGGTCGAACCGACGGATCGCCCCCCGATCATGGCACACATCGACGCACCGTTACCCAGGTGCGCGACCACAACCCGCCCCGCGTGCAAAAGTGGCGCGGTTTTGGCCAAATGGTCCGAGATGTACTCATAACTAAGCCCGTGAAAACCATAGCGGCGGACGCCTTTGTCGTAATACTCGCGCGGCAGGGCGAATACGTCGTTCTCCCAGGGGTGATTGCGATGAAAGGCCGTGTCAAAACAGGCAATCTGGGCGGCATTTGGAAAGCGTTCCATAGCTGCCTTGACGCCAGCCAGGTTGTGCGGCTGGTGCAGAGGTGCATACGGAGAGAGCTTGTCCAACTCCTCCAAAGCAGCGGCGGTCAACGGCAATGGCGTATCGATCTCAGGTCCGCCGTGAACAATACGATGCCCAACCGCGGTGACCTCGCAACTGGGGAAGGCACGTGACAACAGGTTCAGTACCCAGTCCAGGGCGGCGGCATGATCGTGAATATCTCCTGCCGTGCCATTCGCCAGAACTCCGCCGCCAGATGACCGCGCCTTGACGGTTGGCTCAGGCTCGCCGATCCGTTCGACCACACCGGTGCACACCATGATTGGATCGTCTTCTGTCAGTTCGAACAGGCCGAACTTCATCGAAGACGATCCGGCATTCAGTGTCACGACATGTGTCATGCATACCCTCTGGTTTACGAAAAGGTGAAGCTCAGGAAGTTTACAGATCCGCATTGGGCCAAGGTTGTGCTTCAGACGTTATACAAGAGACTACGAACCAGCCCACCGCGACAACCCCGGTCTTTTCGAACTTTCAAGAAAGAAAAGATCAATTAGCACAGCCGTTTCTGTAGCGCCAACATCACCTTCATTCCGGTCGTCCCAGTCGTAATCATGGATTGAACCACGTGCAAGATACTAAGCTGACGCCCCTCAAAACGCGGTTTCAAGAAGGCAGCGCACTTCATCACGCGTCGTTTTGCGATCACGCGCGACGATGTCCGCCGCCACTTTGTTTTCGCATGGTCAACCCAATGCGCTTTCTCGGGACATCAACATCGACAACACGTACTTTAACCACCTGCCCGGTCTTAACCACGTCATGCGGATCTTTGACAAACCGGTCCGCCAGCTGGCTGACATGAACAAGCCCATCCTGATGCACACCGATATCCACAAAAGCGCCAAAAGCCGCGACGTTGGTGACTGTGCCTTCCAAAACCATTCCGGGTTTCAGATCGGTGATTTCTTCGATACCATCGGTGAATGATGCGGTGACGAAACTGGGTCTGGGGTCGCGTCCGGGCTTTTCAAGTTCGGCAAAGATGTCCCGAACCGTCGGCAGGCCGAAATCCTGAGTTACAAATTGTTCCGCCCGCAACCCCTTTAAAGCGCCATTATGGCCCATGATGTTTCGGATATCACGGCCGCAGGCGGCAACAACCCGGCGCGCAACGTCATAGGCTTCGGGGTGTACCGAAGACGCATCCAGCGGCTCGGAACCGTCCCTGATGCGCAGGAAGCCGGCGCATTGTTCGAACGCACGCGGTCCAAGGCGGGCGACGGACAGCAAATCCTTCCGCGATAGGAAGGGCCCATTCAGATCGCGGTGGGTGACAATCGCTTCGGCTTGCGCTGGCCCCAGACCTGATACGCGTGACAGCAAAGGGGCGGACGCTGTGTTCAGATCGACCCCGACAGCATTCACCACATCCTCGATCGCGGAATCCAGCGACTGTGACAGGCGATGCTGATCCACATCATGCTGATACTGGCCGACACCAATGGATTTCGGTTCGATTTTTACAAGCTCGGCCAAAGGGTCCTGCAATCGGCGCGCAATCGAGACCGCACCACGTAGCGAGACATCCAGATCCGGAAACTCGCGCGCAGCCAGTTCAGAGGCGGAATAGACCGAAGCCCCAGCTTCTGACACCACCACTTTTGTTGGTGCTTTCACCTTCTTGGGTAGTAGCGCAAGAGTGTCTGCAACCAATTTTTCGGTTTCACGGCTGGCAGTCCCGTTCCCGATTGCGATCAGTTCGATCTGATGAGCAGATATCAGATTGAGGATACTGGCCTGTGCGCCACGCAAATCATTTTTCGGCTGAAATGGGTACAAGGTGTCAGTGGCAACGACCTTGCCGGTCGCATCAACGACAGCAGCCTTTACGCCCGTACGAATGCCCGGATCCAGACCCAATGTCGCCTTGGCACCTGCCGGCGCGGCAAACAGCAGGTCTTTGAGGTTTCGCGAGAAGACCTGAATGGCTTCGTCCTGCGCCCGGCTGCGCAGATCAGCCATCAGTTCGACCATCATGGACAGCGAAAGCTTTACCCGCCATGTCCAGCCCGCGACTTTGCGCAACCATGCGTCTGCCGGCCCCGTGCCACGTGTCTGTAGATGAGCGGCAACAATCGTCTCGGCCCGCGCGGCACCAAATTCCGGTTCAGGCGCGATATCCAGCGTGACGATGCCCTCTTTGGATGCCCGCAGCATCGCCAATGCCCGATGCGACGGCACGTCTGCCCACAATTCGGCATGGTCAAAGTAGTCGCTGAACTTTGCGCCGTCCTTTTCCTTGCCTTCGATGACCTTTGCGCTGAGCAGAGCCTCGCGCTGCATGAAGCTGCGCAATTCGCCCAGCAGTGCGGCGTTTTCCGTCAGCCGCTCGGTCAAAATGTCCCGCGCGCCGTTCAATGCATCCCTGGTCGTCGTTACCGCCTCGGTGAGGTACGCCGCGGCCAATGTTTCAGGGTCGCAGTTGCGGTCCGCCAGAATAGCGTCAACCAAAGGTTCAAGCCCATTTTCGCGCGCAATCATCGCCTTGGTGCGCCGTTTTGGCTTGTATGGCAGATAAATGTCTTCCAACTGCGCTTTGGTTTCGGCACGTGCTATGGATTGGCTCAGATCTTCTGTCAGTTTGCCCTGATCCTTGATCGAGTTCAGGACGGTCTCACGCCGCGCTTCAAGCTCGCGCAGATAGGTCAGCCGCTCGGACAGCAGACGCAACTGGGTGTCGTCCAATCCTCCGGTTGCTTCTTTTCGATACCGGGCGACAAAAGGCACGGTTGCTCCGTCGTCCAGTAGCTTGATCGCGGCACCGACCTGCTCGGATCGTGCATTAATCTCGGTGGCGATGGTGCGGGCGATACGGTCCAATGGGGCCTCCTGAAACGACGCTGGAAGAACTTCTTAACCAGCTGTTTCGGCAAGGGGAAGACCCTTGGTTCAATCTGAACCGGTCACAGATTGACGCCGCTCAGTTGCGGCGTGCAATCGACGATTCCAGCGTTGAGCGCAGTAGTTGCGCATCTAGCGGTTTGTAGAGCAAAGGCAGATTGGCGCGCTTGCAACGCTCGGCCAGTTCAGGTGATCGGTTGGCCGAGATAATGCAGCCAGGCAGAGGGCCAAACTCGTGCGTCAGGGCATGTATCGCGTCAACACCGGTTCTATCGTGATTTAACTGAAAATCGGCAACTATTGCGTCAGGCAGAATGTCAATTTCACGAAGTAGATTGATTGCTTCGTCTTCGCTTTCGCTCTCCAGAACCTCAACCCCCCAGGATTCGATGGTCATGGTCAGTGCACTACGGAGGTTTTCATCATTCTCAATCAACAATACGACCGTGTTACCAAGGACCTTGGAGCCCGGATCGCGGGCCGCAGGGGCGCTGCTGCAAATGGTCTGCTCTTCCTGCGCCAACGGAACTTCGACCGAGAATCCAGTTCCTTTGCCTACTTCGGAATACAGCTGGATTGGATGTTGCAACAGCCCACAGGCGCGCTCCACGATTGCAAGGCCCAATCCCATACCCTCTGCGGCGCTGGCATCAGAATGCAGGCGCTGAAATTCCTGAAAGACGAGGTCTCTTTGGTCTGACGCGATACCGATACCTGTATCCCAGACCTGCAAGGCAATTGCGCCTTTGCGACGCCGCACTCCGACCAGAACCTTTCCGGCCTCGGTATACCTGATCGCGTTCGAAAGCAGGTTCTGCAAAATCCGACGCAAATAGCTGGCGTCGCTGGTCACGCGCGCGTTCGTGTCAACAAAAGACAGCTCAAGCCCTTTTGCCTGCGCCACCGGGCGAAACGCATCTTCCATCTGCGAAAACAGCGTACTCACTGTTATGGTCGACAAATGCGCGGTGGCCCGCCCTGAATCAAGTTTCGAGATATCCAGCAGCGCTTCCAGAATGTGTTCAACACTGTTCAGCGCACTTTCAGCCTTTCCTGCAACGGTTCTTGCGTCGTCTTTGTCCAGACCGCTGCCCAGCGATGCAACATAAAGCTTTGCCGCTGACAGAGGTTGCAACAGGTCGTGACTGGCCGCTGCCACAAATCGCGACTTGGATGCGTTTGCACGCTCGGCCTCGTTCAAAGCGTCAGCCAGTTCCATCGTGCGCGATGTTACGCGCTGTTCCAGCAATTCTTTGGCCTCATATAAGGCCTGGGCGGATTTTCGTTCTGCGGTTACATCGGTGAAGGATATCACAAAACCGCGGTCGGGCATTTCCTGCGCAAAAACAGAAAGTATCTTCGACCTTCCACGGTGCATCTGAAATTGCAGAGGACGGCGATAGGTTTGCCGCGTCACCCAGTTCAGAAGATCGGCTTCCGTTACCCCCTTCTGGAACCTGATGTTCGCGCCAAGGCGATTGGACAGCGATTCAAACCGGGTTCCCGTCTGAAACTGTGCGATTGGAATGGCCAGCAACTCGCTAGCGCGGTTGTTCCACCCGATCAGACGGTGTTTGTTGTCAAAAATGCAAACGCCCTGTTCAATATGTTCAAGCGTTGCGCGGATCAGCCTGGCCTTGTCATCCAGTATCCGGTCACGCTCCTGCCGTTCGATCCGCATGATATCGGTCACATCGGTTTGCAGAATAACAGTGCCGCCATCCGGCGTGCGGTGTTCGGACACTTGTGACCACCGATTGCCAACAAGCCGGACGTTGAACACCACATGATCGTCCGTGTGCCGATCCAGGCGGCTTTTGGCCCAGTCTGTCGGTGTCATTGTTTCAGGCAGGGACAGAAACCCTGATCGGCTGACCAGTTCGACATATTCGGCAAAGCTCAATCCCGGGCTCAGCCGCTCCTGAATGTCGGGCATATGCAGACCAAAACGGCTGTTACACAGCACCAGTTTTTCGTCGCGATTGAAAAGGGCAAACCCCTCTTGCACCGTTTCGATTGCATTGGCCAGATCCGCGCGTGCGGCTTCGGTGTCCTTGTTCGCCTGTGCCAATCTGGCATTGGAATCGTTCAGCAATTCAAGGGCACGTTCCAGATCATTCGTCCGGGCGCGGACCTCTTGTTCAAGCACGGCCGCACGCTGAAACTGCGCATAAGCTGCGCCTGACGCATCGGTGGATTCTTCTACCCGACGCATCAGCGCTTCGGCGATCTTGCGAAGTTTCTCGTTCTGGCGGTCAACCGAGTCCGACGGGTCAGTAAGATGCTCGATCATGCGTTACTCTTTCTCGGGCGGATAAATCGCAACACCCGTCAGAGTTTGGTTCACATGGATAGAGTTGTACTGCTCTCCGTAAGTTGAAAATCCGACAACGTGATTGCGGGCCAGAATGTCCGAGATTTCGCGTGTCTTTTGCTTTTCCTGCGCTTCCAGTCGGCGGAGAATGCAATCACAGCCCAGAATTGTGTCGGGTTGCCGTTTCTCGGTCAGAAGGCCGATTTCTTCCTCAAGGTGCTCTACCATGTCCCTTGGTTCGGCCAGCGTCAGCACAAGCCCTTCATCAATGGCCGAGAAAAAGACAAGGTCCCCGTTGCCCGCCACCTGCTGAATGGCGCGGACGTGATGCTGCCCACCAATCTGCACAACAACGGGGTGCGCCGCAAAGGTGAATGTCGTCAGTTGTTCCGGATCCTTGCCAAGGATACGGGCGTACTCGCGGGCGGCGGGCTCGGCATTGATCTCCTGAACGATGCGTTTTGCCGGGTCCGCCTTGGTTACGACCATACGCCGGGTCGTTGGAACCAGATGATCCGTTTTGAACACCTTGATCGGGCACCGCGTACGAACCTGAGTCAGTATGGCAGCATTGCTCAGTGCCTTGCCCTGATGCAGCACATAGGTACGCCCGAACCGGGTTCCATCACCGGCCGATCCGCCAAACAATGGCACCGGCCCCAAGCCGACGGCCAACTCGGAGGTCAACGCATCCTCTTTGGTCGACAATCCGTCGATCATCAGGAACGTAAACTCATGGCTCCAGTCGGGCGCCGTGACCATCATGGCATTTCGGTTGTGGATCATCTCGTTGATGATGCTTTCCGCCTCAAAATCGTTCAGATCGGAAACTAGGACCGTACGCGTGTCGAAATGGGATTGCGGGAGGCCGATTGCGACGATCTGGTCTTCGCAATAACCGCTATCCGCAAGTTCTCCGGCGGTGGTGCAGCCAACCACCGGCGTAGGCGCAAACACCTGCTCGGCTTTGGCAATGACCGCAGCGGCGTCCGCGTTCGGACTGACGAACAATATCACCAGCGCAAGTGGCTCAGCCCCGATTTGACGTTCGAGCACCCCAAGCGCCTGCCCGGTGTCGTAACGCACGAAAGCCGTTTTGACGATGCCTGTTGCACCGGTCCGGGCTGTCGCCCACCCGACTGCTTGGTCCATCGAGCCTCCTCCCTAAAGCGCGACGATGTGGTGAGAGTATGACGCTTAGCCTTGGTCTTGCAAGACGCTGGCAAACGAAGCTTTCTTTGCAATCAGAACGGCTTGCGTCCGGCTTTGCACACCCAGTTTCCGCATGATTGCCGTGACATGCGCTTTGACCGTGGGTTCCGCAATGGACAGGTCATAGGCAATCTGCTTGTTCAGTTTACCTTCGCAGATCAGTTGCAGGATGCGGGCTTGCTGATTTGTCAGTGTCGCAAGCCGATTGACCGCGTCGGCGTGTTCATCCTCTTCAACATTGATCAGAACGCATCCTTCGGGCACAAAAACTTTGCCGGAATGCACTGTCTCGAATGCCAGGCGAAACACATCGCGTTGGCTATGCTTGGGTACATAACCCGATGCACCCGCCTGAATCACCTGACTGACAACGCGATTATCCGTCATCGAGGACACCACAATAACCGGGGCATTCGCAGCAGCCTTCAGACGGACAAGGCCGTCCAGCCCTTCCACATCCGGCAGGTTGAGGTCCAGCATGACCGCGTCCGGTTTCAGCCCCCCTGATAGAAGTTCCATCGCGCCTTCCAGTCGGTCTGCGGTATGGATTTCGCCGATCTGCGCCACGCTTTGCAAGGTCATCGACAGCGCGTCGCAAAACAGGGGGTGGTCATCGACGATCAGCACTTTCTCGAAGCCAGACCTTACAACGGAGTCAGCAAGCATTTGGTATTGCCTTTTTTCAATCAGATTGTCCCCAGCTTACCCAATCCTAACAACGAAAGTAATCTGCGCCTACTGGCCCAAAGTCGTACATAAGACCGGCTCGGCGTCACCTACACCCAAGGTCTAATAGGCAGGGCGAAAAACACCACGTAGCGTAAGAAAAAACACCTGGAGAAGAGAAATGGAGCTTAGCGACAGCCGCGTCATCGCCGCGCCGCGATCCAAGGTCTGGGATGCGCTTTTGTCGGTTGAGGTTCTGAAAGAATGCGTTCCGGGATGTCAGGAAATGACGGGCTCGGTCGATGACGGGTTCGAAGCGACGGTGGTGCAGAAAGTTGGCCCCGTCAAAGCGACCTTCAAAGGGGCCGTTACCCTTTCTGATATCGTAACGCTTGAAAGCGTGAAGCTCTCGGGTGAAGGTAAGGGTGGGGCTGCGGGTTTTGCCAAGGGTGCGGCCGATGTCAGTTTGTCTGATGTGCCCGAAGGTACTCTGCTGACCTATACCGTCGACGCACGTGTCGGTGGCAAGCTGGCCCAGCTTGGCAGCCGGGTCATTGATGGAGTCGCCAGAAAAATGGCCGACCGGTTCTTTGAAAACTTTCAGAACGCGGTCGAACCGGAAAAAACGCCCGATCCGGAAACCTCGGATCAGGTTCAAGCCGAACCTTCGGCCGAAGATGAAGAAGGCGAAGCAAAAAAAGGTTGGTTCAAGCGCGTATTGGGCGGTTGAACCGTTGGAATTCAGGGAGGAGAAAGTCATGAAAATTTCCATGACCGTGAACGGCAAGGCCGTAAGCGGCGAGGTCGAGGGCCGGACATTACTGTCCGGCTTTCTGCGCGAGCAACTGTCATTGACGGGCACGCATGTCGGCTGTGATACGGCCCAGTGCGGCGCCTGCGTTGTACATGTGAACGGTCAGGCCGTGAAGTCGTGCAATATGCTGGCGGTCGAAGCAGACGGGGCTGACGTTGGTACAATCGAAGGTCAGGCAAATGCCGATGGTTCGCTGAATGTGATCCAGCAAGCCTTTCAGGATCATCATGGCCTTCAATGCGGGTTCTGTACTCCGGGTATGGTGATGATCGCCGCAGCGCTGCTGAAAGACAACCCGCGCCCATCTGAGGCCGAAATCCGGAAATACCTGGAAGGCAACCTGTGCCGCTGCACAGGGTACCACAATATCGTCAAGGCGATCATGGCCGCCTCTGGCCAGGACGTCGGCAGTATCGCCGCGGAATGATGCCGCTGCGGGCGTAAACGTTGCGCCCGTGGGACAAGTGAAGGGTGCAACAGCATCCGTTTATGGGAGGAGAACAAGCAATGCCCAAAGACAGTGGCATCGGAGCCAGCTCCAAGCGGCGCGAGGACGTCCGCTTTCTGACCGGAGCAGGCAACTACACCGACGACATTAACGTACGTGGCCAGGCTTACGTATATTTCCTGCGGTCCGACATCGCGCATGGGCGGATCAATTCTGTGGATACATCAACGGCCGAGGGTATGCCCGGCGTGGTCAGGATATTCACCGGCAAAGACTTTGAAGGCGTGGGCGGAATGCCCTGTGGCTGGGAAGTGACCGACAAGCACGGCGCACCGATGCAGGAACCGCCACATCCCATTCTAGCACAGGGCAAGGTGCGCCACGTGGGCGATCCCATTGCCGCCGTGGTGGCTGACAGTCTGGAACAGGCCCGTGACGCGGCTGAGGCTATTGATCTGGATATCGAGGAACTGCCCGCCGTGATCGACATGAAATCCGCCGCGCAGGAAGGCGCGACGCTGGTTCATGACGATCTAAAAAACAACATCTGCTACGACTGGCAGCTGGGTGAGGCCGACGACGCAAAGGTGAACGACGTCTTTACCAACGCGGCGCACGTTACCAAGCTGGATCTGGTGAACAACCGGCTGGTCGCCAACCCGATGGAACCGCGCGTGGCCGTGGCGGAATACAGCCGGGGCACGGATGAATATACGCTCTATACCACTTCGCAGAACCCGCATGTCATCCGCTTGTTGATGTGCGCCTTCGTTCTGGGTTTGCCGGAACATAAAGTCCGCGTCGTGGCCCCGGATGTGGGTGGTGGATTTGGCACCAAGATATTCCACTATGCGGAAGAAGCGTTCTGCACCTTTGCCGCCAAAGCCTGCAACCGCCCAGTCAAGTGGACCGCCAGCCGGTCCGAGGCGTTCATGTCGGATGCGCAGGGTCGTGACCATGTCAGCACGATTGAACTGGCTCTGGATGCGGATAACAACTTTATCGGGCTGCGGACCAACACCTACGCCAATCTGGGCGCTTATCTTTCGACCTTCTCCAGCTCGGTGCCGACATGGCTGCACGGGACGCTGATGGCAGGCAACTATAAGACCCCGGTCATTCAGGTAAATGTGAAGGCGATGTTTACAAACACGGTGCCGGTGGACGCCTATCGCGGCGCTGGCCGCCCCGAAGCAACCTTCCAGCTGGAGCGTGTCATCGACAAGGCCGCCCGCGAGTTGGGTGTGGATCCGATCGCCCTGCGTCGCCAGAACTTTGTCACGCAGTTCCCCTATGACACGCCAGTGGCGCTGACTTACGACACCGGGGACTACAACGGGACAATGGACAAGCTTGAGGCTGCTGCCGATCTGGCAGGCTTTGCCGCCCGCCGTGCAAAAAGCGAGGCCAACGGCAAGCTGCGGGGCCTGGGTGTCAACTGCTATATCGAGGCCTGCGGTATCGCGCCGTCGAACATCGTTGGCATGCTGGGGGCCCGGGCGGGTCTTTATGATGCCGCGACCGTTCGGGTTAATGCCACCGGTTCGATCAGCGTCATGGTCGGCGCGCACAGCCATGGTCAGGGGCATGAGACGGCCTTCCCGCAGGTTGTGGCCGACATGATCGGCATCGACGAGTCGATGGTCGAGATCGTGCATGGTGACACCTCGAAGATCCCGTTTGGCATGGGCACCTATGGCTCACGCTCGCTGGCGGTTTGTGGATCGGCGATGGTCAAGGCGACCGAAAAAGTGATCGACAAGGCCAAGAAGATCGCCGCCCACCTGTTGGAAGCGTCCGAGGCGGATATCGAGCTGAAGGACGGTCAGTTCAGTGTTGCGGGGACCGACAAGTCGGTGGCATGGGGAGATGTGACCCTCACGGCTTATGTCCCGCACAACTATCCGCTGGAAGTTGAACCGGGACTGGAAGAAACCGCGTTTTATGACCCGGCCAACTTTACTTTCCCGGCAGGGGCTTATGCATGTGAGGTCGAGGTTGATCCGGACACAGGTCAGGTCACGATTGAGAAGTTTACGGCTGCGGATGACTTTGGCAATATCGTCAATCCGATGATCGTTGATGGACAAGTGCATGGCGGTATTGGTCAGGGCATTGGTCAAGCCTTGCTTGAAAACTGTGCCTATGACGAGAATGGCCAACTGCTGAGCGCGTCCTTCATGGACTACGCGATGCCACGCGCTGATGACGTCCCGTTCTACAGCGTCGATCATTCAAGCCAGACGCCCTGTACACACAATCCGCTTGGTGTGAAGGGTTGCGGCGAGGCCGGAGCGATCGGTTCGCCGCCGGCGGTGGTCAACGCGGTTCTGGACGCACTGAATTCGGGCGGAAAGGCTGTTGATCATATCGACATGCCGATGAGCCCGTCACGCGTTTGGACGGCGATGCATGGTTGAGAGGTTGGGGAGCGAGGGGCCAGCCCCTCGCGCTCCCCGGGATATTTATAGCCAGATGAAGGGCGGATCAGCGCCTTTCGGAAAGGAAGAACGAAATGTACAATTTCGAGTTTGAGAAGCCCTCGACCATTGCTGACGCGGTTGCAGCATTGGCAGCAGAGGATGCGCAAGCGTTGGGAGGTGGGCAAACCCTGATCCCGACATTGAAACAACGATTGGCGGCACCGTCCAAACTGGTGTCGATGGGCGGCATAGCAGAGATGCAAGGCGTCTGCGTTGATGATGACGGCTCGGTCTCAGTTGGGGGTGCAACACCCCACGCTGTCGTTGCTCGCGACGCTGCAGGATCTTATCCCGCGCTGGCGGCATTGGCTGGACAAATTGGCGACCCGGCAGTGCGCAATCGTGGAACCATCGGTGGTTCGGTTGCAAACAATGACCCGGCAGCCTGTTATCCGGCGGGCGTGCTGGGATCGGGCGCAACCGTGGTGACCAACGCGCGTAAAATTGCGGCAGATGACTTTTTTCAAGGCATGTTCACCACAGCCCTGGATGAAGGAGAGATCATCACTTCGATCCGCTTTCCGGTTCCGCAGGCGGCAAGCTATCAGAAGTTCCTGCAGCCAGCGTCGCGGTTTGCACTTGTTGGGGTCTATCTGGCCCGTTTCACGGACGGCGTGCGCGTGGCGGTGACCGGGGCAAGTGAGGACGGCGTCTTCCGTTGGAGCGAAGCCGAGCAGGCGCTGAACAAGGAGTTCCGCCCGGACGCCTTGATGGACCTTCGGATTAACCCTGCCAACATGATCGCTGATTTACATGGCAGCAAGGAATATCGGGCGCATCTTGTGTCGGTCATGACCAAACGCGCCGTTGAAGCCTGCATGTAGGAATTTCACGAAATGATGCTCAAAAGCCCCGGTATTTACCGGGGCTTTTTCGTTGAGATATGGTTTTGGTGTCTCGCCACAGTCGGGCTGGCCAGCACCTTTTCGTTGTTTGAGGGTCGTGGCCAGTGTCTACGCAAAAAATCAGGCCGCCCAATTCCAGACGGCCTGATCACGTCATAAGCTAAGCATTTGCTTATTCGGCGGCTTGTGCACCTGTCGCGGCATGTTTGTCACGCTGACTGTCGCGGAACAAAGCTTTGGCCAATGCAATACACATCAAACCCATTACAGCAGTAAAGGGCAGTGCTCCGATGATCATTGCGTTTCGCAGAGCATCCATCGGGTTGTTTTCGCCCGCTGCGAGGACCAGCGCGCCAATCACAGCCGTCAGGATGACACCCCAGATGATGCGGTGCTTGATGCCCGTCTCCTGGCTGCCGCCCGACATGATGGTGTTCATCACCAGAATGCCCGAGTCTGCCGACGTGACGAGGAATGTCATGATCAGGATCACGCACATCACGTTCAGCAATGACAACAGACCTCCGTCAATCATGTAAGACAGTGTCACGAACAGCTTGTTGGTGTTTGATGCTCCGACGATCGCACCTTCTGCAGCGCCTGCCAGTTCCAGGTCGATCGCGGTGCCGCCCAAAACCGTCATCCAAGCAAAGCACACCAACGCCGGAGCGAACACGCAACCCACGATGAACTCGCGGACAGACCGTCCTTTCGAAATACGGGCAAGGAACAAGCCCACAAAGGGCGAGAACGCGATCCACCAGGCCCAGTAGAACGTGGTCCAGCCCGACTGCCAGCCGAACTGACGCCCCTGCTCACCCGCCGCATAAACGGCCGCCAGGGTTGCTTCATCCAACTCGGCTGCTGCCCCTTCCAGGCCGCTCTTGAAACCGTCAAAGCTGCCCCACGCATTGGTAGCTCCGCCCATCAGATCATTGGCATGGGCTTGTGCTTCGGCGGGCAGAGCCGCAGCGAAGGCTTCAACTGACAGTGGACCATAGGCGTTAAAGCTGAGCGACAGGATATGCAGAATATAGTCGACCATTGCTGTGCCATAAGTGGTCATGGCAAAGACGAACGAGCCGAAGACGATAAATGTGCCCAACAGGATGATCGACAATACGAGGTTCAGGTTCGACAGGTATTTAACACCACGACCAACGCCTGATACGGCCGAAATAATCGACAGACTCATGATGATGACCAGACCGGCGATCAGACCCACTTTGCTTGGGGTTGGAACTTCGCCACCCAGATCCATGACCCATTCCATACCGGTGATGGCATAAAGCCCGTCGATGAATTGGCTGACACCATAGCCGATGGTGACAGAAACACCGAGGATCGTTGCAACAACGCCCAAAACGTCAACCACATGGCCGAAGAAGCCATTGACGAAGCGGCCAAACAGGGGCGTCAGCGCCGAGCGGATGGTGAGAGGCATGTCGCGGGTATAAGCGTAATATGCCAGCGACAACCCGGTAACCACATAGATGGCCCAAGCGTGAAACCCGTAGTGCAAGAAGGTATATCGGTAAGCCGACTGCAGTGCTTCGGGTGTATTTCCCACGACCGCCTCGGACACGACTTCGGGGTTCGAACCCCACAGCCCCAACGGTTCTGCGGTTGCAAAAACCATCAGACCAACACCCAGGCCGGCGCCGAACATCATGGAGAACCATGAGAAGTTCGAAAACTCGGGCTTTTCACCGGGTGTTCCCATCACACGGCGACCCGTGGATGGAATAGCGGCGACAACGGCCAGAAAAACGAGGAACAACCCGACAATGACAATGTAGAAGCTGTTGAAAAGCTCAAGCAACCGCCCGTTCAGGCTGCCAAGCGTACCGTTTGCGTTTGCTGGGAAGATCAGTGCCCACAAAACCAGCGCGACCATGATGGACTTGCTGATCAGGGCAATTGGGACGCTGTAATTTTCGTAAAAACCGGCATCCGCCGTCTTTATCTCAACGTCCGTGAATGGATCGGGTATCGACATATTGCGTTTTCCTCCGTGTGTTCGCCATTTCTTGTTCTTCTGATTTCGGCTTGGGGTGCACCGCGCGGGACGGCGAAAATAACGTGCCCAATGCACCAAACGATCAGCGAGTTGACTGCAACTCAGCTGAGACTTACGGGGAAGACCACACACCATGTGGGATCGCCCACCGCTCTTTTCCTCCCGGATTGTTCTCGCTTGCAAAAGCTGTTGGCTCGAAGTGGCAAGTCTGTCTGCCGTTGAACCTGGTTGCAGCTTCGCAAGAAGTGGTTGCGCCCTTCAATTCGGGGAAACCTATGACAGAGGTTAGGGCGGCTCACCCAAGATTCCGACACATATGCAACTTGAAACGACGCTCACGGTTACTCGAAACAGGTGTTAGCGAGAACAAGTAAAGGGCATGAATGTGGCTCCTTCTACAGTTTCAATACCAGTTTACCCGACTTGGCCCGCGAAACGCATGTGCACAGGAACTCATGCGTTTCCTGCTCTTGCGGGGTAAGTATACCGTCGCGATGATCGACTTCGCCGGAAACGACATCCACGATACATGTTCCGCAAAGCCCTTCGGAGCAGCCGAAATCAACCTGCACACCATTGGATTGCAAAACCTCCAGAATGGATTGGTCCTTGCCAACGGGATAGATCGCACCGGTCGACTGGATCTCGATCTGGAAATCGGCGTTCGGGGCGTGTTCAATGTCCGACGCGGCGGCGAACCGTTCAAAGTGTATCGCGCCGCCGCGCAGCAAGGCACCAGCCTCCAGTACCGCATTCAGCATCGGTTCAGGGCCGCAGGTATAAACGTCTGCGCCCATCGGCATCGATTGCATGACCGATCTCAGGTCGAACACCCCGTCTGTGTTATCACAATGCAAATGATACCATTCATCCAGTCCAAGCGCCCGGAATTGTGCATCCATCGCCGCGTATTCTTTTGATCGAACAAGATAATAGACACGAAAATCCTGCCCTCGGTTCAGCAGCTCACGTGCCATTGCAACCAGTGGAGTGGCCCCGATGCCGCCTGCGATCAAAGTGACGTGCCGATCATGGCTTTCAAGTTTGAAGTGGTTGCGGGGGCCGCCGATTTCCACGGTCGCGCCCTCTTCGAGGTCATGCATCGCCAGTGACCCGCCTCGCCCCTTGTCTTCGCGTTTGACGGCCACGTTGATCAGGCGTCCATCCTGGCTCCAGCTCCACAGCGAGTATTGCCGTATCAGACCGTCTTCAAGATGGATGTCTACATGCGCTCCGGGCTCGAGGCTGGTGAAGCGCCCGCTTTCGATCTCGAAACAGAAGTCAGAGGTGTCGGGGCTGAGCGGTGTTTTTCGCACAAGGCGGGCAACTTGAGTATCCATCACTTGTCCTGTTCGGTCTCACGCGGCGCACATTCCGGGTCGTTCAGCAAACAACAGGAAAAAAGATAGATTTCAATTGCAAAATTTCTAACATTCGGATGAATTGAACTCACCTAGAGTTCAATAGCCAACAAACCTCCATGTCTCGACGCCACTACAACCTTCCCCCTCTTACGACTTTATCGGCCTTTGAAGCCGCCGCTCGGCATCTCAGCTTCAAGGAAGCCGCGAGTGAGCTTTCCGTGACGCCGGGTGCCGTCAGTCATCAGATTAAGGCGCTGGAAGGTGAACTGGGCGCGACCCTTTTTGTCCGGAAACACCGCGGTGTGGAACTGACCGAGGATGGGCAAGACCTGTTTGAGGCACTCGGCGCTTCGTTCAGGCAGATTTCAAAGGTACTTGAAAAGATTCGCAGCAACGATGTCGAGAACCACGTAACCGTTGGGTCAACCACTGCCGTCGCCGCACTTTGGCTGTCGCCGTCTGTCATCCGGTTCTGGCAAGATTATCCGCACGTGAAAGTGAACCAGATGGCGCAGGACAAGGCGTTCACGGACCGGCCGGATATCGACTTGTTCATCCGCTATGGCCGGGACGCGAACGCGCAACTCACGCACACGAAACTGTATCGCGATATCCTGACACCCGTTTGCAGCCCCCAGATGGCCGCGGACCTTAAAGGGGCCAGCCTTGAAGACCTCGTGCAGCGGCGGCTGATCCATCTTGAAACGCAGGACAGTACCTGGACGACCTGGTCATCCTGGTTCCACGACCTCGGGTTTTCTGGGGTTGTTCCCGTGGAATCGCGGGTGAACAGCTATGCGCTTGCCCTTCAGGTGGCGCGTAAAGGGGCGGGTCTTGCGCTGGGGTGGAAACGTCTGGTCCAGCCCATGCTCGCATCAGGGAAACTCGTTGCATTAGAGGAATTCAGCCTGCCCGCCCCGGATAATTTCTATCTTGTCGGTCGTCCGGACGATCAGCTTTCGGAAGGAGCGCTGGCTCTCAAGAATTGGTTGCTTAACGAACTGTCTGAAGGTTCGGTTTAGCCTGCCTCAATTTGCCATTAGGTTTTTTAGTATTGAACGTGGGCGGCCTCGGCCGCCAATGGATGCAGCGATAAACTCATTCAAATCACTCAGGAGTGGCCGATGAACAAGCACGCACCGCTTTCGTCTGTTCTGACACCGGTAAACACCGCAAAGGGTCTGCCGAACGAGCATTATATTGATCCCGCAGTTTTTGCCGAAGAACGGGATGCGGTCTTGTTTGCGAACTGGTCCGGCATCGGCTTTGGCAAAGACATTCCAGAGGCGGGAGATGCGTATCCGATCGATTTCCTGGGTGTGCCGCTGTTGATGGTACGCGATCGCGACGGTCAGATCGGCGTGTTCCAGAACACCTGTCGCCATCGCGGCATGATTTTGGTCGACAAGCCGCAAAAAATCCGCGGCGCGATCCGCTGCCCCTATCACAGCTGGTGCTATGGCCTGAATGGTGAACTGCGGACTGCCCCTCATGTCGGTGGCCCTGGGCAAAACACCCATGAGGATCTAGATTTCGCCGAGTTGGGCCTTATCCGCATCCGCTCGTATGTCTGGCGGGATGTTGTCTTTGTCAATGTCAGCGGCGATGCTCCGGAATTCGAAAATGTCCATGGCGAGTTGATGGAACGCTGGAAAGAATTCGATCAACCAATGTATCACGGTGGCGCTGGCGCATCGGTTTATCTTGAGTTGAACTCGAACTGGAAACTGGCTGTTGAGAACTACTGCGAGAGCTATCACCTGCCTTGGGTTCATCCCGGCCTGAACAGCTATTCGCGTCTGGAAGATCACTACAACATCAACGAACTGGGCAAGTATTCGGGTCAGGGCACCTATGTCTACCGCCAGTTCGAGGGTCACGATGGCGAAAAGCTGGATGATTTCGAGAACCTGAGTGAGCAGTGGACTGACGGCGCGGAATATATCGTCGTTTACCCGAATACCCTGCTGGGTGTTCAGCGTGACCACGGCTTTGCTTTCCTCATCGATCCGATCACACATGAGCGTTCGAACGAACGGATTGAGCTCTACTACGCCAAAAAACCCGAAGACGCGCCCGAACACGAAGCACTGCGTGCCAAGAACGCGCAACTGTGGAAGACGGTGTTCGAGGAAGACGTCTTTGTGGTTGAAGGCATGCAGAAAGGCCGTCACGG
The DNA here is from genome assembly GCF_056540845.1 of Ruegeria sp. AL2. Classification (NCBI taxonomy): domain Bacteria; kingdom Pseudomonadati; phylum Pseudomonadota; class Alphaproteobacteria; order Rhodobacterales; family Roseobacteraceae; genus Ruegeria; species Ruegeria sp. AL2. The sequence goes on from NZ_JBQFXM010000014.1 coordinate 42,734, forward strand.
CGTGAAATTCGATGGCGGTCGTTTCTCGCCCGCGATGGACGGCCCGACCCATTGTTTTCACCATTGGGTGGCCACGCAGATCGAAAAAGCCCGCGCTGAAGCGTAAGCAATCCTGAAAAGTCGATCTGGTTAGGCCTGACTGACCAGATCGCGGGTCGGTTGCAAACACTATAGACGGGACGGCGTTGCCTTCTTTTCTTTAGTATTGGGCAGCCGGTGTGAATTCGCTGAAAGGATCACAGTGGATCTGAACGAACTCGATAAACAACTCTTGCGAGCCCATGCGGAAAAAGATGTACCCGCATTGATCCGGCTTTATCACGAAGCGGCGATTCTGGCCGAACAACGTCAGGATCATGAAGCCTCGTGTTTTTACCTGACCCACGCATTTGTGTTTGCGTTGGAATATGGCGCGCCGGAAGCAGATGAGTTGAACCTAAAGCTGTTTGAACGTGGCCGCGCACACCGATTGACGTTCTGACGAATTCGTTTGCTTAAGCGTATTGCGCCGTCAGGCATTCTCCAAATTTGAGTTTAGCTGACTTCATTCGATCTCGAATTTTGTCGACATTGTCGATGGGTCAGTCTTCATGAAAGAACAAGCGCGAACGAAAACGCGCGAGATAGCCAAAATGCGAAACGAAGCTCAGGCCGTGGTCATCGGCGGAGGAGTGATCGGGTGCTCGATCCTGTATCATTTGACCAAACTGGGATGGTCCGATGTAGTTCTGTTGGAGCGGAACGAGCTGACCTCGGGGTCAACATGGCACGCAGCCGCCAACATTCACGGATTGCACGACAGTACCAATATCAGCCGCATCCAGCATTACACGATGAGCCTGTATAAAGCGCTGGAAGCTGAAACCGGTCAAAGCTGCGGCGTATTCCAGCCTGGCTCGCTATACCTGGCCCAGACAGAAGAGCGCGAACATCAGCTGAAGCTACAGGCCGCAAAGGCCAGACTGTATGGCATGAACTTCTATGAGATCAGCATCGAAGAAGCTCAAAAGCTGAACCCGCTGGTCAATTACGACGGCATCCGTTGCGTGATGTTCGAACCCGATGGCGGCAATGTGGACCCGTCGGGCGTGACCAACGCCTATGCGGTCGGCGCACGTCAACGCGGGGCGCAGATTCACCGTTTCACGCCGGTCACTGCAACCGAGCAGCAGGAGGATGGCAGCTGGATCGTCAGAACGCCAAAAGGTGACATCAGGACACGCTGGGTGGTGAACGCAGCGGGCCTGTGGGGGCGCGAGGTTGCGGCACTGGCCGGAATCGAACTGCCGCTGCAACCTACAGAGCACCAGTATTTCGTAACCGAATCCATGGCTGATGTGAAAAGCCACGGCACCCGTCTGCCATCTGTGTCAGACCGGGATGGCGAGTATTACCTGCGTCAGGAAGGCAACGGCCTGCTGGTCGGCGCTTATGAGAAAGATATGAGGTTCTGGGCCGAAAAAGGCACGCCGCTGGATTTTGCCCACGATCTGTTCCCTGATGATCTGGAACGGATCGAAGAGAACATGATGAACGCCATCGAACGCCTGCCTGCGGTTGGTGAAGCCGGGATCAAGCGTGTCATCAACGGCCCGATGATCTGGTCGCCGGATTCAAATGTTCTGATGGGGCCGGTGCCTGAGGTCGACGGCTATTTCTGCTGCAACGGGATCATCCCCGGCTTCTCGCAATCGGGCGGCATGGGCCTGATGGCGGCGCAGTGGATCATCGAGGGTGAAATGGAATACGACATGTTCGCCTGGGATCTGGCGCGTTTTGACAGCTGGGCCACCAAGGCGTTCACCAAAGCGCGCGTGGCAGATCAATACAGTCATAGGTTCGCGATCCATTTCCCCAATGAAGAACGCAGCGCCGGTCGTCCCGCACGGGTTCGCCCGATCTATGAGGCGCAGAAAGCCATGGGTGCGGTTTTTGGCCTGAACGCCGGTTGGGAACATCCGCTGTGGTTTGCCGCAACGCCCGGCACCAAAGACACCAACGGCTTTACCCGTCAGAACTGGTGGGGACCGGTAGGTGAAGAATGCAGGATGTTGCGCGACCGTGCCGGGATCATCGATATCTCGAACTTCGCCAAGTATCTCTGCAAGGGTCCGGGTGCGGCAGACTGGTTGAACGCCGTCTTTGCCAATACCATGCCCAAAACCGTCGGCAGATCCTGCCTGACCCCGCTGATCTCGAAACGCGGCGGTATTGCAGGCGACTTTACAGTTACCCGCGTGGCTGATGACGAGTTCTGGGTGATTGGCTCGGGCATGGCAGAGCGGTATCACAAGCGCTTCTTCAAACAGGTTCCGCTGCCTGAGGGCACCACTTTCGAAAGCAAAACCGAAACGATGTGCGGCTTTAACGTGGCCGGCCCCAAGTCCCGCGACATCCTGCAACTTCTGACCAACACATCGCTCGCAACCGAAGATTTCCCGTTCATGCGGTCCGCCAAGATCGAGCTGGCGGGAGTTCAGGTTCTTGCCCTGCGCGTCTCCTTTACTGGCGACCTGGGGTGGGAGCTGCATTGCGCCACCCAAGATCAAGCACGACTGTACAATGCCTTGATTGAGGCAGGCAAAGAGTTCGGGGCTGGCCCTGTTGGCAGCCGGGCACTGATGTCTATGCGGGTCGAAAAGGGCTATGGGTCTTGGAGCCGCGAATACAGCCCGGAGTACTGGCCGCATGAAGTGGGTCTTGATCGCCTCTGCAAATTCGAAAAGGACTTCCTCAACAAAGCGGCTGCGCAGAAAGTGTTGCAGAACCCGGCCCGGGAACACCTGGTAGTTCTACACCTGAACGAAGCGGATGTGACAGCATCTAACGCGGATGCAACAGGTGGCGAGCCGATCTTCAAGAACGGTGAAGGGATCGGCCGGGTGACCTCGGGCACCTATGGCTACACCGTCGGAATGTCGTTGGCCTTGGGATATGTGAAAAATGCCCAGCTAGGTGATGAGGTCGAGGTTATGGTTCTGGGGCGACCGCACAGGGCCACAATCCTGCATGAACCGCCCTTTGATGCCGCGGGAAAAGCGCTTAGGGCTTAAAACCGCAATAGCTCAAGGCCTTGTCCTTCGGGGTATTCCGTCACCTCTGCCGGGATGATCGCCAATCCATCCGCTTGCGCAAGCAAAGCAACACGACCACTGTAGGACGGCTCCATCAGACGCAATCGGGGCTGTCCGTCCGGTGTGTAACCGTCAATCTGAACTGGGCGATATTCCTGTCGGCCTGCGGTACGGTACAAAGGTTCCGACAGAACTGCTTGTACGGCTGCGTGCGGTGTGTGGTGCAGACCGGCGCGGCGCGCCATCATCTGCGATCCGATTATCTGCCAGGTCACAAAAGCAGAAACCGGGTTGCCCGGCAGGCCGATGTAAAGTGCACCGCCACGCCGACCGAACATGATGGGCTTACCCGGTTTCATTGCGACTTTCATCACATCCGTCACGCCACCGATCCCAGTGAACAGACGCGGCATATGATCCTCATCGCCGACAGAAACACCACCGGTCGTGATGATCAGGTCAGAGGTTTCAGTCGCGTCCAGCAAGACCTGTTTCAAAAGCGCGGGGTCATCTTCAACCGGCCCCCGGTCCGTGAGTTCAATCCAGGGCTTCTGCAACAGCGCAAGCAGCATGTAACGGTTCGAGTTATAGATCTGCCCCGGGCCAAGGGGCTCACCCGGTTGGCGCAACTCACTGCCGGTTGAAAAGATCGAAACCTTCAGCTTGCGGAGAACCACGACCTCGCCACACCCGGCGGATGCAAGGGCTGCCACCTCGCGCGGGCCAATCTCGCAGCCGCGCCGCAGGATCGGCGCTCCGGCATGAAGGTCTTCACCGGCGCGCCGGATATGTTGTCCGGGCTTTGGACGGCGGCTGAAGCGAATTTGCCCCTCAACAACATCACAATCTTCCTGCATGACGATGGCGTCGTAATCAGAAGGAACAGGCGCTCCGGTAAAAATCCTCAGTGCACTGCCCGCAGGTGCAGCATGAGACCCGCTGTCCCCCGCCGCGATGCGACCCTCCACCGGCATCTGGAACAGGTCGTCATCGCCAAGATCTGCGGTTCGAACCGCATAACCATCCATTGCCGAATTGTCGAAAGCGGGCATATCGACCTTGCTGAAACAGTCGCGGGCCAATATTCGCCCTATTGCAGCGGCCAAAGGCAGCGTTTCCGTTTCTGTAATCGGATCAGCAGCGGACAGGCCACGGTGCAGGGCCTCATCCACGCTCAGATACATATGCGCGTGTCGATCACAGCCGCATCCATCAGCCATATCCAGCCTCCAACTCTGCGAACATATCTTCCACCCATTCTAAGGTGGGCTAGGTTCGCTCAACCGACACGACATCCGCGGTACTGTCATTGACATAGGTCACGTGTCACCGTGTGGCGCGCTTCGAAACCACGGGTTGGCTGGCTAATCGCGACTTAGTATACAGTGGCTTCTCGGATGGCTCTCAGGCCGGGATCAGCTCTTCCTGATATGCAAACAGCGCCGGTTGCCCACCCGTATGCAACAGCACAACCTTCTGACCCTGTTGAATGGTGCCGTTTTCACGTAATTCCAACAAACCCGCAAATGTTTTGGCCGAGTAGACCGGATCCAGAAAAATACCCTCGGCGCGCGCCATCAGTGCAAGCGCCTTCCGTGTGGACGGGCCAATCCGCCCATATCCAGGAGGTAATGCGCCGTCCCATGTGAGGATGTCTTTCATGACCAGAGCCGGGTCAAACTCCATCATACCCGCCAACCGTTCCAATACCTTTTGCAACCGCGCATGTTGCTGGCGACGGTCGCGGCGAACGCAGATGCCGTAAACAGGTGCCGTGTTGCCAGTCAGACGCAGCCCGGCCAGAAACCCGCCGTGGGTCGAACCGCTGCCGGATGGCACCACTGCGACGTCGAAATCGGCGATCTGATCCAGTAGTTCGGCAGCCCCGGCCACATAACCCAACGCCCCCAAGGGCGGATGATCGATGCCCAAGTGAATTACATATGGCTTTCGGTCTTCAGCGATCAGCTGATCTGCCCGCAAGTGAAGGGCATTGTCGGCCCCGGCCTCGTCTTCTCCGGTATGGTAGTGCATGTGCTCGGCACCCAGAATCCGGGCCAGAAGAACATTCCCCGAGGAATAATAGTGCTCTCCCATATCGGGCACGCGCTCTTCCAATTGAAGCACGGCCTCCATCCCAAGCTTCGACGCAGCCATGGCAGCCGTGCGCACGAAATTGGACTGCACAGCTCCGGTGATCAGAATGGTGTCTGCCCCCTGTTTCTGTGCCTCACCCATATAGAACTCAAGCTGCCGGGTTTTGTTGCCGCCAAAGCTCAACCCTGTCAGATCATCCCGTTTGATCCACAGTTCCAGACCAAGCTGGTCGGACAGACGATCAAGCCGTTCGACCGGCGTGGCAGCTGTCATCAGTCTCGCGCGGGGATAACCGGCTAGTTTCTGTTCAATCGTCATGTCTGCGTTCCATCACCTCACCCATTCAGGATCGCGCCGAATAGGGCATATCCAGCAAGAATAGTAAGGATAGTGGTTGCCGAAAAGATCGCAGACCGGAAATGGCCAGTTTACTGCCCAGAGAAACAGCCACATGGCTCTATTTCTCGCTCGGGTCGCTTTCCGCGTAATTCCGTAATACATCCATGTCTGCAATTTCCGCGTGGTTTCGGTTGATCTTCACCCCGACTGGTTTCAACCTCGAAAACGCTCGGCTCAGGCTTTCGGGTTTCATCCCCAGACGTCCGGCGATCAGCATCTTGTCATACGGCAGTTCAACTTCGCACTGGCCGGCATCGCTATCACACAGATTCAGCAGGAATTCTGCGACACGCTGCGCACCTGTCTGGGCCTTGAGCTGTTCGAGCTGCGCCACAAGGGAATGCAGGTGCGTGAATGTGGCCGCCAGAATCGACACGCAGATTTCCGGATCTTGCTTCATCAGCGACAGCAGCACCGGACTTGGAATGTGCATGATCTCGCAGGGAGATACCGCCTCGGCCGAAACGGGATAGGGCACATTGCGCAGCGCAACGGCTTCACCAAAGCTCTCACCGCGCGTGAAAACACTCACCACGGCTTCGGCACCGGTCGGGGAAATGCGAAACAGCTTGACCCAACCAACCAGTACAACATGTACGGCCCTGGCTTCTTCCTCTTGCAGAAAGATTGTCTCGCCCCGGTCGTATTGCCGCCAGACGGCCTGACGCAGCAGAGTATCGACATGTTGCTCTGGCAGGCTTCGCAAGAGCAGTGACTGCCGTGCAACTATCTTTTGTGCCTCGTGTGACAAGAAGGCAGCCCCTTATTCGTCCGTTCCGGGAACACCCCCGGATGATCAACCCCGTGACATGCTATGCCAAAGCCAGCGCGGGGGTGCCACCCTTTTCTCGGTCTCCAACTTGACTATTGTCATGTAAGGGCGCGAACCACTGGCATAGGTTCAACGAAATTTCAGTTATCCGGGGAGCACGCCAGATGGACTTCGAGCGATTTTTCAGCCACAGCCTCGACACTTTGAAAGACGAAGGCAACTACCGGATTTTCATCGACCTGCAACGCCGCTGTGGCGCGTTTCCGAACGCGCGCCAAACCGACGGACCGGTCCAGCGGGATGTGCGGATCTGGTGCTCCAATGACTATCTGGGCATGGGGCAGCACCCTTCGGTGATCTCTGCCATGCACGACGCTCTGGATCGCTGTGGAGCAGGCGCTGGCGGTACGCGCAATATCTCGGGCACCACGCATGATCACGTTTTGCTTGAGGCTGAGCTGGCCGATCTGCACGGGAAAGAAGCGGCGTTGCTGTTCACCTCAGGATATGTGTCGAACTGGGCTGCTTTGGGGACATTGGCCGCGCGAATTCCCGGGCTGATCGTGTTTTCTGATGCGCTCAACCACGCCTCGATGATCGAAGGTATCCGGCATTCGCGTGCCCAGAAGGTGATTTGGAAACATAACGACCTGGCGGATTTGGACGCCAAACTGGCCGCAGCTGATCCCAACGCACCCAAGATGATCGCCTTTGAATCGGTTTATTCCATGGATGGCGATATCGCCCCCATCAAGGAAATCTGCGATCTGGCGGACAAGTACGGCGCGATGACCTATCTGGACGAGGTTCATGCCGTCGGCCTTTACGGCCCGCACGGGGGCGGAATTGCCGAACGCGAAGGATTGATGGATCGCCTGACGGTCATCGAAGGCACGTTGGGCAAAGCGTTCGGCGTGGTTGGTGGGTATATCGCAGCCTCAGCCGCGCTGTGTGATTTTGTCCGCAGCTTTGCCAGTGGCTTCATCTTCACCACTGCCCTACCCCCATCGATTGCAGCCGGCGCCGCCGCATCGATCCGGCATTTGAAGCATTCAAGTGCCGAGCGTGAATTGCAAAAAACCCGTGTGGCGCAGGTACGCGCCCTTTTGGATGCAGAAGGCATTCCGCATTTGACCAACCCCAGCCATATCATCCCGGTGATGGTTGGCGACCCGGTGAAGTGCAAATTCATTTCGGACACGCTGCTTGAGGAGTTTGGCATCTACATTCAGCCGATCAACTATCCAACAGTTCCAAAAGGAACCGAGCGCCTGCGGATCACACCGTCACCCGTTCATACGGACGAGGATATCGATCATCTGGTGGGCGCATTGTCGGCGCTGTGGCAGCGCTGTCAGATCGCGCGGATGCCAATGGCCGCACAATAACCTAAGCGTCCCTTTGCTTGGTAACCTGCCGCCCCTTTTGGGGCGGCTTTTTTCAGATCAGGTAAAGTGCGAAGATCACGGCAGAGAACCCCGTCAAAACTATGGTGAAACCCCGCAGCCAGCCCGGGCTTTCAGCCAGGTCCAGATATCGGGCCAGGATCACACGGGCTTTGATCAAGGCAAGGAGCAGGATACCACCTGCAATGAGTTCGCCAGGCGTTTTCATCAGGGTTAAAAGCGTTGAGGCCAGACTGAGTGCCAGAAGCACCAGCCATGCGCTGGTGAGTGAGTTCGGACGCCTCCGGAGGGAGTATTTAGCAAAAGATGAAATTGCCGACATCTTGGTTATCCCAGAAGATAAATAACGGGAAACAGCAGGATCCAGACCAGGTCAACCATGTGCCAGAACTGTGCGCCCGCCTCGATGTTACGAGGATCATCGCGCCACGCGACCAGCAGCAGAATGCCCACCCCGGCCAGAACATGCGCCGCGTGAAACCCCGTCAACAGGTAGTAGAACATGAAAAACGGGTGGGTTTCATAGGTAATGCCTTGCCCCGCCTTTCCAGCGTATTCCACGCTTTTGACAACCAGGAATGCAATCCCAAGTACAGCCGCACCTGTCAGGGCCAGCCTGGCCTTGAACCGGAATGCTGCGCGGCGCCAGTTCAGGGCCTGTGCGGCCAGATAACCAGATGTGACCAGTATTGCAGTATTGAAGGCTGCCCCTGTTCGATAAAGATGCGACTGCGCCTCGGCAAAGCCTGCAGGGTCGGTCAGGCGAACGCCCATGAACGCGATCAGCCCGGCACCAAAAACCAGCAGCTCACTGATAATCAGAACCCACATCAGCAATTCGCCCGGAAGCTCGTCGATGAAAGAAGTTTCGCTCATGCTCCGACCAGTTGGCGGTAGATCTGCGGTAGGGCCATGGTCAAGCGGTGTGGGTCAGGAATAACCGCAAACCCACCCTGTCCGAACATGCGCGGGAACCAGCTTTTGCCGGTTTTGTCGATGGTGACGCCAAAAACCGATTGCCCGGCGCGGCGTGCCTCGCGCACGGCCATGCAGGTGTCTTCAATACCGTGGCGCCCTTCGTAATGGTCAAGGTCATTGGGTTTGCCATCGGTGATCACCAGCAACAGGCGGCGTTTGCGGGTCTGGCTTGCCAAATCCTTTGAACAGTGGCGGATCGCGGCCCCAAGCCGTGTGTAATGACCGGGTCGCAGCGATGCGATACGTTGTTCAACTCTGGCGCCCATAGGCTCATCAAACCGTTTGCATCGCTGGATATAGACGCGCTGACGTTTCAGCGAACTGAAGGCATGAATGGCGAAATCGTCGCCGCAGGCGTTCAGGCCCCAGGCCAAAGCGGCCAGAGCTTCACGTTCAATGTCGATCACGGCGCGACCGGTTACGGCACTTTCAGTGGAACGGCTGACATCCAGCAGGATCGAGACTGCCAGGTCGCGCGCCTCGGGGCGGGATTGTTGCCAAATGCGGTCGTTGCTTTCGCCACTGGCCATGCGGTCAGTTTCGGCACGCACGGCGGCTTCGATATCCAGCTGGTCACCGTCCAGATGGCCGCGTGTCATCACACGACCGGGGCGCAGCGCCTCGAACTGGCGTTTGACCGCGCGGATGCGGCGGGCGGTGGCAGGGTCCTTGCCGAAGGCGGCAGCGTCGTCGCGGATATCCGCATCCGACAGCAGGACGTTGACGTGATCTGGCAGATACCGGCCCGAGCGCACGTCCCATTCGGGGTAGAGGATGCGACCGGACAGACGCTCGCGATTCACATCCTCGGGTGCCAGATCAAGGTGCAGCTTCAGCCGCGTTGGGGGGGCTTTTGATATCTGACCAAGGCCAATCTCTTCCTGATCATCGGCCGCTTTCTTGGCGTTGTCGGGATCGTCATCGTCGATGCGGCGGTTGATGTTCAGGAACTCGGCCCAGCTGAGGATGGCTTCGAACTTGTGCAGGATGAAACTGTCGCTGCGCTCGGCTTGATCCGATTTGCGACGGCGGGCGCGGTGGGTTTTCTCACCGGATTCCTCGGGCGGACCTTCGGTTTCGGGGTTTTCCACCTCGTTATGTTCGGAAAAGCCAACCGCGCGCAGTTCGGGCCATAGGGGAACCGGGCGCATAGGCTGATAGCCGCGGGGGGCGATCAGGTCCTCGTCCAGTGTCAGAAGCTGCTCGGCTTTCGCCGACAGCGGTTGAGGGTCACACAGCCTATGTTGGATAAGTTCTTCGACTGCCGCCTCAACCGGTGGCAGGTTGGGGATATCGCGCTGATGCAGCACGCCCTTGCAAAGCTCGGTGTAAAGCGGACGCAGGCCGGGGGCGTCGTCCAGGGTCGCATCAACCATGCTCTGTGCGGCGATCAGTGCGCGCAAGTCGGCGCGCAGCGGATCGTCTTCATCAATTCGCGTTCCGGCATGGGCAGCCGCAGCGGCCAGCCAGACATACAGCGCGCCGTTTGCTTCGCGGGCTGGAAAAACCGCCAGCCGGTCCGGTAGGCGCAGAACTTCACCGTCGAACGAGGCGCGTGGCATCAGTTCTGCCTCTGTCGCCAGACGACGACGCCAACCCAGACGGTGGTGTGAAACCTCGGGCGAGACCGGGCGCAACTCTACGCCCGGACCACCGCCCAGCCCTCGAAAGAGGACGGCCAGCCGCCCCGCGACCTCAGAGAGGTCGACCGCGGCTCCATCGTGCACCAGGGGTGCATCGAGGCGGCTGGCAAGGGTGTGCCACAGTTTCCCGATCGTTTCTTCGGGTTCCCATGGCTCAAAATCGATCTTGACCATCGGCCGGCCTCACCCAAAGACAGCCGTAACAAGATCGAGGAGCCCGCGTTTGATATCCTCGTCATCTGTCAGAGGTTCGATCATGGCGGCAAGGATGGCGCGGTCGGTGGACATGCCTTGTGCGATCAGTGTCGCGGCATAAACAACCAGTCGGGTGGAAACGCCTTCCTCAAGATCCTGACCCTTGAGCCCGCGCAGCTTTCCCGCCAGCCGCACCAGCGGCTTGCAACGTTCCAGCGGCAGACCGCTTTCCTGTGCAACCACTTCGGCTTCCATCTGCGCGGACGGGAAATCGAACTCCAAAGAGATGAAGCGTTGCCGAGTCGAAGGTTTCAGGGTTTTCAGGATATTCTGGTAACCGGGGTTGTACGACGCCACCAGCATGAAGCCAGGTGCGGCCTCAAGCTCTTCGCCGGTGCGGTCGATTGGCAGGATGCGCCGGTCATCGGTCAGCGGGTGCAGAACGACAGTGACGTCTTTACGGGCCTCGACCACCTCGTCGAGGTAGCAAATCGCCCCTTCGCGCACTGCGCGGGTGAGCGGGCCATCGACCCAGACGGTTTCCCCGCCTTTCAGCAGATAACGGCCAATCAGGTCGGCAGCCGCCAGATCATCATGGCAGGCGACGGTATAAAGCGGGCGGCCAAGTTTTGCGGCCATGTGGGCCACAAAGCGGGTCTTTCCGCAGCCCGTCGGACCTTTCAGCAGAACTGGCAAGTCGTTGTTATAAGCCGCGGTGAACACATCGCATTCATCGCCTTGGGGCAGGTAGAAGGGGGCGTTTGCCGCCCCCTCTTTCAGTTTTATGGAGCCATCCATATCCATTACTCCGCGGGGGTTTCAGCGGCGCCGGGTTCAATAACTTCTTTCCGGGGAACCCAGATCGAATAGATGAACAGCAGCGCACCAAGGACCACGACGATACCGGAACCCAGACGCATCCAGTAGAAGATTGCGATCTGGTCTTGTACGTCCATGAAGTAATCTCCGACCACACGTTGCATGTGCGTCTGCACGGTTCCGCCGAAGGTCAGCACGAAGGTCATAAAGACCATACCGCTGGTCATCAGCCAGAACGATCCCATGTTCAGCACCTGATTGTAAGGATCACGGTTCTTGAGGATCGGCATCGCATAGCTGAAGATCGCCAGGTTGAGGCAGACATAGGCACCGTAGAAGGCCAGGTGACCGTGGGCCGCAGTGATCTGTGTGCCGTGGGTATAATAGTTCACCCCGTGCAGCGTATGCAGGAAGCCCCAGACGCCGGCACCAAAGAAGGCAAGCGTTGCACATCCCAGAGACCATAGCAGAGCGGCCTTGTTGGGATGGTCACGACGGCCCTTCCAGACCATGACGAAGGCAAAGGCCATCATTGCGAAGAACGGGATCACCTCGAGGCTTGAGAAGATCGACCCAATCCACTGCCAGTAACCGGGGGTACCGATCCAATAGTAGTGGTGACCTGTTCCAAGAATGCCCGAGAACAGCGCGGCGGCGACAATGACATAGAGCCATTTTTCAACCACCTCACGGTCCACACCAGTCAGCTTCAGCATCAGGTAGGCCAGAATTGAGGCCATGATCAGTTCCCACACACCTTCGACCCACAGGTGGACAACATACCACCAGTATTGCTTGTCCAGGGACAGGTTGCCCGGGTTGTAGAAGGCAAACAGGAACAGCAGCGCCAGACCCCACAGGCCCAACAACAGGATATTGGTGATTGCAGTCTTCTTGCCCTTCAGAACGGTCATCGACACGTTGTAAAGGAACATCAGCGCGGCGACGACGATACCGGCCTTGACCCATTTGGGTTGCTCAAGGAACTCGCGCCCTTCTTTGCCCAGCAGCCAGTTGCCTTCGAACAGGTTGAAGACATAGGTCAGAACCACGCCCAACGTACCGACCACAAGGATGATCAGCTGCAGATACGCCAACTTGGGCGAATGGATTTCACGCTCGGCTTCTTCCGGAATAAGGAAGTAGGCTGCACCGAAGAAGCCCAGTATCAACCAGACGATCAGCGCGTTGGTGTGCAGCATCCGCACGATGTTGAACGGCAGAAGCTCGCTCAGGAAGTTCGGGAATACATAGATGAAGCCGGCCAGCAGGCCGCCGATCACCTGTATCGCGAACAGTGCCATGGCTACCGCAAAGTAGGCATAGGCGATTTTTTGGGATTCGTATTTCATTGCTCCATTCCCCTTCTCAGCCAGCCTCGTTGGGCGGCCAGTCCTGAGCGTCGATATTGTCCGTCCAGATCAGGAAGTTGGTCAGATCCCGGATCTCTTCGTCGCTGAGGTTGAATTGCGGCATCTGCCGACGACCGGGAATGCCGGTGGGTTGTGCCTCCATCCAGCCCTTGAGAGATTCAAAGGCCGATTCCGGGTCGTCCAACACGCCCCAACGTGTCATCACATTGCCGACCTCAGGGGCAAAGTACGCCCCTTCGCCAAGGATCGTGTGGCAGTTGATACAGGCGTGTTTTTCCCAAACATGTTTACCCCGAACCACACTTTCGTCGAGCTTCGCGGCATTTTCAGAATTGACGATATACAGGTGTGAATGGGCTGATAGAGCCAGAAAGATGAGGATGAAGAACAGTGACCCGCCATAGAAAATATTGCGAGCCATGCTCTTTGTCATGACTTCTCGCATCGCGCTCTCCTTTGCGCAGATTAGCTAGTGCAGGCAACATGACGTGCAGGTCACAGGGCTGCCTTAACGAAAGTCAAGACTTCTAAAGTATCCTCAGGAACGAGATCAGACATCCGCAAACAGCGAAAATAACGAAATGACCTTGGGATTGCCTTTAAATCTGAGGCAATTGTGAACACTTTCGCGTCGACTTTTTGACATGAAGGACCTATTCAACCACCTGAGAAAAAGGTGAAAAATTCCGTTTCAATGATTGATGGGTGAAAATGGCGAACTATTCCTATATCGGTTATACCCCTGGTGTAATCACGGTGAATACGATTGGGCCGGACACGGTTACGTTGGATGTCAATTTTGATCCCGACACGGATCGACGTTTGTTTAGTGTGACTGACGCAGCTGGTGGTTTTATTCAAAACGGAGGTGGAGCACCTGTTGTCGATACAGGGGATGTTTTCAACGGTGACCGCTTTGACGACGAAGACGGCGATGACCTGACGCAGACCGGTACTATCACCACCCTCGATGGTTCGACCACCTTTTTGAGTGGCTCAATATACCTGGAAGAATCCTACATTCTGTCCAAACCAGGCGGAGGCACAATTACTGTATATCGCGTCGAAGTTGACGGCGTATTGGGCGGCTATATTACCTCTGAACCTCTTGTGCCCGGTACGACCTACTCGATGAACATCGTGAATGTCACGCCGACCAATGCGCCCGACACAACTGACCCTGCTGCCATTATTGACGTGCCGTGCTTTGCTGCCGGAACACTTATCATGACGCCAGAAGGTCCGATACCCATCGAGGATCTGAAGGTGGGTGACATGGTCGTCACTGCCGACAATGGACCGCAACACATACGTTGGATCGGGACGCGAAACCTATCGCATGAAGAGCTGGTGAAAAAACCCAAGCTGCTACCAATCCTCATCAAGGCCGGGGCCTTGGGGTGTGACTTGCCAAAACGCGACCTGCTTGTTTCGCCACAGCACCGCATACTGGTTCGATCCCGAATCGCCGTCAGAATGTTCGACGCAGAGGAAATCCTGGTCCCCGCTCGTATTCTTGTCGCCAGCCCTGGTATCAGCGTTGCAGATGACACCGTGTCAGTCACATATCTCCATCTTTTGTTCGACCGCCATGAAATCATCTACGCAGAAGGTGCCCCGTCAGAAAGCCTTTTTGTCGGCGCACAGGCTCTGTCCAGCGTTCCCCCAGAAGCAAGGGCAGAAATCTTCGACCTGTTTCCGGAACTAGAGACCCCAATGTACGTTCCTCAAGCTGTGCGGCACATACCTGAAAACGGAAGACGCGCTCGTGCGCTCGTGTCCCGCCATGTAAAGAACGAACGCCCCTTGATATTCTGAATAGTAATACGCGGTTAAGGTTCCGTGTCAGCCGTGCTTCGCTGCGCGCGGGCCTGTCAGCGCGGGCCACATGGCAAACAGGTACAACCCGATTGCGGCAATCCATAACCCGTCAGCCGTCAGCATGGCCGTCATATATCCACCTGCCAGCCCGGACCCCAACCAGCGGACCAAAGCCGCCGCCGCCATCAGCCCGTATCCGACCGCCATTGGCGACGGTGCAACAAGGGGCCGGCCGCTGTGGCCAAGGGCGGCGCGGCTCATGACGGCAAGGGTCATGCCACCAACGCACCCGATCCCCAAAATGTGAAGCGCGCCGATCTCATTACCATATCCGATGACGGCAGACCCCCACAGCAACAACCCAAGGGCCAGCATCATCAGGCCCAGGTGCAAAGCAATCAGGATCGGCTGCCGCAGCGCCCAACCCGCTCTCCACCGTGCCATGCGCATCAGTTGGGCGCCGCCCAGCAGCAACGCGCAGATACCCGCCAAGGAAACACTGCCCAAGGTCAGCACCAACAACGGCAGCATAAGGGCAAGCGCCATCACGGCCTTTTCCAGCACCGCGTTTGAAACCGGCCACAAGGCTTCGGGCACACCGTCGCGTTTCATTGCATTGCGCGTAAAGGCCGGTGTGATACGCCCCCCCAGTATCGCTATCATTGAACACAAGGTCAGTAGCCCTGCACGAACTCCGGTATTCAGCGTGTCTGTGGTGAGTCCAATCCATTCCAGATGAACCATCAGGTTGGCCAACCATACCAAACTCAGAAGATACAGAAATATCATGTTCTGTGGCTTGGGCCTGCGTACCAGCTGGCTGGCAATTTTCAGGACAAGAATTGGAACAAAGCTCAGATCGATAATTGCGACGGTAGTCGGAGAGAGCGACCCTGATAACCACACAGCCAGCCGCCCCGCCATCCAGATCAGCGCTACGACCGTGACAAAACGCGCCCGCACTTCGGGCGTCCCGGTCCAGTTCGGAACTGCCGTCAGAAAGAACCCACCCAGCGCTGCTGTTGCGTAGCCAAAAATCATCTCATGGGCATGCCACATGACCGGGGGCATTCCATAACTTTGCTCGTCATAAGGTAAAAGCCCATCCAGTGAGGCCAGCCAAATACCCCAGGCGACACCAGCAAATACGCCATAAAGACCGGCGGAAAGGAAAAATACCCGAAATCCTTCGCTGAAAATGCGCGATATTGCAGATGACATGCCTGCTCTCCATGGCCCATCTCGTCCTTCAACAAGCAGTACCGTCCGACGGGATTGGGGCACTTAACCGAAATCAAGACATCAAAAACATGTGCGAAAAAAACAGGTTTTATTGCTGAAATCTGCACCTGGTTTTTGTCCAAAGAGCGAAGTTAACGCCGCGCCCGTTGACTTTGGTCAAGGATGACAATCCCGTGATGGATCAGTCTCCGCATTGCCTCACCACGCAAATGGAGAGTGATCATGTCACTTGGAATCAGCTACAACAAGACCGGCCGCGCTTTTGGGGTCGGATTGGCAATGTTGTTGGGCAGCGTCGCTGCTCCAGCTTTTGCCGACGAGCCAACACTTAGCGACGAAGCCTTTGAAGCTTCGAAACAACTGTACTTTGAACAATGTGCAGGCTGCCACGGGGTTTTGCGCAAAGGCGCTACCGGTAAAAACCTGGAGCCGCATTGGAAGAAGACCGCAGCCGACGGCACCGTAACCGAAGGCGGCACCCTGAAACTGGGTCAGGAACGCCTTGAGAAAATCATCGCCTGGGGAACTGAAGGCGGGATGAACAACTTCTCGGACATCATGTCCGAGCAGGAAATCAAGGATATGGCGACCTACATCATGATGGAGGCCCCAAAGCCGCCTGAAATGTCGCTGGAACAGATGAAGGCAACCCGCAAGGTTTACGTCGAAGAAGCAGACTACCCGACCGAGCCGCTTCACGGCCGCAACTGGGAAAACTTCTTTGTCGTCATCGAACGCGATGTGGGCAAGGTTGCCGTCATCGACGGTGACACGAAAGAAGTGCTGACGCATATTCCGACCGGCTATGCCGTGCACGTCCTGAAGGCTTCGGAACATCACAACATCACCGAACCCGAAACACCTGGACGTTTCTGGTACACAATGGGCCGTGACGGCAAGATGACCAAGATCGACCTCTGGCAAACGCCGGACAAGATGCTGGTTTCGGAAGTCAAGATCGCCTATGACGCGCGCGATGTCGCCGTGTCCGGTGACGGCAAATACGTCATCGGTGGTGGGTACTGGCCGCCTCACTTTGCGATCGTTGATGCGCAGACCATGGAGCCGGTCAAAGTCGTTTCGACCCGTGGCACAAACGTAGATGGTGAGTATGTGGAAGAAGCCCGTGTGGCCGCTATCTACACCACGCCGAACGAACCCACCTGGATCGTTGCCGTGAAAGAGCTGGGTCAGCTTTGGCAGGTTGACTACACCGACCTCGACAACTTGCGGATTGACAAGATCAACTCGGCCAAGTTCCTGCATGACGGGTTCTTCGACCCGACAGGCCGGTACTTCCAGATCGCGGCAAACGCATCGAACAAGATGGTCGTTGTCGATACCGAAACGCACAAGCTTGAGGCTATGATCGACACCGCTGCCCTGCCGCACCCCGGCCCGGGCGCGAACTGGATTGACCCGAACTGCGGACCTGTGGCGGGCACAACCCATCTGGGTGTCGGTACCGTGACAGTCTGGGGCAACGACCCAGAAGGCCACCCGGATCAGGCGTGGAAAACCTGTTACGAGGTGGAAACCGACGGCCCCGGCCTGTTTGTCCGCACCCACCCGAACTCGGATTACATCTGGGCTGATCAGACCAAACACCCCGAGCCGGAAATTCAACAATCGGTTCAGGTCATCTCGAAAGAGACCGGCGAGATCGTGAAAACCATCCAGATCACCGAAGACGAAGGCAGCGCCGCTGTTCACTTCGAATTCAACGCCGATGGTACCGAGGTCTGGGTTTCCAAGTGGAACCTGTCGGACTCGAAGGAACCCAACGGTCAGATTGTGATCTTCGACGCCAAGACATTGGAAGAGATCGGTCGGATTGACGGGCTTTACGCGCCAACCGGCAAGTTCAATGTCCACAACCGGTCGAACCACGTCACCTGAGGGGTTCGCAACCTAAACCGGAAAGGGCGGGCCCCTCGCCCGCCCTTTCCTCGTTTGACAGATCCGCCAAACTCACCGGCCTGCCACCCAAGGCCAGACAAGACAGCCAAAACGGAGCCCGGATATGACTTCCGAACCGGATA
Source organism: Ruegeria sp. AL2 (assembly GCF_056540845.1). Lineage (NCBI taxonomy): Bacteria > Pseudomonadati > Pseudomonadota > Alphaproteobacteria > Rhodobacterales > Roseobacteraceae > Ruegeria > Ruegeria sp. AL2. The sequence goes on from NZ_JBQFXM010000014.1 coordinate 60,595, forward strand.
AGAAAAAACCGATCTGGCGCCGGTATTTCCTGTGGGGAATGCCCGTGGCCGGTATTGCTGCGGCTTTCGCCGCCGGCATCATCTTCTGGGGTGGGTTCAACACCGCCATGGAAGCCACGAATACCAAGGAATTCTGTGTCTCGTGCCACGAGATGCGAGATTTTGTTTATGCGGAATACCAGGGCACGATCCACGACGTGAACCGGTCGGGCGTTGGTGCGGTCTGCTCGGACTGTCACGTGCCCAAGGACTGGACCCACAAAATCATCCGCAAAATAAAAGCCTCGAAAGAGCTTTATGGAAAGATGGTCGGCACCATCAACACCCGAGAGAAATTCGAAGCCAAGCGCATTCATCTTGCCATGAATGAGTGGGAGAGGATGAAATCAACGGACTCGCGTGAATGTCGAAACTGCCATGACTTTGAATCGATGATGCCTGAATTCCAGCGTCCGCGTGCACGTCAGCAGCACCTGAACGCAATGGAAACCGGTCAGACATGTATCGACTGCCACAAGGGCATTGCACACTCGAACATCCGAGACCGCGCATCCGACGAATATCTGGAAGAGCTTGAAGCGCCAAATCCGGCCTTCATTCGACCAATTCCGCCAGAATACCTTGCCAGCCTTGAACGGATCGAAGCCAAGGAAGCTGCCGAGGCCGAGGCTGAGAAAGCTGCAAAGAAAGCCCAGCAGGAGGCCGTTCAGGCCCAGATTGCGGCAGCAGTTGACGCCGCTGTCGCGGAAGAGCGGGCAGCGGCTGCAACCGATGGTTCGGCAACACCTGCCAGCAGTGAAAGCGGCGATGTCGGTGCCAACATCGACTGGAATGCGGTGGCCAGTGCGGACTTGAAACTGTTCTATCCAGGCCAGGCGTCGTTTGAATGGGTGCAGAACGGAAAAACCCATGGCGGGGCCCGTCCGCTGACCAAAGGTGGCGATCAATGTTCGACCTGTCATGCCAAGGAACTGGATGCGATTGGTAACAAGATCGTTGCCGGTGGCGAGTTGGAACCCACTCCGATCCCCGGCAAACGCGGTGTGATCGACGCAACCGTTCAGGCGGCACATGATGACGAAAACCTGTACATCCGTCTGCAATGGCCGGATGCGGGGCACAACCCTGCTCCGTTTGTCGATGGCGGCAAAATGGATCCTGAAAACCAGATCAAGGTCGCTATGATGATCACCGGAACCGGCATCGAGCTGGGCGATCAGGTCGGGTGCTGGGCGTCGTGCCACGCCGACAACACCTATATGCCCTTTGCGCCTGAGGCGGATGCAATTGCCGCAAACGGGGATGTTTCCGGTCGCCTGACCGCTCAGGACACCGTGACCAAGTACCTCAGCGAAAGCCGCACCGAGATCGAAATCAAAGGCAGGGGCGGCAAGGCTTTGGGCGGTTGGGACAAGTTGCAGGCCGCAGAACAGATCGAACAGTATCTGGCTGATGGCACCTATCTTGACCTGATGCGTGTCTACGCGGACGGCAGCGCTACAAATGGCTATCTGCTGGAACAGCGTGTGGTCAATGATGGTGAGATCGCGGCCTCGGCAAACCTGTCAGGTGGCGTGTGGACTGTTGTCTTCACACGTCCGCTGAACTCGGGCGCGCCGGGCGACATTCCACTGGAGGCAGGCCGGACCTATACCGTCGGTTTTGCCATTCATGACGATTTCGCCAACGCAAGGTTCCATCACGTGACGCTGAACACCAGCCTTGCGCTGGATGATGACAGCGCGCTTATCAACGTGGTCAAGCAATAACAGTTTGGGGCCGGTTCACCCGGCCCCAAAACACCTTGGAAAGGAGACATGGACCATGAAACCCCACCGCCTTCTTCCCGCGCTGCTGCTTCTTGCCGCGCCAGCCTGGTCAGATGAAACCGCCGAAATCTGTGCTGAAGCCGAAGAGCGTTATGTCGAGCTGTTCGGACACCCCTCGGCCTCGGTCGAGGACGCCAAGGTGGTTTTGATGTACAACTACAATTTCTGCCCGTTCGAACTGACCGTAAAGGCAGGTACAACTGTCCGATGGGTGAACGTCGACAAGCGCACCAGCCACAGTGTGTTGCTCAAAGATGGCAGCGAACCCGAAAGCGACCGGCTGTTCCCGGAAGAAACGGTTGAAATAACCTTCCTGACACCGGGCCCTCAGGATTATCTCTGCGGGCCCCATTGGGAGACACAGAACATGATCGGGATGATCACTGTCGAGCCCTGATCTGAGCTATTCCTACAGGCTGAAAACGGAGCGCGGGCGCAAATCCCGCGCTCCTTAACTTATGTCAAGGAGGTTGGTTTTCGATTGCGCCAATCTGCCCTCATGACACGCCCGGCCTACCCAGCAACGTCCCGCAAAAGCATTGGGCTCGCGCAGGAAACCCCGGGTTTCGAAGACATTCAGACCCAGCGAGTTTGAACATGAGCGGTAAGGTTTTTCTGATAGGTGCAGGCCCCGGCGACCCTGAACTAATGACGCTGCGTGCCCTGCGAATGCTGCAGGAAGCAGATGTGGTGGTCTATGACAGACTGGTGTCTGCCGACATCCTGAATCTGCACGCCGAAGGCGCGCGGCTGATCCCTGTTGGGAAAGCGCCCAAATGCCACACCGTCCCACAGGACCGGATCAACGAAATCCTTCTGGAAGAGGCCAGCGCAGGTCACACGGTCGCCCGTCTGAAAGGTGGCGATCCGATGATCTTTGGCCGCGGCTCGGAAGAAGCCGCTTATCTGATGGCCCATGGCGTGGCGGTCGAATACGCACCGGGGATAACGGCGGCGCAGGGCGCGTCCTGCTCGACCGGCGTGCCGCTGACCCATCGCGGTCTGGCCACCTCGGTTCAATATGTCACCGGACACCGGCAGGCAGACAAAGTGCTGGATCTGGACTGGAAACGCCTGGCCGACCCGGACACGACCTTGGTGGTCTATATGGGTGTGGCCAACATCGGCCAGATCGCCATGGGGCTGATGACCGAAAACCTGCCGGGATCGACGCCGGTTCTGGCCATCGGAAATGCAACGACACCTGATGAAAGCCGCCTGGTTTCACGGCTGGACCAATTGGCCAACGACGTGCGCACCTCCGGGCTGAAGGCGCCAACGCTTTTCATCATCGGCAAGGTTGTTTCACTTTATGCCGAACAGCCCGTGGCGGACATTCTGGAACGGGCCCATGGCTAAGCTGGGGTGCAGAAAACATGTGCCGTGCCCCGCGCCGAACAGAAATGTGCCTGGCCGCACGGGGTGGGTCGCCCGAACCTTTCTGACAACTGCGGTTCTGGCTGCAACGTCCGCCTTTGCTGCCGATGTCATTGATCCCAACGCACTGAAAAGACTTGTGCATCAGGATTGCGGTTCGTGCCATGGGCTGTCGCTGAAAGGCGGCCTGGGGCCCGATCTGCGCTCGAAAACACTGGAGCATTATGACGCCGAGGTTTTGACCGGCGTCATCCTTGACGGCATCCCCGATACGGCGATGCCCCCGTGGCGGCCTCTGATCAGCGAAGAAGAGGCCGAATGGATTGCCCGATACCTGCTGGAACAGGAGGCACGATGAAATACCTTATCCTCAGCCTTGCGGCGACATTGATGATGACCGCGGCCCAGGCCGAGCCGATGGCGACAGGAGACCTTGGGCTGGTGATCGAACGTGCCAGCGGATCGGTCCTGTTGGTGGACCAGTCCGACCGTGCCGCTCTGGCCCGGATAGAAGGAATGGGCGACCTGTCCCACGCCTCGTTGGTCTATTCACCGGATGAACGTTTTGCTTATGTCTTTGGCCGCGACGGTGGATTGACCAAGGTTGACATTGTCACCCGCCAGATCGTGAACCGCGTTGTGCAGTCCGGAAACGCCATTGGCGGCGCGATCTCGGACGATGGTACGCTTGTGGCGGTATCGAATTACGAACCCGGCGGTGTGCGCGTGTTTGATGCGCAAACGCTGGAGATGGTGGCTGACATTCCCACTGGCAGCAAAACGATTGGTCTGGTCGACGCGCCGGGCCGCCGCTTCGTTTTCACCATGTGGGACACGGGCGAAACATGGATCGCTGATTTTGCACGGGGGGCGCCTGAGATCACCAGGATCACCGATATCGGCAAGAACCCCTATGACGCGCTGATCACTGCCAATGGCCGCACCTATATCGCCGGCCTGTTTGGCGAGGATGGCCTGACCGCGCTTGACCTGTGGTCCGACAACCCGGAACCGACCCGCGTTCTGCCCGGCTATGGCCGTGGTCAGGAGGAAATGCCGGTCTACAAGATGCCCCATCTGGAAGGTTGGGCGCTGACAGGGTCCGAATTCGTCTTGCCCGCCGTTGGCCACCATGAGGTTTTGTGGGTAGACGCCGCCACTCTGACCGAGACCGGACGCACACAAACCCACGGACAGCCGGTCTTTGCCATGGCCCGCCCGGACGGGCGACAGGTCTGGGTTAACTTTGCCCACCCGCTGAACGATACCATTCAGGTCATCGATACTGTCAGCAAACAAATTATTCACGAATTCAAGCCCGGCCCGGCCGTTTTGCACATGGAGTTCACACCACGCGGGCACGAAGTCTGGATCAGTGTGCGCGATGCGAACAAGGTCATGGTTTATGACACGCGTAGTTTCGAAAAACTGCGTGAGATCGAGGCCGAAAGCCCGTCAGGCATCTTCTTTACCGCGCGTGCGCACAAAACGGGTCTGTAAGTCATGCAACACATTACAGACCCGATCGACCGCCGCTTGCTGGATGAATTTCAGCGCGATTTCCCGGTAATCGAACGCCCGTTTCAGGTTCTTGGAAACGCAGTTGGGCTTGACGAAAGCGAAGTCATCCACCGCCTGACCAGAATGCGCACCACGGGCCGCATCACGCGGGTTGGCGCAACCATTACACCCGGCGTGGTGACGGCCAGTACTCTGGCGGCAGTCTCCGTCCCGGAGGAGCGGCTGGAGGAGGTCGCCGCCCTGATCGACGCCGAACCGGGTGTAAACCACAATTATCAGCGCGAGGACGCCTGGAACCTCTGGTTCGTCGCAACCGGCCCTGATCGGGCACATGTGGATGATACCCTCACACGGATCAGCCGGGTCACCGGGCTGCGTGTTCTGGATTTGCGGCTGGTGCGCCCTTTCAACGTTGATCTCGGGTTCCGCATGATCGGCGGGGTCAAAACCGTGCCCACAGCACGTCAGGTGGATGCGTCTGCGATGCGCGAGGGTGATCGGTGTCTGCTGCAGACGCTGAGCTCGGGTTTGTCTCTGGTCGCCGAACCTTATGCAGATTTGGCACATTCACTGAACCGGGACGTTGATGATGTGATGGCGCGAGTCATCGCGTTGCATACTGCCGGTATCATTTCGCGGCTGGGCGTCATCGTACGTCACCGGGCTCTTGGCTGGTCCGCCAATGCGATGGTTGTCTGGGACTTGCCAGCAGAGCAGATCGACACAGCCGGCCCCGCTTTGGCGGCTTTCCCCGGTGTGACATTGTGTTACGAGCGCAACCCGGTGCCCGGTGTGTGGCCATATCGCCTGTATTCCATGATCCACGCGCGGTCCCGCAGCGAAGCATTGGACGTACTGGCCCGTGCGACGGCCTTGCCCGAACTGACGGGTGCACGGAACAAGGTTCTGTTCTCAACCCGCTGCTTCAAGCAGACTGGTGCGCTGATTCAAACCAAGGAGGTCGCCGCATGACGCTGGACCAAACCGACCGTGCGATTCTGAACCGTATGCAGGACGATCTGCCACTGGTTTCACATCCTTACGCAACAGTCGCCAAAGAACTTGGACTGACCGAGGCCGAATTACTGGCACGCCTGACGCGCATGAAAGAGTCCCGTGTCATCACACGTTTTGGGCCGTTTTTCGATGCCGCAGCAATGGGCGGTGCCTTTTGCCTCTGTGCGATGGCCGTTCCGGCTGGGGAATTCGAAGCGGTCCTGACCAAAGTCAATGCACATCCCGAGGTCGCCCATAATTATGAACGTACGCACCGGCTGAACATGTGGTTCGTTTTGGCCACGGAAACGCCCGAAGGGATCGAGGCCGCAGCCGATGCAATCGAACGGGAAACGGGGATCGAGGTTCTTTGTTTCCCCAAACTTCAGGAATTCTACATCGGCTTTCGGGTGGCGGCATGATCGACGCAACAGACAGACAGATTATCCAAGCACTGCAGGGCGGATTGCCGCTGGTTACCGCCCCATATGCTCAGGTTGCTGATGATCTGGGGATGCAGGAAGCCGACCTGCTTGAGAGGCTGTCAGCCCTCAAAGCACGCGGCGTAATCCGCCGCATCGCAGCCGCCCCTAACCACTACAAGCTGGGAATGACCTCGAACGGCATGACTGTCTGGGATGTCGAAGATGACCGCATCGCCGAATTGGGCGCTCAGATCGGTGCTCTACCCTTTGTCACCCATTGCTATGAACGCCCGCGCGCCTTGCCCGACTGGCCCTATAACCTGTTTGCCATGGTTCACGGTTCGGATCGGGATGAAGTCGAGGAAAAACGCGCCCAGATCACTGCGATCTTGGGTGACGCCTGCCGGGCCAAGGATATCCTCTATTCCACGCGCATCCTGAAAAAGACCGGTTTGCGCCTGAAAAAGAAAGGCTGAGACGATGTTTCGCCTGACCGAATACATGCACCAGCTGGTCAAACCGACCCCGGTGCGAAAACGCCGCCCCGGCCCTGTGAAGCCGGTGGTGATCTGGAACCTGACGCGGCGCTGCAATCTGAAGTGCCGTCATTGCTATACCGTCTCGGCGGATGTTGCGTTCCCGGGCGAGCTCAGCCACGAGCAAGCCATGGTAACCCTTGAGGATCTGGGCCAGTTTCGCGTCCCGGCCCTGATCCTCTCGGGTGGGGAACCACTGGACAGGTTCGATTTCTTCGACATTGCCAAACGTGCCCGAAACCTTGTGCCGATGCTGGCGCTGTCGACCAACGGGACACGAATTCATGATGAGACCGCCGACATGATTGCCGATGTCGGATTCAACTATGTTGGCATCTCGTTGGATGGGATCGGGGCCACGAATGACTGGTTCCGCGGTGTTGAAGGGGCTTTTGCAGACGCCCTGCGCGGTGTGCGTGAATGCAAGAGGCGCGGCATCAAGGTTGGCTTGCGGTTTTGCCTGACCGAAGGCACGCAGCATCACCTGCCGGACCTGCTTCAGCTATGCGACGACGAGGGCGTCGACAAGTTCTACCTTTCGCATCTGGTTTATGCCGGGCGCGGTGACAAGAACCGCGGCGAGGATGCCGAACATCAGCGCACCCGCAAGGGAATGGATCTGCTGTTGGAGCGCGCGTGGGAGGCTGCCTCGGGCGGTCGCCCGCTGGATATCGTGACCGGCAACAATGACGCAGATGCGGGTTATTTCCTGAACTGGATTCGTGCGCATTTCGACGCTGACAAGGCCGCGCATGTCCGCGAGCATCTGGCCGCTTGGGGAGGAAATTCCAGCGGTTTGGGCGTGGCCAATATCGATAATCTGGGCCGGGTCCATCCTGACACGTACTGGTCCGATTACACAGTAGGCAACGTTAAGACGACATCGTTTTCCGAGCTTTGGACCAGCGATGATCCGATGCTGGCCATGCTGCGCACGCGTCCGCGCCCCCTTAAGGGGCGCTGTGGGGCCTGCGAGCTAAAGGATGTCTGCGGTGGCAACACCCGCATCCGAGCCCTGCAACTGACCGGTGATCCCTGGGCCGAAGATCCGGCCTGTTACCTGACAAACGAAGAAATCGGTGTTGACGACGCAGGCGAGCGTCTGCGGGTTACGCCGTTCCGGGGGAAAAGCCATGATCCGGCGCATCAGTTCTTTTGATCCTGTCTGCTTTGAGCCTTCGACATGGGCGCTAGAGACACCTAAGGGGGCCTCCGGCGGGAGTATTTTTGAAAAGATGAAGGTCGTGTTGATGTGTTCTGTACTGGGCGCCGGTGGTGCCTGGGCGGATGCACCAACGGATTATGCCGAGCATTGTGCGTCCTGCCACGGTGAAAACCGCTTGGGCGGCGTCGGCCCGGCCTTGATCCCCGAGACGCTCCAGCGCATGCGCGGGCCCCGCATCGCAGCGGTGATAGCCGAAGGGCGCGCGGCGACGCAAATGCCTGCTTTCTCGCACGAACTTGACGCTTTGCAGATTGAAGAGCTGGCTGGCTGGCTAAAATCACCGCTGGAAACCGACCCCGAGTGGGGCGAGGCCCATATCATGGACAGCCGCACGCTGGATGACGGTTACATCCCCGTTGAGGCGCCAGTGTGGTCAAGTGACCCGATGAACATCACTCTGGTGGTCGAAACCGGGGACCATCACGTCAGTGTGCTGGATGGTGACACGTTTGAGGTTCTGGACAGGTTCGAGACACCTTTTGCGGTTCACGGCGGGCCGAAGTTCAGCCCGGATGGGCGTTTCGTTTTCATCATGTCCCGGGATGGCTGGGTTCAGAAATACGACATCTGGGCCCTGCAACAGGTGGGGCGCGTACGGGCGGGGCTTAACAGCCGTAACATCGCAATGTCCGGCGACGGCAAGTGGCTGGCCGTCGCGAATTATTTGCCCAACAGTCTGACCTTGCTGTCGACCGAAGACTTGTCGGTGGCAAAAGTCATTGCGATCAAAGGAAAAGCGGGAAAATCCAGCCGCGTATCCGCGGTGTATCAGGCCCCCCCGCGTGAGAGCTTTGTTCTGGCGCTCAAGGATGTTCCCGAGATCTGGGAGGTCTTCTACGGAGCCAACCCGCCGCAATCCGGGCTGGGTCACGACTTTCGCATCGAAGGGCAGTTCAAGAACCCCGATCCTTTCCCGGTGCGCAAGATCACAACGCCCGACTATCTGGACGATTTCTTTTTCGATCAGAGCTATGAATACGTCATGGGTGCCGCGCGCGATGGCAAGGGCGGACAGGTGATCGACCTTGTTATTGGGCACAAGGTGGCCGATCTGGACTTGCCGGGGATGCCGCATCTGGGCTCGGGGATTACGTGGAAGCATGGCGATACGACCGTTATGGCCACGCCGCATCTGACTGACGGCACGGTGTCGGTGATCGACATGGGGACTTGGGAAACCGTCAAGCGGATCAAGACCGAAGGGCCGGGATTCTTCATGCGGAGCCACGAGAATTCGCCTTACGTCTGGGCCGATGTCTTCTTTGGCCCCAACAAGGATGCCATGCATGTGATCGACAAGCAAAGCCTTGAAATCATAAAGACTTTGCGCCCTGCCCCGGGCAAGACCGTGGCACATGTAGAGTTCACAAAGGATGGCCGCCACGCGCTTGTGTCGATCTGGGAAGATGACGGCGCGGTGATCGTTTATGACGCACAGACGCTGGAAGAAGTGCGCCGCCTGCCGATGCGTAAACCATCTGGGAAGTACAATGTCTGGAACAAAATCACCTTCTCGGAAGGCACCAGCCACTGAGGGCAAATGGCCGGTCTGGAAACTGGCCATTCTGCTTTATCCAGCCACCATGTTGACCGTGGCTATCAACCTGTTTCTGGCCGGGCTGATCCTGCACAGTGCCGGATTCTCAGCGATAAAACCGGTTCCGGCGATCCTGTGGTCAATCCCGTTGGGCGTTCCGGCGACATGGTTGGCCGGGCGCTGGGTTCGAGGGTTGATGGATGAAGCTGACGGGTAGCTGCAAATTCGCGAGCACCTGATCTAAGTCAAGTCTCCGCCTAACAGAATCCCATAGGGTTCGGGAAAGAACGCCGAGTTGGATTCTCAATGCCCACCTTCCACCCCTCGCATAGCTTGTTTGATCGCGTGTCCCGTGCGGTGTGTGGTTTGGTGGGCATTTTCCTGTTGCTTTTGCAAATGCTTGGTCCGGTGCTGGCGAGTCCCGGTGAGAGCATGTGGGTGGAGATCTGCTCGGAGGCGGGCGCGGTCTGGGTCCAAGTTGACCTTGAAGAAGGGGACGACGATCCAACCGCGCCCTGCCCGAAATGCGCGGACTGTGCGCTTTGTGCGGTGACGGCGTCAGCGCCGATGCCGGGCGCTCTGCTGCCCGCAAACGCCGAAAATGTTCAAAATGAACGCCTTGAACAGAAGGGGCAGTGCATTTTGTACACCCCCAAACACCTGTGGCCCGAAACCCGAGGGCCCCCGTTTGCGACCCGAGAAGAATCTGAACGCGCCCCGCGCGCGTCCATGGCGTCCACCCAATTGATCGGAGGTGCGCCGTGGTCGTAAGTCGCGCAATCCATTTCCTTCTGGCCCTCGTTCTGTCCTGCAGTGTTGCAATCAGTGCACGCGCCGACAGTCTTGCCAGCTTTCTTCCTGATATCGATCCGGCTGACCTGGCCCCAGGCGCCGACGCGTTTGGCCCGGTACGCAGCGACGTGAAGGTTGCCCCTGTCCTTCGGGGTGGCGAGACGATCGCATGGGCTTTTCTGACTTCGGACTTTGTCGGCACGACCGGCTATTCCGGCAAACCCATTCACGTGGTTGCCGCCATTGATGCGGACGCTGTTCTGACCGGCGTTCAGCTGGTCAAGCATTCCGAACCCATCGTGCTGATCGGCATTCCCAATTCCCGCATGGTCGAACTGACCGAAGGCTATGCGGGCCTTGACCTGAAACGAGAGGCCGAGACCGGGGGTGAGGGGCATGATCTCGACATTATCTCGGGCGCGACCGTGACGATCATGGTGATCGATGACAGCCTTGTGCGCGGCGGGATCAAAGTGGCCCGCGCGCTGGGGCTGGGTGGATTGTCTCCGGTACAAGCTGGAGGTCCGCAACGCGAAGTCGATATGGCGCAGGATGCCATTTACGACTGGACCACATTGTCGGGAGACGGCTCGGTCCGGCGGATGACGCTGGATGTCGGGCAGGTCAATGCCGCCTTTGAAGCCACAGGGGATCAGCGCGCGATCAAGCGACCCGAACCGGGCGAGCCGGATGACACCTTCATCGACATGCATATGGCGCTGGTTTCGGTCCCGTCGATCGGCAAGTCACTGCTGGGTGAGGCCGAATACCGGAACCTGACCAACTGGCTGAACGAAGGCGAACAGGCCATTCTGGTTCTGGGCCGGGGGGCCTATAGCTTCAAGGGATCGGGCTATGTCCGGGGTGGGATATTTGACCGGATTCAGCTGATCCAGGGCGACAGCTCGGTGCGGTTCTTTGACAAGCAGCAGCGCCGTCTGGGTGAGGTTGCCGCGCCAGATGCCCCCAGCTTTACCGAACTGGATATCTTCAAGATCCCGGCTGATGCCGAGTTTGACCCGGCCGAGCCGTTCCGCCTGCAATTGCTGGTGCAGCGTGCCGTCGGGGCGGTTGAAAAGACCTTTCTGACCTTCGATCTGGGATACAAACTGCCTGAACAGTACCTGTTGCCCGTCACCGCGCCATCGGTCGTGGATGATGCAACGGGCGAAGCGGCCGCCAAGGCCGCCCTGTGGCAGCGTATCTGGAAGGATCGCACCGTCGAGATCGCCGGGCTTGGTGTCATGCTGCTGGTGTTGACGGCGACGTTCTTCTTCCAGTTCCACGCCACGATGAATGCGCGCGTCTTTTACTGGTTCCGCATCGGGTACCTGACGATGACCCTGTTCTTCATCGGCTGGTATGCCAACGCGCAGCTGAGCGTGGTGAACCTGATGGCGCTGGCGGGCAGTTTACGCACGGGGTTCTCGTGGGACGCGTTCCTGCTGGATCCGCTGGTCTTTATCCAGTGGTTTGCCGTGGCCGCCGCCCTGTTGTTCTGGGGTCGTGGAGCCTATTGCGGCTGGCTGTGCCCGTTTGGCGCGCTTCAGGAGCTGACCAATAAGATCGCACGGGCGTTTAAAGTGCCGCAATGGACTTTGCCCTGGGGTCTGAACGAGCGGCTCTGGCCTGCGAAATACATGATCTTTTTGGGTCTTTTTGGTCTGAGTTTCGTGTCGATCCCGCTGGCCGAGCAATATGCCGAGATCGAGCCGTTCAAGACCGCGATCATTCTGAAATTCATGCGCGACTGGCCGTTTGTGGTCTTTGCGCTGGTCCTGCTGGGGATCGGGCTGTTCATCGAACGGTTCTATTGCCGCTATCTTTGCCCGCTGGGCGGAGCGCTGGCGATCCCTGCCCGTATCCGCATGTTCGACTGGCTGCGCCGCTACAACGATTGTGGCACGCCCTGTCAGACCTGCGCCAATGAATGCCCCGTTCAGGCGATCCACCCCACCGGTGAGATCAATCCGAACGAGTGCGTCACCTGCCTGCATTGTCAGGTGCTCTATCAGTCCGAGGACAAATGTCCCGTCGTTATCCGCCAACTGAAACGGCGGGCCAAGACCGGGTCGGTCACACCTAAGACCCCCCTCGGGCAACCACCGGCGAACCATCCGAACGCCAAACCGAAAACCGTTTCCTAAAAGGAGGAACGACCATGTCGGACCAAGAAAACAAACTGAATATCACGCGCCGCGGTATGCTGGGGGCCACTGCCACCGGTGCCGTCATCGCCGGGACCGGTCTGGGATCGACCCTGATGACCGCGAAAGAGGCCAGCGCTGCCGCCAAGCAGCATCTGGAACCGGGCGAGCTGGACGAATATTACGGCTTCTGGTCGTCGGGCCAGACTGGCGAGCTGCGCATTCTGGGCGTGCCGTCCATGCGCGAGCTGATGCGGGTGCCGGTGTTCAACCGCTGCTCGGCCACGGGCTGGGGCCAGACCAACGAGTCGCTGAAGGTTCTGACCGAAGGCCTGCTGCCTGAAACCAAGGAATTCCTGGCTGCAAACGGCAAGGTCACCTATGACAACGGCGACCTGCACCACCCGCATATGTCGTTCACCGACGGCACCTATGATGGCCGTTATCTGTTCATGAACGACAAGGCCAACACCCGCGTGGCCCGTGTGCGTTGTGACGTGATGAAATGCGACAAGATCATCGAGATCCCGAACGCGCATGACATCCACGGCCTGCGTCCGCAGAAATTCCCGCGCACCGGCTATGTCTTTGCCAATGGTGAGCACGAGGCCCCGCTGGTCAATGACGGCCAGATCCTTGATGATCCGTCGCAATATGTGAACATCTTTACCGCCATAGACGGCGACAGCATGGAAGTTGCATGGCAGGTGATGGTGTCGGGCAACCTCGACAACACCGACTGCGACTATCAGGGCAAATACGCCTTCTCGACCTCGTATAACTCGGAAATGGGTATGAACCTGGCCGAGATGACCGAGAACGAGCTGGACCACGTGGTCGTGTTCAACCTCAAGGGCATCGAGGATGCGATTGCCGCGGGTAACTATCAGGAACTGAACGGCGTCAAGGTCGTGGACGGGCGTAAAGAGGCGGGTGGAAACCTGACCCGGTACATCCCGATCCCGAACTCGCCACACGGTGTGAACGCGGCACCCGACAAGAAACACATCATGATCAACGGCAAGCTGTCGCCGACCGTGTCCGTGATCGATGTGGAAAAGGTCGATGCGCTGTTCAGCGAAAACGCCGATCCGCGTTCCGCTGTTGTCGCCGAGCCGCAGCTGGGTCTTGGCCCGCTTCACACGGCATTCGACGGCAAGGGCAACGCCTATACCACCCTGTTCCTGGACAGCCAGGTGGTGAAGTGGGACATCGCCAAGGCGATCGAGGCCTATGCGGGTGCCGATGTTGACCCGATCGTCGACAAGGTCGACGTGCATTACCAGCCGGGCCACAACTCGACCTCGATGGGTGAAACCGCCGAAGCGGATGGCAAGTGGCTGATTTCGATGAACAAGTTCTCGAAAGACCGCTTCCTGAACGTGGGTCCGCTGAAGCCCGAGAATGAGCAGCTGATCGACATTTCCGGCGACAAGATGAAGGTGGTCCATGACGGCCCGACCTTTGCCGAGCCGCATGACTCGATCATTGTTCACCGGTCCAAGGTGAACCCGGTCAATGTCTGGGACCGCAACGACCCGATGTGGGAAGAGGCGCGCGCGCAGGCTGCCGCTGACGGTGTCGATCTGGACGAAGGTGCCGAGGAGCCGATCCGGGATGGCAACAAGGTGCGGGTCTACATGACCTCGACTGCGCCCGTGTTCAGCATGGAGAAGTTCACCGTCAAGCAGGGTGACGAAGTGACAGTCTATGTCACCAACCTCGATGACGTGGATGATGTGACCCACGGCTTCTGCCTGTCGAACTTCGGTATCGCGATGGAAGTTGCACCGCAGGCCACCGCCTCGGTCACGTTCATTGCCGACCGGCCGGGCGTGCACTGGTTCTATTGCCAGTGGTTCTGCCACGCGCTGCACATGGAGATGCGCGGCCGGATGTTTGTTGAGCCGCGGAGCGCATAAACATGCGTTGGCCCCTGCTCATGCCGCTCCTGCTCGGCTCGCCCCTTTGGGCGGCGGATTGGGATGTGCCCAACCGGGCGGGGGCCATCAACGAGATACTGGCGCAGGCGGCGGATGGGGACACCCTTCGCCTGAGCCCCGGCGTTTACGTCGAGCAGTTGGTTCTGGACCGGCCCGTGACCCTCGACGGGCTGGGACAGGCCACCATCGACGGCCAAGGCCAAGGCAGCGTGATCACAGTGACCGGGCCGGGCGTGACCCTGCGCGGGCTGACGGTGATCGGATCAGGCTCGGATCATGACGGCATCGACAGCGGTATCCAGCTGACCAAGACGGCGCGCGCGCCGGTGGTCGAGGACAATGTGCTGCTGGGTAATCTTTACGGCATCGACATCCACGGTGCGAAGGACAGCATCGTGCGGCGCAACCGGATTGAAGGGCGGCAGGATCGCCACATGAACGCGCGCGGCAATGGTGTCTATGTCTGGAACGCGCCGGGTGCGGTGGTTGAAGGCAATGACATCCGCTATGGGCGCGACGGGATCTTTGTGAACTCGTCCAAGAAGAACACCTTTACCGGCAACCTGTTTCGCGATCTGCGGTTTGCCGTTCACTACATGTATGCCGACGACTCGGTCGTCAGCGACAATGTCTCGATCGGCAACGATCTGGGCTATGCGGTGATGTTCACGACCAATGTGCGGGTCGCCAACAATGTCTCGATCGGGGACCGCGAACATGGCGTGATGCTGAACTATGCCAACAAGAGCGTCATCACCGGCAATGTCGTGAAAGGTGCCAAGGAAAAATGCACATTCCTGTATAACTCGAACAAGAACGAATTCACCGACAACTGGTTCGAGGGATGTGGCATCGGCATCCACTTTACCGCCGGCAGTGAACGCAACCGCATCGTCGGCAATTCATTCATCGGCAACCGGACGCAGGTGAAATATGTCTCGACCAAGTGGGTCGAGTGGTCAGAGGACGGGCGCGGCAACTACTGGTCCGATTTTGCCGCCTATGATGTGGATGGCAACGGCATCGCCGATGTCCCCTATCGACCCAATGACAGTATGGACCATGTGCTGTGGACCCAACCCGCAGCCAAATTGCTGCTCGGCTCCCCCGCCGTGCAGCTGGTGCGCTGGTCGCAATCAGCCTTCCCGGCTTTGTTGCCGGGGGGTGTGATGGACAGCAACCCATTGATGCAAGCCCCTGAACCCCCAGCTATGAAAAAGGTGCCTCATGACGGATAAGGCCCTGTCAATTGACCATGTCAGCAAGAACCGGGGGAAAACCTGCGTTCTTGACGATATCACCCTGTCCCTTGCCCCCGGTCAGCGCGTGGCGCTGCTGGGCCATAACGGCGCGGGCAAGTCGACCCTGATCAAATCCATCCTTGGCCTGACGCCCATTCGGGACGGAGCCATTCGGATCGGGAACGCCACCCCCGGCAGCGCGCAGGCACGACGGGATACGGCCTATCTGCCCGAGGCGGTCTCGTTTCACCCGGCGTTAACAGGGCGCGAGCAGCTGACGCTGTTTGCGAAACTTTCCGGGTCGAAAGCCGATGTGCCCGGTCTGCTGGAACGCGTCGGCCTGAGCGACGCTTTGGACCGCCGAATCGGTGCCTATTCCAAGGGGATGCGGCAACGACTGGGGCTGGCGCAGGTGCTGCTGGGACAGCCGAAAGTGGCGCTGCTGGATGAGCCAACATCCGGCCTGGACCCGATCTCGCGGCAGGACCTCTATGCCATTATCGACGAATTGGCCGCGCAGGGTACTGCGGTGCTGATTGCCAGCCATGCGTTGACCGAGGTTGAGGCCCGCACCGACCGGATCGCCATCATGCGCAAGGGTCGGATGGTGGCCGATGACACGCTGAACAACCTCTCGGCGCTGGCCGGGCTGCCGATCCGGCTGAAGGTGCGGGCCAGCGCCAATGCGGATGCCCTGGCCGCCGAACTGGGTGGCAACCGGATCAACGGCGCGTCCGTTGAGCTGCTCTGCACACCCGAAGACAAGATGGAGGCCCTGCGCCGGATCGCCGGGTTGGGCGATGCGGTGGCGGATGTGGAAATGACACCGCCCAAGCTGGAGGACCTTTATCGCCACTATGCACAGGAGGAGAGGACATGACCCGCTTCCTTGCCATCACCCGAACTGAAATGCTGATCCTGCGCCGCAACCGCTGGCTGTTGGTTGCCACGCTGATCATGGTGCTGTTCGCCTTGGCGCTGACCTTTGCGGGCAGTGCGCCCACCGGCACATTGGGTGTCGATATGCTGACCGTATCGGTCGCGTCGATGACCACGTTGTCGGTCTATCTTGCGCCTTTGCTGGCGCTGATGATTTCCTTCGATGCCATCGCGGGCGATGTGGACCGGGGCAGCCTGTCGCTGCTGCTGTCCTATCCGGCCGGGCGCGGGGAAATCCTGTTGGGCAAGTTCTGCGCCCATCTGGCCGCGCTGGCCTTTGCCATGACCGTCGGTTTTGGCACCGCAGGTGCGGTAGCCGCGTACTTTGGTGGTGCGGGGCCGGAAAGCCTGATGGCGCTGGTGCGACTTGTCCTGACCTCGATCCTGCTGGGCGCCGTGTTTCTGGCGCTTGGATACCTGCTGTCCGCTTTGGCGAGGGGCGCCACGGCGGCGGCGGGTCTGTCGGCCGGGCTTTGGCTGGTTTTTGTCGTCCTTTATGATCTGGGCCTGTTGGGGGCTGTCGTCATGGACAAGGGCGGCGCCTTCACCCAATCCGTCTTTCCATGGGTGATGGTGGCCAACCCGGCCGATGCTTTCCGTTTGTGGAACATCGCCGCGACCGAGGGTGTTGCCATGGCTTCGGGCATGACCGGGGCCGCACAGGCCCTGCCGGTCTGGGCCGCGCCCGCGTCACTGCTGATCTGGCCGGTGCTGGGCTTTGCCCTTGCAAGGCTGGCTTTCCGGAGGGTTGAGCCATGAGACGTCTTGCCCTGATCGCATTGCTCGCACTGGCGGCCTGCAAGGAAGAGCTGGCCGAGGCCCCCGACCCGGTCGATCTGACACCGGATGCGCTGAGCTATTTCTGCCAGATGAATGTCGCCGAACATGGCGGCCCCAAGGGGCAGGTTCATCTGGAAGGCTATCCGGCCCCGCTTTTCTTTGCACAGGTGCGGGACATGGTGGCCTATCTGAAAAGCCCCGAGCGCGATGCGGATGTCACGGCCATCTATGTCAGCGATATGGGTGTCGCGCCAAGCTGGCGGCAGCCGGGGATTTCGAACTGGATCGCTGCGGATGATGCGACTTTTGTCGTCGGCGCTGACGTGGCCGGCGGCATGGGTGCGCGCGAAGTGGTGCCTTTTGCCGATCCTGCCGATGCCCAGGTTTTCGCGGATACCTATGGCGGGACCGCGATGCGCCTGCCCGACATTCCTGATGCCGAAGTGCTTGGCCCGGTCGATCTTGATCTGAAGTTGGAGACCCCCGTATGACCGCCCTGTCCCGTCGCCGATTTCTAATCATTTCGGCCGCCTGTGCGGCCTCCCCGGCCATGGCCTTTGACACGCACTGGCGCGGCACCGCCCTTGGGGCTGCCGCCAGCCTGCGGCTGGTCGGGCTGACAGATGCCGAGGCCGCACCAATCATTGCCGCCGTCGAGGGTGAGGTGACCCGGCTGGAGGATATCTTCAGCCTGTACCGTCCGCAGTCACAGCTGAGCCGCCTGAACCGCGACGGTGTTTTGACCGAACCCGCGCCTGAGCTGTTGAATGTGCTGAGCCTGAGCAGTGCGCTGCATCAGGCATCCGGCGGCGCATTCGACCCCAGCATTCAGCCCCTGTGGTATGCCTTGGCAACAGGCGCTGGCCCCGAAGATCTGGCTGCCGCCCGCGCTGCTGTGGGCTGGGAACGGGTGTCTTTCGATGCCGCGTCGGTGCGACTGCCGGTGCCGGGTCAGTCGGCCCTGACGCTGAACGGTATCGCCCAGGGAGCGATCACGGATCGGATCGCTGCGCTGCTGCGTGGCTTTGGCCTGCGTGATGTTCTGGTCGACATGGGAGAGGTTGCCGCCTTGGGTGTGCGTGGCAACGGCACGCCCTGGAAAGCCGGGTTGGCCGCGCCGGACCAGCGGGTTCTGAAACGGGTCGCGCTGCGTGACCGCGCGGTCGCGACATCATCGTCGCTGGGGACGCAGCTGGGACAGGGTTTGGGCCACATCATCACCCCGGACGGACCTGCAAACCGGGACAGAACGGTTTCGGTTTCTGCCCCTGACGCGGTGATCGCAGATGGGCTGTCTACTGCGATATGCGCGGCGCCCGAAAGCCAAGTCGCTGAAATCTTGAGATATTTTATCGGAGCCCGTGTCGAGCTGAATGTATGACGCATGGTCGCAAATCTCAGGTGGGTCAGGAAAATTCACCAAGAGCATGATATTCGCGAAAAACATGATATAGGTCAATTCGTGCGCTGCTTCGCGCAGTTAGGAAGTAAGGACGCGAACCAATCTATCCACACTCGAGTCGCCAGCCATGAGCCAGTTGACCAGCAGACGCGCTTTTCTGAGCGCACGTATCCTACGGGAGGATCCTGATGCGATCCGACCGCCGGGCGCGGGCGTGACAGGCTTTGCCGATCTGTGCACAGGCTGTGAAGACTGCGCCGGGGCCTGCCCGGAAGACATCATCACATTCGACGACAGCGGCTTTCCGGTTCTGGATCTTTCCGCAGGCGGCTGCACCTTATGCGGTGCATGTGCCGAGGTTTGCCCGACCCCGGCGCTGTTGCCCGAGCGTGTGGCCGAGTGGCCGTGGCGCGCACGGATCGAGGCCGCAAGCTGTCTGTCGATGAACGGGGTGAGCTGCCGCCTGTGCCAGGACACTTGCGAACAGGAAGCCATCCGCTTTCGCCTGCAACTGGGCGGGCGGGCTGAACCGGCGCTTGAAACCGAAACCTGTATCGGATGCGGCACATGTTCTGCCGCGTGCCCTGCCGGGGCCATCACGATGCACCGCCCCGCCCCTTTGCACCCGGAGGTGACCCAATGAATATCTGTGGCTGTCTTGTCCACATCGCCCCCGATCACACCGACGCCGCGCGCGCGGCGATAACCGGCACCGATGGCGTCGAGCTTCATGCCGAGGCCGAGGATGGCCGGTTCGTCGTGGTTGTCGAGGATACAGCCGAACGGCTGGCCTCGGAAACCATCATGGATCTGCACCAGATCCCCGGCGTGATCTCATTGTCGCTGACCTATCACCATTTCGAAGATCCCGCGGAGGCAGCTCCGCGTCCTGATGCTCCAAGCCAACCGTCCAGCAGGAGGCCCATGCAATGACCATCTCTGAATCCCGTCGTACATTCCTGAAAGCGTCCGCAGCGGCTGCCACGGCCTCGGCTGCCGGCATCCCACTGGCCGCTGGTTCGGCCAGCGCTCAGGCCGCCGCGCCTGATATCCGCTGGGACAAGGCCGCCTGCCGGTTCTGCGGTACGGGCTGTTCGGTTCTGGTGGGCACCAAGGATGGTCGCGTAGTCGCCACGCAGGGCGACCCGGATGCGCCGGTCAACCGGGGTCTGAACTGTATCAAGGGCTATTTCCTGTCCAAGATCATGTATGGCAAGGACCGCCTGACCACGCCGCTTTTGCGCAAAACCAACGGCGAATATGACAAGAATGGCGAGTTTGAGCCGGTCAGCTGGGACGAAGCCTTTGACGTCATGGCTGCCAAGTGGAAAGAGGCGCTGGCCAAGAAAGGCCCGACCAGCGTGGGCATGTTCGGTTCTGGTCAGTGGACCGTCTGGGAAGGTTATGCGGCGGCCAAGATGATGAAGGCCGGGTTCCGGTCGAACAACATCGACCCCAACGCGCGTCACTGCATGGCGTCGGCCGTGGTCGGCTTTATCCGCACCTTCGGCATCGACGAGCCTATGGGCTGCTATGACGACCTTGAGCACGCGGATACGTTTGTTCTGTGGGGGTCGAACATGGCCGAGATGCACCCGATCCTGTGGTCGCGTCTGACCGATACGCGCCTGACCAAGCCGGGATGCGAAGTGCATGTTCTGTCGACCTTCGAGCATCGCTCGTTCGAGCTGGCCGACAATGGCATGGTGTTCAACCCGCAGACCGATCTGGCGATCCTGAACTATATCGCCAATTACATCATCCAGAATGGCGCGGTGAACGAAGAGTTCGTCAAGAACCACGTCAATATCACCAAAACAGCCACCGATATCGGTTATGGCCTGCGCGACAATCATCCGCTGCAACAAGAGGCCGCGAACCCCAATGTCGGCAAGATGGAACCGATCAGCTTTGAGGAATATGCCGAGGCGGTATCGGAATACACGCTGGAATACACTTCGGAACTGTCCGGTGTTCCGGCGGACAAGCTGGAGCGTCTGGCCCAGCAATATGCCGACCCGAACCGCAAGGTCATGAGTCTGTGGACCATGGGGTTCAACCAGCATACCCGCGGGTCGTGGGTGAACTCGTTGATGTACAACGTGCACCTGCTGGTGGGCAAGATTTCCGAGCCCGGAAACTCGCCCTTCTCGCTGACCGGTCAGCCGTCGGCCTGCGGGACCGCGCGTGAGGTTGGCACCTTTGCCCACCGTCTGCCTGCCGACATGGTTGTCATGAATGACGAGCACCGCAAGATTTGTGAAACCGCCTGGAACGTGCCTGCGGGTACCATTCCGGCCAAGCCCGGCTTTCACGCCGTGCAGCAGCACCGCAAGCTGAAGGATGGCGATCTGAACGCCTATTGGGTGCAGTGCAACAACAACATGCAGGCCGCACCGAACATCAACGAAGAAGGCTATCCCGGGTATCGCAACCCCGAAAACTTCATCACCGTATCAGACCCCTACCCGACCGTCACGGCCGTGTCCGCCGACCTGATCCTGCCTACCGCCATGTGGGTCGAGAAGGAAGGTGCCTATGGCAACGCGGAACGCCGTACCCAGTTCTGGCGGCAGCAGGTCAAGGCACCCGGCGAGGCCAAGTCGGACATGTGGCAGGTGATGGAATTCTCGAAACGCTTTGCAGTCGAAGAGGTTTGGGGCGAAGAGTTGCTGGCCACCATGCCAGAGCATCGCGGCAAGACCATGTACGAGGTTCTGTTCGCCAATGGCAGCGTCGACAAGTTCCCGCTGTCGGAAACGGCCGAGGGCTTTGACAACGACGAATCCGAGCATTTCGGGTTCTACGTTCAGAAGGGTCTGTTCGAGGAATATGCCAACTTCGGGCGCGGCCACGCGCACGATCTGGCTCCGTTTGAAACCTATCACCAAGCCCGTGGCCTGCGCTGGCCGGTCGTGGATGGCAAGGAAACGCTGTATCGTTTCCGCGAAGGCTATGACCCTTATGTGCCCGAAGGTGCGGGCGTGAAGTTCTATGGCAAGAAGGATGGCAAGGCGAGCATCATCTTTGCGCCTTACGAACCTGCGGCCGAGGAACCGGATGCCGAATATGATCTGTGGCTGTGCACCGGTCGCGTGCTGGAACACTGGCATTCGGGGTCGATGACACGCCGTGTGCCAGAACTGCACCGCGCCTATCCCGCTGCTGTGGTTTACATGCATCCGCAGGACGCCAAGGATCGGGATCTGCGCCGGGGTCAGGAGATTGTTCTGTCCACCCGTCGGGGCGAGGTCACCAGCCGGGTCGAAACCCGTGGGCGCAACAAGGTGCCGCGCGGTCTGGTGTTCATGCCGTGGTTTGATGAAGGCCAGCTGACCAACAAGCTGACGCTGGACGCGACCTGCCCGCTGTCGAAAGAGACCGACTTCAAGAAATGCGCCTGCAAGGTCGAGCGCGCATAGGCAACAAGGATCGTACGGGTAAATCCTCATGTCTTTTGCCGACAAACCCCTTTCGCCGCAGCGGCGCCGGTTCCTGCAGGATTCGGCGCGGGCGGCGGGCGGCTGCGTGGTCGCCGGGACGGTGCTGGCCTATCTGGCCCGCGACGCCCGCGCCCTGCCAGCCGAGGCTTTGCGCCCGCCCGGCGCGCTGCCGGAAAAGGAGTTTCTGTCGGCCTGCATCCGCTGCGGATTATGCGTGCGGGATTGCCCATACGATACCCTGAAACTGGCCGAGTTGGGCTCGGACGCGGTGGCGACGGGAACACCCTTTTTCACCGCTCGGGATATTCCCTGCGAGATGTGCGACGACATCCCATGTGTCGCCGCATGTCCGACCGGGGCACTGGATCCCGCGTTGGACAATATCGACGATGCGAAGATGGGGGTCGCGGTTCTGGTCGATCAGGAGAACTGCCTGAACTTCCTCGGGTTGCGCTGCGATGTCTGTTACCGCGTCTGCCCCGTCATCGACGAGGCGATCACGCTGGACACCACGCACAACACGCGGTCGGGCCATCACGCGATGTTCATCCCGACCGTCCACGCCGACCGCTGCACCGGTTGCGGCATGTGCGAGAAAAGCTGTGTTCTGCCCGAGGCCGCCATCAAGGTGCTGCCTGCCCGGCTGGCGCGGGGCAGTTCGGCAGAGCATTACCGCAAGGGTTGGGAAGAAAAGGCCGCGAAAGGCGCGCCGGTGGTCGAGGGGATCATCGATCTGCCGGACCGTTTGCCCGGACCGGGCACGGACAATCTGGTCACGCCCGGCGGCTTTGCGCCGGGATATGATCTGCCGGGGGTGGGACAATGAGCGTCCGCACAGATATGCCCACAGGTCACGAGGCCATCGCCAGCAAGGGCTGGATCGGCGCGCATCGCTATCTGCTGCTGCGCCGTGCAAGCCAGCTGTTCTTTCTGGTTCTGTTTCTGCTGGGCCCATGGTTCGGCATCTGGATCGTTCAGGGCACGCTGGCCGGGTCGCTGACGCTGGGCGTGCTGCCTTTGACCGATCCGTTCATCCTGTTGCAGAGCATGGTTGCAGGCCACTGGCCCGAGGTGACGGCACTGATCGGCGGGGCGATCGTTCTGGTGATCTACGCGCTGATCGGCGGGCGGGTCTATTGTTCCTGGGTCTGCCCGATCAATCCGGTGACGGATGCGGCCAACTGGCTGCATCGCAAGCTGGACCTGCCGAAGGGCTGGCAACCAAAGCGCGGCACGCGCCTGTGGATTCTGGCAACCGTCCTGCTTGTTTCGGGTCTGAGCGGCATGATCGCGTGGGAACTGATCAACCCGATCACCATGCTGCATCGCGGGCTGGTCTTTGGAATGGGCTTTGTCTGGGCCTTGATCGCCGCCATCTTTGTCTTTGACGTCTTCGTCTCGCGCCACGGATGGTGCGGGCACCTGTGCCCGGTGGGCGCGTTCTATGGCCTGATCGGAGCAAAAAGCCTGCTGCGGATCAGCGCCACAAACCGCGCCGCCTGCGATGACTGCATGGATTGTTACGCGATCTGCCCGGAAAATCAGGTGATCTCGCCAGCGCTGAAGGGCAAACCGGGAAGTACCCCGCTGATCCTGTCACCCGACTGCACGAATTGTGGCCGCTGCATCGATGTCTGCGCGGTCGACGTCTTTACCTTTACTCACCGGTTCGACGACCACGTCGTCCAACCTTTCGATCCAGTTGCCGCGCCCGAGCCGCGCGCCGCCAGACCTATCTAGGGGAGTGCCAAGATGAAAAAATCGATCGTTACAGGCGGAATTGCCCTTCTACCCGTATTATTGCTGAGCGGTTGGGCCGTCGCGCAATCTGCTCAGGTTGAATCCCTGCGTGGTGCGGACGTGGATGAGCCGGTGCCGCTGGACCAGATCCACCGCAATGTCGAAGGGCGGCAGCAGCGCAATTACCGGCAGCAACCGCCATTGATCCCGCATTCGGTCGAACAGTACCAGATCGACATCCGTACCAATCAGTGCCTGTCCTGCCATGACTGGACCAAAGCCGGTGACCGCAACGCACCGACGCTGTCGATGACCCATTATCTGGACCGCGAAGGCCGCGAACTGGATCGGATCGCCGGAACGCGGTATTTTTGCAACCAGTGCCACGTACCGCAGGCCGACGCCCCGCCGCTGGTCGACAACGTGTTCCAGCCCTCCGCCGGCAATTGATCCAACGCAAGACTGAAAGGAGCACCGACATGGCCGACTCCCCTGAAAACCGCGGCTTGCTTGGTCGCCTCTGGAACGCGATCTGGACGCCGACGGTGTTGTTCAGTTCAGGCTTTCTGGTCCTAGCCGGATTTCTGGCCGGTATCCTGTTCTGGGGTGGATTTCACTGGACCCTTGAGCTGACGAATACCGAAGAATTCTGTACTTCGTGCCACACGATGGAAACGAACCTGGGCGAATATCGCGAAACGGTCCATTACAACAACCATTCCGGCGTTCGTGCGATCTGTTCCGACTGCCACGTGCCGGATGAATGGAGCCACAAGATCAAAGCCAAGATCATGGCCGTCAAAGACGTCTATCATGAGCTGGCCGGAACCATCAGCACACCCGAGCAATACGAGGCGCATCGCCTGAGCATGGCTTCGGCCGTGTGGAAGAAGATGAAGGAATCGGACAGCCGTGAATGCCGAAACTGTCACAACTTTGACTACATGGACTTTACCATTCAGGAAACACGGGCCGCGTCGGAACACCAGCGCGCCATTGACACCGGCATGACATGTATCGACTGCCATCAGGGCATCGCGCATAATCTGCCCGCAAACTATCTGGAACAGTACCAGAAAATAAGCGAGGCCGTGGAGGGCGAGGTTCTGCAAGAACATGCATCCGCCTCTGGCGACGACATTCGCGCGTTTCTGAACAACAGCTCGAATTGATGTGGGGACGGACATGCTAGACTTACTTGGAACAATCGGCGCCAATGTCCTGGGCCTGCCCGGCATACTAGGGCTGGCGCTTGGAATGATGACCCGCAAGCTGTGGTTGGGCGCGGCACTGGGGGCCGTTGTCGGCATGCTGGAAACGCTGGTTTTTGCGGGCTTTCAGTTTGCTCATGTGGAAGCGGTGGAACTGGGCATCTCGATTCTGGTCGGGCTTTGCGCGGGCAGCCTTGGCACTGCCATCCGCCTGAAAGGCGCAACCGTCTGAAGAAGACACCGGTTCTGCCCATTTGGTGGAACCGGTATCCTGTCAGGCAAACTTTCCAGCGCCAAAGCGGATGCTTGTGTCGCACGCGACGCGACTATTGACGTAGGGGAAGCGGTTAAGGCGCGCGGCAGTGTCGAAAATCGGCAGGGTCTGATTTTCGCATTTCCACAACTTCGATAAAAGCGCACGAGGCCCTAGCGCCTATGGGAAAACACCCTTCCCCATTACGCGCGGCAAGGCAGCATGCCGGGCCCAGTTTTGCGCGTGAAAAATCAATATGAAACTGAAAGCCAATGATTTGACACGAAAAACTCAAAGTGGAGTGGAATTTCAACCCTACATCTGTCACAGCAGATAACAAGTTAACAATGGTGTCCCTGCGTCATGTGGATTGAACGTAAATTCCTCTCTATTTTTGCTTATACAAATACAATATGTTTTGAGGGGAGTAAGGGGAGAAGGAAAATGGGCGGGGGCGCAGAACGATGACGGGGGTCCTTGAGGCATCGCCGCGTATCTCAAAAGTTCTTCGACTGGCTGATCTGGAAAACCATGCCACCCTGTTTCGGCAGGAAGGCGTGGATGATGATATTCTGGACGAGTTGACAGATCCCGAACTGCGCGATCTGGGGCTGACGGTTGGCGAAAGAAAGCGGTTTCGCAAGGCGCAGGCCCGTCTGAAATCTGAGGAGGCATCGACCCGGCAGGAGCTTAGGTCCGAAGCCGAGCGGCGACAGCTTACGCTGGTTTTCTGCGATCTAGTGGGGTCCACGCAGCTGGCCCAGCGGTATGACCCGGAAGACCTGATGCAGATCATGAACCTGTATCTGGATACGGCGATCGGCACCCTGAAACAGCATGGCTGTCACCTGGCCTACAGGCAGGGTGACGGGATCATGGTCTATTTCGGATATCCAAAAGCCATGGAGGACGATGCCGAACGCGCCGTTCGCGCCGTGCTGGAGACCATTGAAGCCGTACAAAACCTTGAAAACAGGTTTGGCGAAAAACTGGATCTGCGGGCGGGAATTGCCACCGGTATGGTCGTTGTGGGGGTGGTCTCGTCAACAAGTCTTGGGTCGCAGGACTTTCTGGTCGGTGAAACCGCGAACCTCGCATCCCGCCTGCAAGGTCTGGCCGAGCCGGGCGAGGTGGTCGTTTCCGCAGAGACGTGGCGGTTGACACAAGGCGCATTCGAATTCGAGCCCCGTGGCAGCCACAACCTGAAAGGATTTGACAATCAGCGCACTGTCTATCGCGCCATTTCCGAAAGCGTCGCGACCAGCCGGTTCGATGCGCGTGTCGGACAGTCAGCTGTTGATCTTGTCGCCCGGGGCGACGATCTTTCAGTCCTAACGCAGCTTTGGAAAGATGCACAGGCGGGGTCCGGCAGGTTCGCGTTTGTCGGCGGCGCCGCAGGCATTGGCAAGTCGCGGCTGATCAAGTCCCTGTCTGAAACAATTGGCGTCAAACCCTTTACGTTGCAGTGTATTCCGCATCTGGCCAGCCTTCCGCTTCATCCAATCGTGGGAGAGTTGAGGCGGGTTTCAGGCGACAAGTCCGATGATAGCATCCGAGGCGCGATTTCCGACTTTGTTCAGGCCGCCTCTCGTCTGAGCGACGCGGATTTGCCTGTTCTTCTGGATATGGCCGGGGTCGAAACGGGCGCAGCGCCGGATCCGGACCCCCTGAAGAAGGCCCGCAAGTCGCTGGACGTGTTGTTGCGCAGCATTGGCAGCCTGTGCGACAGGCGCGGCACCTTGCTGCTGGTGGTGGAGGACGTGCACTGGGCTGACGCAACCACGCTGGACGTGCTGGAGGCGCTGGCATCAGGACTGGACGGGTTCCCGATACTGGTGGTCCTGTCGCATCGCCCTGAATATGAGCCGCCAGAACATTACGAAGGCCGCGCGGCGCGCATCGATCTGACGCCTTTGGCCAGCAGTGAAGCCTCGGAACTGGTCCGGCGCGTGGCTGAGCCGTACAGTTTGCCGGTCATCCTGATCAGGCAGATTGTCGAGAAAGCCGATGGCGTGCCGCTTTACATCGAAGAGATGACAAAGGCGGTTCTGGACCAGCTGCCGCAAGATGCGCCGATCAACGCCGAGGTTCTGGATGCCCTGAGTATCCCCGCAACCCTTCAGGATTCGTTGATGTCGCGTCTTGACCGGATGGAAAACGCCAAGCCTATTGCGCAGCTTGGGTCTGTTATCGGGCGCAGTTTCACCTCGGCGATGATCCAGGCGGTGGCGCAGGAAGACATGGATGTGGAAAGCGCGCTGATGCAGCTTATGGCGGCTGGCGTTGTGCTGATCACGGGCGAAGCCGGAACGGCCACCTATACGTTCAACCACGCGCTGGTTCAGGATACGGCCTATAACTCGCTGCTGCGCGAAGACCGGCAGAAGGTTCACCTGAAAATCGCACGGGCCTTGCTGGCCGGACATAACGCATTCGGAAGCCCCGCCCCCGATACCGTGGCGCATCACTGCGACCATGGCGGGTTGAAGGATGAGGCGGTGTCCAACTGGTTTACGGCAGGCGAACAAGCCCTGTCGCGGTTGGCGAACCTGCCTGCGATCTCGGCCTTTCGCGCGGCCCTGCGCAATATCGGAACGATGCCCGCCAATGCCGAGCGTGACGGGTTCGAGCTTCGGGTGCAGATGAATATCCTGCCGGCTTACATGGCGATTTATGGATGGTCCTCCGATCAGGTCGGAGAGACAGCCGCCCGCGCGATGGAGCTTGCCCATGCTTTGGGCGATGGCGAAACCCTTTTTGCGGCCACCTTCTGCCGCTGGACCAATTTCTTTGTCGCGGGCCAGATGAACCGCGCAATGGAGATGGGACAAGCCCTGGACGCGATGGCCGGTATGAGCGGCGACACTGTTCCCAACGTGCTGGCAGCCCGCGCGCTGAGCTTTACGCATTACTTCCGTGGGGAATTTGCGGATTGCGAGCAGCAGCTTGACCGTGCCTTTGCCCTGATCACGCCCGAGCTGGACATGGCAATGATGCCAATGACCCAGTCCTCGACCACGGCGTCATTGCTGGCCATTCAGGGGTGCCTGCTGTGGCAGAAGGGCAAGTTCGATGAGGCGGAGGCCGCGCGCTTGAAAGCCATCGACGTCAGCCGGGCACTGAACCACGCGCCCAACCTTGTCTACATCATGGGCGCGTGCAGCATGTTCCTGCCCTACGCAGGCGAATGGGACCGGCTGGACGTCACTATGAAGGAAGCCCGCAAGATCGCCGACGAGGAAGGGTTCCTGTATCTTCACGCCATGCAGGATATCTACATGGGTCTTGCGCAGGCGGGAAAAGGCGACATCGAGGGCGTTCCAGCTCATATCGAAGCGTGCATGAACCTGATCTCAAAGTCTGGTGGAAACTTTACTTTTCCACAGAATCAGATTGTTCTGTCTGAGTTGATGATCGATCACGGAGATATTGATCAGGCCCTGGACCGGCTTGAAACCGTGTGTACCCCCGGTTGGGAACGAGGAGAAACGCTGAACAAACCGGAATATCACCGCGTGCGGGCCAAGGCCTTTGCTGCCAAGGGTGATCGGGACAGCGCGATTGCCGAGGTTGAACTGGCATTGGCGCTTGCCCGCGAATGTGGTGCCGTTGTTCAGGAACAACGCGCCGGGGCACTACTGGACAGTTTGACGAAAGCCGAATGAACGAGACGGACTGCCCGGCCAAACAGGGCAGCATCACCAAGAGGGATTTACAATGACCGATGCATTGGATTGGAACACCGAACAGTGGAATGCCGTTAACAAGGCCGTCCATGATGAGGCGCTGCGCGCGCGGGTGGCTGCGAGTTTTCTGCCGCTTTATGGGCCGCTGCCAGCGGACACGCAATCTGTTCCCCTGAACAAGCTGGGTCTGATTGACAACGCGTCAGGCGCGGCCAAACGTCTGGAAGTAAATGATTATGACACCCTGCGGCTGACGACGGTTTCCGTCAACGTCTACCTGAAAGGCGCGCAGGTGGCTGATCCGGAACTGGCCGCGGCCATGATCATGTTCCGCCGGGCCGCCGCCGTCGTGGCCAAGGTTGAGGATGACATCATTTTCAACGGCCAGCCGGGCACCGGCGAAGCCCCCAGACATGCCGGTGGCGCACCTGCCGATCTGCCGCCGATCTATACCGTCAGCGGTGGCGGCAAATACCCGGGGCTGCTGGAGGCTGGTGAAGGTCAGTCCATTTCGATCAACGGGAAGAGAAAGCCCTGTTCCGGCCCCGAGGTTTTCGAGGCCGTGGTCGCGGGCATCAATAAACTGGAAGCGCACGGATACCTTGGGCCTTTTGCCTGCGTGATGGGCAATGGGCTGTTTCAGGCCGTGACCACGCCGATTGAGAACTCGATGGTGCTGCCGCGTGACAGTATTCTTCCGTTCCTTGACGGCCCGTTGCTGCGATCGGGGACCCTGCCCGCAAACAAGGCGGCACTTGTATCACTGCAAGGTGCGCCGGTCGAGATTGTCGTGCCTTCGGATATCGCGGTGAAATATCTGCAAACCTCGTCTGACGGCGAACATATCTTCCGCGTGCAGCAGAAATTCCATCTGAGGATCAAGGAAGCACAGGCGATCTGCACCATCACGTGCTGACCGGAGATCTGGTCATGGGGGAGTTTACAGACCGGGGCGTGACATTGCGTTGGTCCGAGCTGATCAACGAAAATGGGCTTAATCGGGTGCTGATCGAAGCCGGACCCGCCGTGTCTTCGCATGACGTGGTGCGCGTGATCTGTTCCGAAGATGACGGCCCCGAGCGCGCCATTCGCGGCTGGCCCTTGCAATGCGACCCCAAGACCGGGTTTCAGCAGTTTGCAGCCATGCTGCCATCTGTGACCCAAGAAAAGACATTGACCTGGCGACCGGTGCTGACGACCGGTGGTCGCGAATATGATCCCGGCCGCGGAAAGGCCCCCGAACCTGCGCCGCCACGCCCGGCAAAGGCAATCACGCAAGTGCCCGCGCTGGAACATGTGGGCAGGTTTGTGGTGCCGTTCAACGACGAGTTCTATCCTTCGGGTGAAACGCCCGACGGTATCTGGCTGCATTTCGGGATCAAAAACGGCGGAACGGTTGACGGGCCTCATCTGAAGGGGACGATCGATCCGCTGGGGGGCGATTGGATGCGCGTGCGGTCCGACGGTGTGGGGCTTTTGCACGCCCGAGCGCTTATTCAACCGGTTGAAGGGGGTGCGCCGATCCTGTTTGAAGATACCGGCGTGTGTGACTTTGGGCCGGATGGGTATGCCGGGCTGGCGAAGGGCAATCTGCCCGCCTCGGCCCCGGTCCGGCTGGCACCGCGATACCTGACATCAAACCCGAATTATGCCTGGATGAACAGGTTGCAGGGGTTCGGCGTCGGGGAAGCAAGCCTGTCCGATATCACCCTGCGCTTTGACGTCTATTCCGCGAAAGGAACATCCGATGGCTGAAAAGGTTGTCATACTGGGCGGTGGCGTGGCCGGAATGAGCGCGGCGCATGAGCTGATCGAGCGCGGGTACGAGGTCGAGATTCACGAGCGCCAGCTGATCCCCGGCGGCAAGGCACGCAGCATCCCCGTGATGAAGGGCGAAGGCGATCACGGGTCCAAGGCGAAACACATCAAGGCGCTTGAAAAATGGGCCGAGATGGACGGTGCCAGTTATCCCCCCGGCGTAAAACGCCCCTGGCTGCCCGGCGAGCACGGGTTCCGGTTCTTTCCGAATTTCTACCGCCATATCACCGATACGATGGCGCGCACGCCCTATTACGGCAAAGGCACCTGTTACGATAATCTGGTGTCCACCACTCAGGTTCTGGTCAGCCAGTTCGATGACCCAGGCATCATCGTTCCCGAACGGTTTCCCCGCACGCTGAAAGACGTGGCCGACGTGCTCAAGACGGTTGCATTCACGCTCTCGCCCCGGGACCAGATCGCCTATGAGGATGTCGAACATTTCATCGTCTGCATGTGGCGCATCGCGACATCCTGCAAGGAGCGCCGGTTCGATGAATATGAACGCATCGGGTGGTGGGATTTCATCGGTGCCGAGCAGCGCTCGGAAGCGTATCAGAAGTTTCTGGCGATTGGCCTGACCCGTTCGCTGGTGGCCGCCAAGGCGACAACTGCCAGTACAAAGACCGTGGGCGACATTGCCGTTCAGCTTCAGCTGGGTATCGCGACGCCCGAGCCGCATGGCAACCGGTTGTTGAACGGCCCAACAAACCTTGTGTGGATACAGCCGTGGCTGGATTACCTCAAAAGCAAGGGGGTCGTGTACAAGTTCAACTCAAAGGTCACGGGCATCGACTGCCAGGATGGCCGCATCGTCAGCGCGACGGTTGAACAGGATGGCGAAGAAAAGCAGGTCACCGGGGATTGGTTCATCAGTGCGATGCCGATCGAACGGATCGCGCCGCTGATCACCCCTGCGATGACGGCAATCGACCCGTCTCTGGCCAAGCTGCCCCTGCTGGCCGAAGACGTGCAATGGATGAACGGAATTCAGTTCTATCTGACCAAGGATGTTGAACTGACCCATGGCCATGTCATTTTCATTGACAGCCCCTGGGCCCTGACCGCGGTTTCACAAAAGCAGTTCTGGTCGGCCATCAACTTTGAAAACTGGGCAGAAGGCAAGACCAAGGGCCTGCTTTCAATAGATATCTCGGAATGGGACAAGCCGGGGCTGAACGGAAAAACCGCGCGTGATTGTAGCCGCGAGGAGATTGCGCACGAGGTTTGGGAACAGCTCAAGCGCAGCGTCAACGTGGATGGCCAGACCGTCCTGCGCGACGAGGACATGCATTACTGGTTCCTTGATCCGGATATTGTGCAGGATCCCAACGACCCCAAGCGCCAAACCAATGTGGAGCCGCTGTTGGTCAACCGCATCAACAGCTGGCGGTTGCGCCCTGAGGCGGCCACGTTGATCCCGAACTTCATGCTGGCGTCGGATTATGTACGCACCTACACCGACCTTGCCACCATGGAAGGAGCAAACGAAGCGGCACGTCGGGCGGTCAATGCCATCCTGCAACGCGGCGGATCAAAAGCAGAGCCCTGCCAAATCTGGGACCTGCACGAACCGGATATCCTGAAACCGCTGCGCGCCTATGATTTTGCCCGCTATCAGGCCGGCCTACCCTGGGACAACCGGTTTGCGGTTGCGGTCGAGGCGGCGCTGAGGATGGGACAGGATGCAGTGGGTGTTGAGCGTGGCGGCGAAGGGCCGCTTGCCGTCATTGCGAAACCGGCTACGGAATACTCAAAACCCGGCGGGATTACCGAAGACCCTGCGATTGCGGACGCGTTGCGTATGATCTGCCCTCCGAAAGAGCTGCTTGACCTGATGGTGGCCTACGAGCCGACGGCTGATCTTCCGATCCCCGGAGAGGAGATTGCAGAGGATGTTGCCTTTGATCTGGGCCGGGACAGCGGCCAGTCGGGGGTGTTGTCCAAAGCCTTGCCGCTGACGGATGCACCTTTTTCGGCGGCCGGACCCAACCTTGCCGAGACGGGCAGGAACGAGACCAAAACCCGTGTGATCATCACCCAGAAGGGATGACCCTGTGGCCACTGGCACAGCACATCTGGATCCTGCGGCACAGCAGGATTTTCTAAAAACGCTGACCTCTTACGGGGATCGGGCCCGTGAGACGCTTTTGCAGCTGTTGCCGACGGGCGAGCCGCAGGCCTATTTGTACGGGCCGATGCGAGATTACATTGAAACCTCGGGCAAGGGGTTGCGGCCCGCACTGTTGCTGGCCACCTGCGAGGCTTTCGGCGGTGACAGCGAGACCGCGAGGGTGTCAGCCGCTGTTCTTGAACTGCTGCACAACGCGTTTCTGATCCATGACGATATCGAGGATCAAAGCGATTTCAGGCGCGGGCGCGCGTGTATGCACAAGCGTCTTGGGGTCCCTTTGGCCATCAATACCGGTGACGGGATGCAATCGCTGGCCCTGCGCCTGTTGCGCCAGAACCTTGGACCGCTTGGCCCTGAAACCGGCATGCGCGTGGTGGACGAGTTTGATCATCTGTTGCAGCAGTCCATTGAAGGTCAGGCACTGGAGCTTGGCTGGATACGGGACAACCGGCTGAACGTGGATGCATCGGATTATCTGACGATGTGTCTGAAAAAGACCTGTTGGTACAGCTTCATTCACCCCATGCGCATCGGGGCGCTGATTGCCCGGCCACATGATGTCGCGTCCGGGGCGTTGAACCTGGACGATTTCAACGCGTTTGGGTTTTTTCTGGGGGCCGCGTTTCAGATACAGGATGATGTTCTGAACCTCGTGGGCTCGCAGGACAAATATGGCAAAGAGATCGGCGGGGACATTTACGAAGGCAAACGCACGCTGATGCTGGGGCGGCTTAGCTTGCAAGCAGACGAGCCCGAAAAAGCACGCCTGTCGGATATGCTGTCAAACCCGCGCGACAGCCGCTCGACGCAGGATGTCGGCTGGGTTCTGGATCGCATGGATCACTACGGCTGCATCAGATATGCACAGGAGGCGGCCAATGACTTGCTGGCCTCGGCCCGTCAGGAGTTTGCGCAGGTTTTTGCAGCCACAGAAGAGGTGCCCCGCGCGTTTCTGGGCCATTTCATGGACTACCTCGTAACCCGTCAGGTTTGAGCGTTCGCCACCTCATACATCACGAGGATCGAAGTTTGCACTGTACCCGTGCACGCAATCCGGCCGTGATATTCGCCGGGATCGGCAAGGTCCGGCACGGTTACAATGACGGCAACATCCGTTGACTCGCCGGGGTTTAGCTGGATTTGCGGGGGGACAACATTAACCCGGTTTGCCGGAAGAGTGTCGCCGTTCCGGTTGATCAGGTCACCCGGTTCGAACTGTAATGCGACAGGCCCGCCACCGTTTGGTGCGTCAAAGGACAGCAATATGGTCGCTGTGCCGCCGGGGTGGCAAGTTTTGCGGCACGCAAATGGCCCCTCAAGCGGCTGTTTCGTGCCCCGTTCAGCCCCAAGCACGCGGCGTGCGATATCCGAGATCGGTTGCGCGTCCGGCTGCGGAGCGATCGGGCTGACCGGAAGCGGCGTGCTAACGTATGGTTTTCGTTCGAAATAAGGCATACCCAACTGTGCACCTGTGGCGCGGATCAGTAAATGGGAAATTTACCGGATCCGCGCGACAAACACACCGTGTTTCTATTTACCTTTCCAGACCGGGTCACGTTTTTCAGCAAATGCACGCGCGCCTTCAAGCTGGTCCTCACTGGAATAGAGGACATCCACGCTGCGCAATTGCCGTTTGGTGATGCGGTTCATGGCGTCCTGAAACTTGGCGTCTTCAGCATCGCGCACGATTTCCTTGATGGCCGCATAGACCAGCGGCGGCCCTGACGCCAGCAGGCGGGCGAGTTCCCACGTGCGGTCCATCAGCTGATCAGCGGCAATAATCTCATTCACCAGACCCCAGCGGTTGGCTTCTTCGGCATCAAACCAGCGGCCTGTCAGCAGCAGCTCCATCGCGATGTGATAGGGGATGCGCTTGGGCAACCTGACGCTGGCGGCATCCGCAACAGTGCCCGAGCGGATTTCCGGCAAGGCAAAAGTGGCGTGATCAGCGGCAAGGATCATGTCCGCGGACAAGGCCAGCTCCAGCCCGCCACCGCAGGCGATACCGTTGACGGCGGCAATCACGGGCTTGTTCAGGTCGCGCAGCTCTTGCAGGCCTCCGAACCCACCGACGCCGTAATCTCCGTCCACCGCGTCGCCGTCGGCAGCAGCTTTCAGATCCCAGCCGGGGCAAAAGAATTTTTCGCCCGCACCGGTCAGGATGGCCACGCGCAGGTCCGGGTCGTCGCGGAATTCAGCAAAGACTTCGCCCATTCTGCGGCTGGTGATCAGATCAATCGCGTTTGCCTTGGGGCGGTCCAGCGTGACCTCGAGGATTGAACCATCGCGGCGGGTTTTGATCGGGTCCATATCTCAGGCCTTTCTTATCAGGGCGTCCACGGCAACAGCCTTATCCGGCGTGCACAGGAGCGGGTTAATCTCGACCTCGCCAAGCGTGTCGGCATTTTGCATGACATAGGTCTGAACGGCCTCGACCGCGGCAACAATCGCATCCATATCAGCCGCCGGTTGACCGCGATAGCCCGCCAGCAGCGGGGCGATCTTCAATTGACCGAGGGCGGAGCGGATGTCTCCGGGCGGGCTGGGCACCAGCAAGGATACCGTGTCGCGCAGCAGTTCGGTCAGCACGCCCCCTGCCCCAAGGGTCAGAACAAACCCATGCGCAGGGTCACGCACCACGCCAATCAGAAGTTCGGCAACGGTTCCGGTGACCATCTCTTCGATCAGGATGTCTTCGGTGCCGATATCAGCCGCGACAGCCGCGACGTCGCCGGCCCGGATGCCCAGCCGAACGGCGCTGTGTTCGGATTTATGTGCAAGCCCGACACCCTTGACGGCAAAAGGGCCTTCCATCTGGTCCGCTGCGGCACGGGCAGCTTCCGCGCCCCGCACCGTCCGGTTCTGCGGGATACGCAGGCCGCATTCCGCCAGCGCCGCCTTCGAGGCGCCTTCGGTCAGGATTTGGGTTGGTTCCATCATACCCGGCTGCAAAACGGGCGTTGCGGATGGGGCCTTGACCTGCCCTGCGGCGCGGGTCGCCGACAGCGCCTCGCGCAGCCCCATGAAGGGTACAACACCCCCGACCATCAGCTTTTGTGCGATGTCTTCCGGTAAAAGTTCCGGCAAGGTGGCGACAATCGCGAACCGGGCGCCGGTTTCTGCCCGTACGTTCAACGCTGCCTGCGTTGCGCAGGCCCAATCGGTGGAGTCGGTGGTCGGGTAGTCGACGATCGAGAATGTCATGTCAATATCGTCGCCCGTCATGCCCGACCAAGCCCGCGTCATCGCCAGTTCGTCACGCCAGATATAGGTGTGATAATCCAGCGGGTTGTTCAGCGCGACCATGGGCCCGAGCGCGCTGCGCAGGCGGGTCAGCTTTTCACCGCTCAGCCGTGGAAATTGCAGCCCAGTGCCAACGGCCATATCGGCAATCAGGCTCGCCTCGCCCCCCGAACAGCTGATCGAGGCGATGTTGCCCCCCGGCAGCGGCCCGTAGCAGTGCAACAGTTTGAGTGTTTCAAGGAAGTCAGGCAGCGCCGAAAGGCGTGGAATGCCAAGCCGGTCAAGCAGCGCCTGCGCCCCGGCATCGCTGCCCGCCAGTGACGCGGTATGGGAAACGGTTGCCGCCTGCGCCTGTTCCGATGCGCCGACCTTGAGGGCAACCAGCGGGACGCCTTTTGCATGGGCTTTGGCGGCCAGTGCTTCCCATTCGCGGATGTTCTTGAAGCCTTCGATATGCAGGCCCACTGCGGTCACGCGCGGGTCATCGATCAGGGCCGAGGCGATCTGCGCCTGACTGGTCTGAGCCATATTTCCGCAGGTCACCATATAGGCAATCGGCAGCCCGCGTTTCTGCATGGTCAGGTTGATCGAGATGTTCGAGCTTTGCGTCAGGATCGCCACGCCCTTGTCGACGGGCACAACCCCGTGCTGATCCGGCCACAGCAATGCCCCGTCCAGCGCGTTGATGAAGCCATAGCAGTTCGGGCCCAGAATGGGCATGTCGCCGGCCGCGTTGATCAGTTGATCCTGCAAATCCCCGCCGGTGTCGTCCTCGGCCACGGCTTCGGAAAAGCCCGAGGCGAAGCAGACAGCGCCACCCGCACCCACGCTGGACAGGACTTGAACCGCTTCAACCGTGGCGTGGCGGTTGATGCCGATGAAAACCGCGTCAGGTGCGTCGGGCAGGTCTTCGATATGGCCATAAACCTTGTGGCCCGCAATGTCAGAAGCCTTGGGATGGACCGGCCAGATCTGACCGGCATATCCCATGCGTTCTGATTGCAGAATAACCTGTTGGCACCATGCACCGCCGCCAATGACAGCGATGGATTTCGGGCGCAGCAGCCGGGTCAGGTCTTTGGTCATGGTCAGGCGCCCAGCGGACGCAGAAGATCGCGGCTGATGATGTGGCGCTGAATCTCGCTGGTGCCGTCCCAGATCCGTTCGACCCGGGCGTCGCGCCAAAACCGTTCGATCGGGAAATCATCCATCAGGCCCATGCCGCCGAAGATTTGCAGCGTCGTGTCGGTGACCCGCGCCAATGCCTCGGAGGCATAGAGCTTGGCCGAGGCGATCTCGCGGTTTGCGGGCAGGTTCTGATCCAGACGCCAAGCGGCGGCAAGGGTCAGCCAGTCGGCGGCGTCAATCTCGGTGATCATGTCGGCAATCTGGAAGCCAACGCCCTGAAACTTGCCGATGGGCTGGCCGAATTGCTTGCGCTCGGCGGCGTAATTCAGCGCATAGTCAAAGCAGCGCCGCGCGCGCCCGACCGAAAAGGCCGCAACCGTCAGCCGGGTCGCGTAGAGCCATTCGTTCATCACCGCAAAACCGCCATCGACCTCGCCCAGAACCTGCGCATCGGACAGGCGGCAATTGTCGAAATACAGGATACAGTTTTTATAGCCCCTGTGGCTGACGGATCTGTAGCCGTCGCGTACTTCAAAGCCCGGTGTGCCGCGATCCACCAGGAAGGTGGTGATGCGTTTTTTGGGGCCTTTAGGGGTCTCATCCACGCCGGTGGCAACGAAGACAATGAAGAAATCCGCGTGTTCCGCGCCCGAGATGAAGTGTTTTGATCCGTTGACGACCCAGTCGCCACCGTCGCGCACCGCCTGACATTTCATGCCGCGCACGTCCGATCCGGCATCCGGTTCGGTCATCGCCAGCGCGTCCATCTTTTCCCCGCGCACTGCGGGCAGCAGATAGCGTTCGCGCTGTTCGTCGTTGCAGGCCATGAGGATGTTTTGCGGGCGGCCAAAGAAATGCGTCAGCGCCATCGACCCACGGCCCAGTTCACGCTCGACCAGTGTAAAATCCAGATGCGACAGGCCCGCGCCGCCCACTTCTTCGGGGAAGTTGCAGGCATAGAACCCCAGATCGATACATTTCTGCTTGATCTCGTTGCCAAGCTCCGGCGGGACCGTTCCGCTGCGTTCGACCGCGTCTTCATGCGGGTAGATTTCTTTTTCTACAAAGCTGCGGACCGTCGAGACGATCATGTCCTGTTCTTCTGTCAGACCAAACTGCATGGCGCGTGTTCCCTGGATCGGTGGTTGACCAACCAAACGCCATCGCTCATGGTCACGACATGCAGAGATAGATCAGTTTCATGCTAAATTCGAAAATATTATCGCAGCAGTACAATGTCCTTCTGTTCAACGGGTTCTCGAACCATTGCCTTGCGAACATGGTCGAACCGTTGCGGGCGGCGAACACCCTGTCGCGGCAGGCGTTATATGCGTGGCGCTTCTGTTCGCTTGACGGCAACCCTGTTCAAAGCTCAAGCGGCCTTGTCGTCACCCCGAACGGGGCCATCGGCGATCAACAGGGGGATTTTCTTGTTGTCATGCCGTCATATGGATACCTGAAGCTGGATACGCGGTCGACCATGCGTGCCGTGCTGGCAGCGGCCAAGAAACACAAGCATCTGGCCGGGCTGGATACGGGAAGCTGGCTGCTTGCCAGTGCCGGATTGCTGGATGACCACAGGGCGACCATTCATTGGGACGAGTTTTCGCGGTTCGAGGAAAGGTTTCCGGCGGTGGAGGCCGTGCGGGAAAGGTTTGTCATTGATGGTAATCGGCTGACCTGTTCCGGAGCCATGGCAGCCTTCGATCTGGCCCTGACCTTGATCCGCCGGGATCATGGCCCGCTGCTGGCGATGGAGGTCGAGCACCTGTTCATGAGCCGGAACGGGCGTGGCCATTATGACCTGCCTTTGAAATCCGAGGACACGCTGGTCAATCGCGCGCTGACTGTCATGCAGGCGCATCTTGAAGCACCGCTGTCTGTCCGGAGTGTGGCCCGGAAAATCGGATGTTCACAGAAAAGGCTCGAAACGCGTGTTCAGGCGGAACTGAAAACAACTCCGCAAGCGCTGTACCGGCGTCTGCGCCTGAACCGCGCGCGTAATCTGGCCGAGGATACGGAACAATCCATCGCCGAGATCGCGGGGCGCTGTGGATACGAAAACGCCAGTGCCATGACCCGTGCGTTCAAGGCCGAGTTCGGTCAGACGCCGACCGCATTTCGGAACGGAAACCTGTCGGGGCAGTGAACCGGGATTGGCAGGGTTCCGGTTTCAGGTGTCGAACTCGGAAACATCCCTTGCTTTTGTCGTAGCGATTTAAGGCAGCATCCGTTTGCTGGTCAAAATGTGACAAACGTTTTAGGGAGGCAATTTTCGCGAAACGCGGACAGCCGATTTATGTTAGCGCCGTAGTCCGCCCGTCAAAGCGCTGGAGAATATGCGTGGACAGTGCGCCCACGCAAGTCAGGTTTGGTGCGGGCGATCAGGCCGCAGCGATCTGGCTTGCCTTTTCAACCAGCACTTCGGCCTGACGGATCGAGGCATAGTCGATCAGACGGCCATCCAGAGACACGGCACCTTTCCCATCCGCCTCGGCCTCGGCCATGGCGACAAGGATACGCCGTGCCTTGGTAACTTCGGCATCCGAGGGCGACATCACCTCATTGGCAAGTGCGATCTGGCTGGGGTGGATGGCCCATTTCCCCTCGCACCCCAAAACGGCGGCACGTTTTGCGGCGGCCTTGTAACCGTCGGGATCCTGAAAATCGCCAAAAGGCCCATCAATCGGACGCAGCCCGTTGGCGCGCGCCGCAACCACCATGCGGGCAAGTGCATAGTGCCACATGTCGCCCCAGTGGTTCAGGCGGCCTCCGTCGGCATCCGGGTCGGTCAGAACCGAATAGTCCGGGTTCACGCCCCCGATGATTGTGGTTCGCGCGCGGGTCGAGGCCGCATAATCCGCGACACCAAAATGAAGGCTTTCATTGCGCTTTGATGCGGCCGCGATCGCGCTGACATTCTGCATACCAAGCGCGGTTTCGATGATGTGTTCGAACCCGATCCGTTTCTTGTATCCCTTGGCGTCTTCGATCTGGGTCACCAGCATGTCGACCGCATACACATCTGCGGCTGTCCCGACTTTTGGGATCATGATCAGGTCCAGACGCTGGCCCGCCTGTTCGACGACATCCACGACATCCCGGTACATGTAATGGGTATCCAGGCCATTGATCCGCACCGACATGGTCTTGTTGCCCCAGTCGATTTCGTTCAGCGCCTGAATGATGTTCCTGCGCGCCTGTTCCTTTTCATCGGGCGCGACGGCGTCTTCCAGATCGAGGAAGATGACATCCGCGTCCGATTTCGCGGCCTTCTCAAACATTCCGGGCTGGCTGCCGGGCACGGCAAGCTCGCTGCGGTTCAGGCGGGCGGGGGCTTGTTCAATTGGGTGAAAGCTCATTGTTGGGACCTTTCGGCTTACAAGTTCGGGTAGATGGGGAAGCGGTTGCAGAGATCTGCGACCTGGGCGCGGACGCGGGCTTCGACTTCGGAGTTGCCGTCTTCGCCG
>NZ_JBQFXM010000015.1:0-86329 GCF_056540845.1 Ruegeria sp. AL2
AACTCATGCAGAAAAACGGCCCCTTCAAAAACCTCTTCGACCAACAGTTCAATAAACACAAACAAAAAGTCGCAGAGTAATAGGGGGAGCTGAAAATCAGATAACCGGTAAGAGTCACGCCTGTTCTGCTGTTGAGTTTGTCTGTGCACAATGCGCGTCTCAGCGCGTTGGTGTTGTGGCGCGGCAAGCGGATCCGGGGTCAGCGTTCGCCGCAATCTGGCGGCAAAGCCTTAGGGTTGCGGTGGCAAAACTGTCCCACCAATAGCCAGCGTCAACTGGCGCGCTGCTTCCATCACCGGGCGGCTCAGCCGTTCGATTTCGGCCGCTCCGACGCGACTGGTTGGCCCGGACACTGAAAGCCCCGCGACCGCCTCTCTGTTGATATCGAAAACGGGTGCTGCAATGCATCGCATACCCGTAGTCTTTTCTTCGTTATCCACGGAAAAACCCCGCAATCTGATTGCTGCAAGATCTTTCTTCAACGCCTCAGCGCCGGTAATCGACTGATCCGTAAAAGCCTGTAAATTCGCTGAGGCCAACCTTCGGTTCAATCTGTCTCCGTCCATGTGGGCCAATAACGCTTTTCCGATGCCCGACGCGTGCATGGGTGACAATGTACCGGGCGGAAAAAACGCCCGGATACTTTCATGTGTTTCAACCTGGCTCAGGAACAGCACCAGACCTTCTTTCTCAATTCCCAGATTGGCGGTTTCACCCGTGGTTTCCATCAATTTGCGCATGATCGGCCTTGCCCGTTCCACCAGACTGGTACGACGCAAAAACCGCGAGCCGATCACAAACGCCTGCGGGCCAATGTGCCAAACCTGGTCTTCATGGTCGAACTCGACCAGGCCCCTGCCCTGTAACGTCACGAGGATGCGATAAACGGTGGCCGGAGCCTGACGCATTTCATCTGAAAGTTCAGTAAGAGCTTTGCCTTGCGCCTGGCTCAGATATTCGAAAACCTCCATCGCCCGATCCAGTGATTTGATCGTATTCTGCGCGGTTTTGTCATCCCACCCCCGCGGTCTTCCCCGGGCTTTGCGACGGAGTTTCGGGTCATTGTCTTGCAATTCCATAAAAACCCTCTGATCATTTATGAAAGACTATTTCAGGATATGAAAAATATAACCCACTGACAACTATAAGTTAAATCTCTTATCACGAATTCTGAAATGCGTTTTCAAAAAAATTTCCAATCGGGTTGCTGAAACTTATTGTGCTGGCAAGGACGGAAGGAGACCATCCATGAGCTTTCAAAACCCCGTTTTCATCCCGGGCCCGACGAACATCCCGGAAAGCCTGCGCAAAGCCTGCGATATGCCCACGATCGACCATCGTTCGCCATTGTTCGGGCAAATCCTGCATCCTGCGCGCGCTGGCGTGCGGGACATTCTGAAAAGCGACAGCGCCGAAGTCTTCATTTTCCCGTCGACCGGAACCGGGGGCTGGGAAACCGCCCTGACCAATACGCTGTCCGCCGGTGACAAGGTTCTGACGGCCCGCAACGGCATGTTCAGCCATCGATGGATCGATATGTGCCAGCGCCATGGGCTGAATGTTGAGATCGTCGAAACCCCGTGGGGCGATGGGCTGCCGGCTGACAGGTACGAAGAAATCCTTGCCGCCGACAAAAGCCATGAGATCAAGGTTGTTCTAGCCACGCATAACGAGACGGCAACTGGCGTGAAGTCGGATATCGCTGCTGTGCGCAAGGCGCTGACTGCCGCGCAACACCCGGCCCTGCTGTTTGTTGATGGTGTCTCATCAATCGCGTCGATGGATTTCCGGTTTGATGAATGGGGCGTGGATGTTGCCGTTACGGGGTCGCAGAAGGGTTTCATGTTACCCGCTGGCCTTGCCATCGTCGGTTTCAGCCGGAAAGCGATGGAAGCAACCAAAACCGGCACTCTGCCCCGCACATTCTTTGACGTCCGGGACATGACCAAGGGATACGCCAACAATGCTTACCCCTATACACCCGCTGTCGGGTTGATGAATGGCCTCAATCAAGCCTGCTCTATGCTGCTGCGTGAAGGTCTGGAGAACGTTTTTGCCCGGCACCACCGGATTGCGGAAGGGGTCCGTGCCGCTGTGGGGGCGTGGGGGCTGGAGCTTTGTGCCAGCAGCCCGGCGGTCTATTCCGATACCGTAAGCGCAATCCGTACGCCGAACGGCTTCAACGCGACGGATATTGTCACGCACGCAGCTGAAAAATACGGCGTTGCCTTTGGCGTGGGCCTTGGTGAGGTCGCGGGCAAGGTGTTCCGGATCGGGCATCTGGGCAGCCTGACGGATGTCATGGCTCTGTCCGGGATCGCCACTGCCGAGATGTGCATGGTTGACCTGGGACTGAATATCGACCTGGGGTCCGGAGTTGCCGCCGCACAGGAATACTATCGCGGCCATCCCGGTTCCGTTCAGAAGAACGCGGCATGATGAAGGATTGCACAATGTATATCCCAACCTATGAAGACATGCTTGCGGCGCATGACCGGATCAAACCCTATATCCGCCGCACCCCGGTGCGAACTTCGGACTTTCTCAATGAACTGTCAGGCGCGCAGCTGTTCTTCAAATGCGAAAACTTTCAGGAACCAGGCGCTTTCAAAGTACGAGGTGCTGCGAATGCGGTTTTTGGGCTGGATGAGAAACAGGCTGAAAAAGGTGTCGCCACCCATTCTTCGGGCAATCACGCCTCGTGCCTGTCTTATGCGGCGATGAAACGGGGCATTCCCTGCAACGTGGTCATGCCTCGGACAGCGCCGCAGGCCAAGAAGGATACGGTCCGCCGTTATGGAGGGAAGATTACAGAATGCGAACCCTCCACCTCGTCGCGCGAAGCGACATTTGCCGAGGTTCAGGCGGCTACGGGCGGTGACTTTGTTCATCCCTACAACGATCCTCGGGTCATCGCCGGGCAAGGCACCTGTTCGCGAGAGTTTATCGAGCAGACCGACGGTCTGGACGCGGTCGTTGCGCCAATCGGCGGTGGTGGCATGGTGTCTGGAACCTGTTTGACCCTGTCCAATCTGGCCCCAGAAACAGCGGTCATCGCGGCAGAACCCGAACAGGCAGACGACGCCTATCGCAGCTTCAAGGCCGGTCATATCATCGCGGATGATGCTCCAAAGACTATTGCTGACGGGTTGCTGGTTCCGCTGAAGGATCTCACCTGGCATTTCGTATCGAACCACGTTTCAGAAATTTACACTGCCTCCGAGCAGGAGATCATCGATGCGATGAAACTGACATGGAAGCACCTGCGGATTGTGATGGAGCCATCTTCGGCCGTTCCGCTGGCCACGGTTCTCAAGAACCCGGACGCATTCAAGGGCAAGCGTGTCGGACTGATTGTTACAGGTGGCAATGTCGATCTGGACCGGCTGCCCTGGATGAACGCCTGAATATTCCCCAACAAAAACAATCCCGGTATAGGATTACGGAGATGAAAGATATGAGCACTCTCGACCAGTTCGAAGTAGGTTACGACATTCCGGCCAAGCCTGGCATGGACGAAGCAGATATCCAGACACCCAGCCTGATTTTGGATCTCGACGCGCTTGAACGCAATATCAGGAAGATGGGCGATTATGCCAAAGCGCACG
The DNA here is from genome assembly GCF_056540845.1 of Ruegeria sp. AL2. Taxonomy (NCBI): domain Bacteria; kingdom Pseudomonadati; phylum Pseudomonadota; class Alphaproteobacteria; order Rhodobacterales; family Roseobacteraceae; genus Ruegeria; species Ruegeria sp. AL2. The sequence continues at coordinate 3,609 of NZ_JBQFXM010000015.1, forward strand.
GGATGCGTCACCGCGTGCATGGTAAAATGCACAAGTCGGTCGACGTGGCCAAGCTGCAAGAGAAAATCGGTGGTGCCGTCGGTGTCTGCTGCCAGAAAGTTTCCGAGGCCGAAGTGTTCGTTCGTGGTGGGATAAAGGACGTTCTGGTTTCGAACCAGGTGCGTGACCCGGCCAAAATTGACCGCCTCGCACGCCTGCCAAAACTGGGCAGCCGCATTATTGTATGTGTCGATGATCTGGAAAACGTCGCTGACCTTTCGGCGGCGGCAGTCCGGCATGGAACACAGCTGGAAGTCTTCGTGGAAATCGATTGCGGCGCAGGTCGGTGCGGGGTCACAACGACACCCGAAGTGATTGAAATCGCCAAGGCGGTTGAGGCTGCTGACAACCTGAAATTCAGCGGAATTCAGGCCTATCAGGGCGCAATGCAACACCTCGACAGCTATGAGTCACGCAAGGAGAAACTGGATACCGCCATCGCGATGGTCAAAGACGCAGTAGACGGCCTTAAAGCCGAGGGTATCGAGTGCGAGCTGGTCTCGGGCGGCGGTACTGGGTCATACTACTTCGAATCCAACTCGGGCGTGTATAATGAGCTGCAATGCGGGTCTTATGCGTTCATGGATGCCGATTACGGTCGCATCCTGGACGAGAACGGCAACCGGATCGACCAGGGCGAATGGGAAAACGCATTCTTCATCCTGACCAGCGTCATGAGCCACGCCAAGGCTGACAAGGCAATCGTCGATGCGGGTCTCAAGGCTCAGTCGGTGGATAGCGGTCTGCCTGTTGTTTTCGGGCGTGACGATGTCGAATACATCAAATGCTCGGATGAACATGGCGTCGTGATGGATCCGAGCGGGGCGCTCAAGGTCAATGACAAGCTAAAGTTGGTGCCGGGGCACTGTGACCCAACCGCAAACGTACATGATTGGTATGTGGGCGTCCGGAATGGCAAGGTCGAATGCGTGTGGCCAGTGTCAGCCCGCGGCCGCGCGTACTGAGCCTGATTGCTCAAAGAATAAGCTTTCGGCCAAACATGGCCGGACAGTCGCCCGTGCGCGCCCGCTTTTTGTCGGTGAAACGCACGGGCGCACGAATTTTGAATGGAGAATGACATGCTGATCGTACCCGAGCGCGAAATCGCCAACCTCATGACCCGCGACGCGGCCTTTGAAGCCGTCGAACAGGTCTTTGCCTCTATGGCCGCAGGGGACGCCTACAACTTTCCTGTCGTGCGCGAAGCCATCGGGCATGAGGACGCTCTGTACGGCTTTAAAGGCGGGTTTGATCGCGCCGGGCTGACACTGGGCCTGAAGGCCGGGGGGTATTGGCCGAACAACCTGGAAAAGCGCGGGTTGATCAATCACCAATCCACTGTTTTTCTTTTTGACCCTGACACCGGGAAACCGTCGGCGATGGTTGGCGGCAACCTTTTGACGGCCTTGCGCACTGCAGCGGCCTCTTCTGTATCTATCAAGCACCTTGCCCGTGCGGGCGCGCGGGTGATCGGTGTGATCGGGGCCGGGCATCAGGCAACCTTTCAGCTACGCTCGGCGCTGGAGACCCACACCTTTGAAAAGGTCCTTGGCTGGAACTACCACCCCGAGATGCTGCCCAACATTGAAAAGGTCGCCAGTGAAGCCGGTGTTCCGTTTGAAGCGGTCGAACTTGATGGCATGACCGAAGCGGATGTCATAATCTCGATCACCTCGGCTTTTGCACCATCGCTGATGGCAAACCATGTCAGCCCCGGAACGCATATCGCGTGCATGGGAACGGACACCAAGGGCAAGCAGGAAGTCGAGGCGGCGTTGCTGGCCAAAGCATCTGTATTCACAGATGAAATCGCACAGTCGATTTCGATTGGCGAGGCTCAACACGCCGTGGCACAGGGCCTGATCAGGGAAAGTGACCTGGTCCAGTTGGGTGCGGTCATCAACGGAACGAACCCGGGCCGGACATCAGACGATCAGATCACGTTGTTCGATGGCACTGGCGTAGGTCTTCAGGATCTGGCGGTTGCTGCGTCTGTTGTCGAGCTGGCCGTACAGAAAGGCATCGCGATTGAGGTCGATTTCTGATGGCATCCCCGTGTGGTCGCCTAAGCGTCGCGTCGAAATACGCGTTTCTTATGTGAGCGATGGGCCAAGCCTGCCAGGCCTGAAACCAAAAAGCGGCGCACTACGTGCGCCGCTTTTTCATCTACAATTCCGGGCTGAACCGGTCAGACGTGATCGTCCTGTTTGATAGAGCCCAACCCGTGGCCTGCCATTCCACCGGACACCTCTTCCGTCGCTTCATCCGAAAGCTCTTCGGGCAGAACCAGATTCGAGACAATGGCAATGATAGAAGCAGGCAATATCCCGGATGTCGCCAGAACTTTGAGAGTTCCGGGCAGATGCTGTAAAGCGCCGGGCTCTAATTGCAAGCCCAGACCCAGGCTGAGTGAAATCGCAAAGATCACCATGTTGCGGCGGTTCCACGTCACGTCCGACAGCATCGAGACACCAGCTGCAACCACCATACCGAACATCACGATCACACCGCCGCCCAGAACCTCGATCGGAACGGACGAGATCACCGCGCCGATCTTGGGGATAAGCCCGCATATGATCAGGAACAGGGCACCTATGGTTACGACCGTGCGGCTCATGACGCCGGTCATCGCGATCAGGCCGACATTCTGACTGAACGACGTGTTCGGCAGGGCCCCAAAGATGCCTGATACAGCAGTTCCAAGACCATCGGCAAAAGTCGCGCCCTGAATTTCCTTGTCGGTTGCCTCGCGTCCCGCGCCGCCCTTGGTGATACCGGACACATCCCCGACCGTTTCAACAGCCGACACGAAAGACATCGCACAGAACCCAATGATCGCCGCGAATGAAAACTCGATACCGAAGTGAAACGGGTTCGGCATGGCAAACGGAGACGCGCGCCCGACATTGCCCAAATTCACCTGACCCAGTGCGAATGCCACCACGTAGCCGACCAACAGGCCAATCAGAACCGCCGACACCGACAGCATACCACGGGCAAAAAACTTCAGGCCCAAAGTAACAACAATCACAGTTCCGGCCATGAGCCAGTTCAGACCAGAGCCGTACTCTTCGGTACCGATGGCGGGTACACCGCCTGCCGCGTACTGGATGCCGACTTTGACAAGCGCAAGCCCGATCATGGTGACAACAAGACCGGTAACCAAGGGCGGAAGCGCAAAGCGAATACGGCCAATGAACAACCCAAGGCTGGCATGAAACAGGCCGCCAACGACTATACCACCCATCAATACGGCAATCGCATCAACGCCCTTTCCAACCACCAACGGGATCATGATCGGAATAAAGGCAAATGACGTCCCCTGCACGATTGGCAGGCGGGCACCAACAGGCCCCAGCCCAATGGTCTGGAACAGTGTCGCAACACCCGCAAAGAACATCGACATCTGGATCATGTAAATCATCTGCGGGAAATCGGGGCTGTTCGAACCAAACCCGAAACCCGCCGCACCGCAAACGATGATCGCTGGCGTGACGTTGGAAACGAACATCGCCAGCACGTGCTGAATTCCCAAAGGAACCGCCTTCAGAATTGGCGGGGTGTAGTTCGGGTCACGGAGCTGCTCCGGCGTCCCTAAAGTTGCATCTGACATCGCGTTTTTCCTCCCAAAAAACTACGTGGGCCGGCCCCTCTTCCGGCAATGTCCCCTATTCAGTGATCGTGTAGGCGTTCTGGAACCAATACTCCTCAAGGTTTGGCCCGTTTCCTATTCGGTCGACCACGGCGAACAACCCGGGGGGATGAAGCGGTGTCAGAACCCCGTGCCAGGTGTTCCGGTGATAATTCACGCCCTGTCCGGGCGCGGTGATGAATGCAACAGGCTCACCCGGCACACCCGCGTTGTCGGGCGCCACAACAACGACAAAGGGTTTATCTGAAAGCGGCAGAAAGGCCTGGCTGCCGTCGGGGTGGCGCTCGACCATTTCAAGTTTGATAGGCAGGTTGAAGGCCCGGGATTGGAAAACGCTGATCCCTGCGCGCCCCTCATGGAAATCCAGCTGGGCGCGATCATGGTATCGTGCGCATTTTCCCTGATTGATGTATTTGTCCACCGCCCCAGACACCTCGATGACATCGCCGAACGGCGCAAAGGCCTCGGCGGTCAGTGGCCGGAGTTTCAGCGTGGATGTCATTGCGCGAATTTCTCGATCAACCGCAACTCGGCAATCCGTTCGACCTGACGGCAGGCCTCAGCGAATTCGGTGTCTCGGTCACTGTCTATCCGACGGTGAAAAGCCTCCAGAATGCTTGCTTTGGTGTTGTCCTTGACCGCAATGATAAAAGGAAAGCCGAACTTGGTTGTGTAGGCGTCGTTCAGGGTCGTGAAGGTCACACGTTCTTCATCTGTCAGCATGTCCAGACCTGCCCCAGCCTGTTCTGCCGTGCTTTCCTTGGTCAGACGTCCCGCAGCAGCAAGTTTGCCTGCCAAATCAGGGTGGGCTGTCAGGACGCCAAGCCGCTGCTCGGTTGTGGCGGAACGGAATACGCGCGCCAGCGCGTTGTGAACACCTGCGGCATTGTCATGTGTGGGGCCCAGCTCCAGATCAAAGGCCGCTTGGGCAATCCACGGGCTGTGTTCGAACACACCGCCAAATTCAGCAACAAAATTTGGCCGGTCCATTTCCGACGGGGTCAGCTGTTGACTTGGCGGATGCGTTTGCGCCCAGTGATCAGCGATTTGTTCGCGGGTGGCAAACCAGACCCCGTCATGTTTCTTGAAGTGGTCGAGTGCGCGTTTCAGGGCCATGGCGCGACCAGGGCGGCCGATGAGACGGCAATGCAGTCCGATCGAAAGCATCTTCGGCTCGCCCGCTTGGCCTTCGGCGTAGAGCATGTCGAAGCTGTCCTTGAGATAGCTTTCAAACTGTTCGCCGTTGGTATAGCCCGCCTGAATTGCAAACCGCATATCGTTGCAATCCATTGTGTAAGGCACGATCAACTGATCCTTGCCACTAGCCTTGACCCAATAAGGCAAATCGTCGGCATAGCTGTCGGCAATATAGGCCAGCTCGCCTTCGGCGGCGGCCAGATCGACCGTGTTCATCGAACAGCGGCCCGTGTACCAGCCACGCGGTGGTTTGCCCACAACCTCGGCATGAAGCCGGATCGCCTCACGGATCTGGACGCGTTCTTCTTCCGCATCCATGTCCTTGTGCTCAACCCATTTCAGGCCATGGCTGGCAATCTCCCAGCCTGCGGCCTTCATCGCCGCAACCTGCGCCGGTGCACGGGCCAATGCTGTGGCAACGCCATAAACCGTAACAGGAAGGTCCTGTAAAAGCCGATGCACCCGCCAGAATCCGGCGCGGCTGCCGTATTCGTAGATGGATTCCATGTTCCAGTGCCTTTGCCCGGGCCAAGGGGCCGCACCGGTGATTTCGGAAAGAAACGCCTCGGATGCGGCATCCCCGTGCAAAACGTTGTTTTCGCCGCCTTCTTCATAGTTCAGCACAATCTGAACTGCGATTTTGGCCCCGTTTGGCCAGTTTGCGTTTGGCACTTGCCGGCCATAGCCGGTCATGTCTCGTGGATACCGCGTCACATCAATTTCCCTCTTGGTGAAAAGACGAATAACCCAAACAATCACCTATGTTTTTCAAAAAATACTGTAAGCAGTCTTTTGACAGACTGCCTTTGCCTGCCGCAAGGGTATTGCAATAGTAACAGCGATGCTTAGCGAGAGGTGCAAATGGCCGGTTACCTTACAACACATGTCCTGGATACGGCACGGGGCTGCCCTGCCAATGGGATGAAGATCGAGTTGTTCCGGATCAACGGAACAGACCGCGCGTTGCTGAAAACTCTGCTCACCAACGAAGACGGTCGCACCGATGAACAAATCCTTCCCGAAGCCGAGTTTTCGACAGGCGAATACGAATTGGTGTTTCATGCGGGCGAATACCTCGACGCCAGTGGCGTGCCGCCTGAAAGCCCGCGTTTTCTGGACTTGATTCCGATCCGGTTCGGAATGTCCGAACACGCCCATTATCATGTTCCGCTACTACTTTCGCCTTTCAGCTACGCGACCTATCGCGGAAGCTGAGCGTTGCGCCGCGTGATCCTGTAGACTGACATTGTATTGTTATTTTTGATACTGCTTGATCTTTCGTAGCAATACCCGATGAAAACTCTATCACCTAGAGTGCCGAAGAACTTGGATATGTAGGAGCACCGCCATGTATGACCTGGCTGTTTTGTGGGAGTGGATGGCCTTTTCCGTCCGCTGGCTGCATGTGATCACGGCGATGGCGTGGATCGGCGCGTCATTCTATTTTATCGCGCTCGACCTTATGCTTAAGCCGAACCCTGCCTTGCCAGAAGGGGCCTATGGCGAAGAGTGGGAGGTGCACGGGGGCGGGTTCTATCACACCGTCAAATATCTGGTCGCACCCGCGCGTATGCCCGAGCACCTGACCTGGCACAAATGGCAGAGCTATACGACATGGCTTTCGGGTGCGGCCTTGCTCATGATCATATATTGGGTCGGGGGCGAGTTGTTCCTGCTTGATCCGACCAAAGCGGATCTGGCTTTGTGGCAGGGGATATTGATCTCGGGCGGGTCACTGACCATCGGCTGGCTGCTTTACGACCAGATGTGCAAGTCGCGCCTGAGTGAGCAACCCACCGCGCTGATGCTGTTGCTGTTCGTGATTCTGGTGGCCATGTCCTGGGGTTACAATCAGATTTTTACCGGTCGTGCCGCGCTTTTGCACCTGGGTGCGTTCACTGCAACCATCATGACGGCCAATGTGTTCTTCCAGATTATGCCCAACCAGCGGATCGTGGTGGAAGACCTCAAGGCGGGTCGGACGCCGGATGCCAAATATGGAAAGATCGCCAAGGTGCGGTCGACGCACAACAACTACCTGACGTTGCCCGTCGTGTTCCTGATGCTGTCGAACCATTATCCTCTGGCCTTTGGCACCCAGTATTCATGGATCATCGCCAGCCTGATCTTCCTGACCGGCGTGACCATCCGCCACTACTTCAACACGATGCACGCAACCGGGAAAGGGCCGCACTGGACCTGGGGTGTTACTGTCATCCTCATGATCGTGATCGCATGGCTGTCTTCTGTCAGAACCGGCGAAACATGGGAGGACGCCGAAGCAAGGGCGCTGACATCTTACGAAGAAAAATTTGCGTCGGCTGCGGGGTTTGAAGAAGCCTATGACACTGTGCTGGGCAACTGCTCGATGTGCCATGCCCGCGAGCCGGTTTATGGCACCATGAAATGGGCCCCCAAGAAGGTTTATCTTGAAACACCCGGCGATGTTGCCCGGCACGCCGACCAGATTTACCTGCAGGCCGGAATCAGCCATGCCATGCCGCCACCCTCAGCGGTTCAAATGGACGTGGAAGCGCGCCAAACCATCATCGCATGGGTGCGCGAGGTCAGAGGGCAGTAGGATTTTCACAGGACGTCCTTTCTTTCGCTTCCTGCCCCATGCCGCTGGACAAATACCCTGTTTCTGCCGCTCAAACAAAGCAGGGCGCGCAAGACCTGATGCCGCCCCCGGCCTAGCGCGATGGAGGGGTCAGCCATTGGGCCGACATGCCAAAGTTCGAGTTCTTCAACTCTTGCTTGGCAATGGCCTGCAAATGCACCTCATCCGGCCCATCCGCGTAACGCAGCGCGCGCGCCCAGGTATAGCTGTCGGCCAGCGGAGTATCCGGGGTCATGCCCATCGCGCCAAAGACCTGCATCGCGCGATCCGTGACAGCAGCATGCACATTGGGCGCCACGACCTTGATCAATGAAATCTCTCGGAATGCTTCTTTTGCGCCCACCTGATCAATCTTCCAGGCCGCTTTCAAGGTTAGCAGTCGCGCCTGTTCGATCTCTAACCGGGACTTGGCAATCCATTCGCGGATCACGCCCTGTTCTGCAAGCTGCTTGCCAAACGCCTTCCGTTCCTGCGCGCGTTCGACCATCAGGTTAAGTGCCATTTCCGCCGCACCGATCGATCGCATGCAATGGTGGATGCGACCGGGACCAAGCCGGGCCTGCGCCAGAGCGAACCCGCTGCCTTCCTCTCCTAAAAGATTGCTGACCGGGACGCGCACATCCTTAAAGACCAGCTCGGCATGACCCTCGGGGTCGTGCATGTTCAGAATGGTGGGGTTGCGAACAATCTCAAAACCGGGCGTGTTCCTTGGGACAATGACCATGCTCTGCTGCTTGTGCCGATCCGCATTGGGATCCGTTTTACCCATGACGATAAACAATCTGGTGTTCGGGTGGCAGGCGTTTGTGATGAACCACTTGCGGCCATTGATGACGTATTCATCCCCCTCACGCCGTATCGAAGTGGTAATATTGGTCGCGTCCGAACTGGCCACATCCGGTTCAGTCATCGCAAAAGAGGATCGGATTTCACCGTTCAACAGCGGCACCAGCCACGTCTCGCGCTGTTCCGGAGTAGCAAACATGTGCAACAGTTCCATGTTGCCGGTATCGGGCGCGCTGCAATTGAACACTTCCGAAGACCAGGCCACCTGCCCCATAAGTTCGGCCAGCGGCGCGTATTCCAGATTGCTCAGCCGGGTGCCGGGTTCATCGTCGCGCAGGCTGGGCAGGAACAAGTTCCACAACCCTTCGGCCTGGGCTAACGCCTTGAGATCTTCCATAAACGAGACCGGGAAACTGCCTGCCGCCATTTCTTCTTTGTGATCGCGTATGCGCGGGTAAATATGCGCCTCCATAAATGCTTTCAGGCGGTCATACATTTCCGTGGCGCGCGGTGATGGGGCAAAATCCATGGCGGTTCCTTCCGGTGCGTTGTGGCAGTGATGTCCTCAAACCCTGTTCGCGCCAGCACGGCCGCCAAGGCACTGTCTTCTGGTGAGTTTTATCTGGCGCTTGATTACGCTCAGTTTGCGCAATCACTCCGATATGAAAAGAGGAAAATACCAATACCGCAATCTGCCGGCGTGAAACGTCAGGTCATTGCTCTCAGAACCTGGTGGACCAACAATACCTAAGGCGATGACCAGATCCCACTCGGAGATTTGCACCGCCGGGCGAGTTTCACATCGCCCGCGCCCGGAAGTGCCTCTCAACGCGCCTTTGGCGTTTACACAGAACTAGGCCGGTGGTTTCAGGCCCAACTGTTTCACGGCGGCGCCTGCTGTCTGAACCCATCGCTCTTTTAGGGCGTTGTTGCCATTGTGGCGCAAGCCCAGCGATTTCAGAAGCTCAAACCGTTTCAGATCATCGCCACCAAAGGACACAGCAACACGGGGCCACCAATAGTTAACCGCATCCTGCATCTGCTCGGTCTCTCCGTTCCCGGCAAGCTTCACAGCACCTTCCAGCGCCAACGCGCCATGATGGGCTTCGACCGGGGCGATGCTGCGGAACGCTTCGGCCAACGGTTGATAGGAAACCATTGAAAATTCGGCCAGTTGTTCCATGACCGCACGGCTCATCAGCAGGTTCATGATGACGGCGTCAGTCCAGCCCGAGATCGGATAATTGAATACCGCAAGGCGCATGTCATGCGCGCTGCGGGTCGCACCGATATCTGCGTCACGATCCAGGCGGGCCGTCCACGGATGATGTGTGGCATATCTCTCGGTATCGGCCCCAAACTCACCCATTATCCTGAGAACCTGATCGGCGTGATCCGTTTTCTCAAGAACAATCCTCGCGGCTGCGATACGTTCCTTGATTCCCGGACCCTGATTGATGATGTCTGCGAATCCGGCGGCACCGGCAAGTTCGCTGTCCACGAACGTGGCCATCAGCTTCATGAGTTCGGCGCGGTAGCGCGGCGGAACATTGGTCGGGTTGGTCAGCACACCGCCGGCGGCCAGATAGCTGTCGAGTGTCATGGTGTCAGTCATCTGTCTTCTCCCTTTACTGGTCGTAGTCCACGACCACGCGGTCGGTGACCGGATAGGCCTGACAGCTCAGTACATAGCCTTTTTCAACCTCGTAATCCTCAAGCGCGTGATTGGCGAGCATCTCGACCTCGCCTTCCAGAACGCGGCAGCGGCAGGTTGAACAAACACCGGCCTTGCAGGCGTAAGGGGCGTCCATGGCGTTTTCCAAGGCAGCGTCCAGAATGGATTTGTCCTTGGGCAGAGTTATCGTCTGAGTGGACCCATCAAGAGTGATCGATGCGCTGGTTTGGTTCGCCTGCGTGCCCGCATCTGCCGCACCTTCCTTGCGTTTGGCCCGGCCCGGCTGAGCGCTGGCAAAGAGTTCAAACTTGATCTGCCTGTCGTCAAGACCATGCGCGCGCAGCGCTGCAGCAATCCCCAGCATCATCGGCTCGGGACCGCAAATAAAGGCTGTGTCCACGTTCTGAATATCGACCCAATGTTTGAACAGGTCGGCGCATTTTTCCTGCGTCACCAGACCGGTGAACAGGTCGATCTCCTGTGCATCCGCCTCAAGAATATGGATTACGTTCAGGCGGCCCATATAGAGGTTTTTCAGATCTTCCAGCTCTTCGCGGAACATGATCGTGTTGATGCCCTTGTTGGCGTAGATCAGCGTAAAGCGGGACTTGGGTTCGCGGGTCAGGGTTGTCTTCAGGATCGACAGAACCGGCGTGATGCCAGAGCCGCCAGCGAAACCGAGATACTGCTTTTCCGCATCAGCATCGATCGGAGTGTGAAAGCTGCCCATCGGTGGCATCGCCTGCACAACGTCCCCGACGTTAAGCTCGGAATTGGCCCAACTGGAGAATGCGCCGCCCTCGACACGTTTGATCCCGACTTGCAGTACCCCGTCATCCTTGCCCGCACAAATGGAGTAGGACCGACGCAGTTCTTCTCCGTCAAAGTCGCGGCGAAACGTCAGGTATTGGCCTGCGGTGAAATCGAACTGATCCGCCGCGCCGTTGACAGGCTCAAGCGTCACGACAACCGCATCGCGGATGGTTTTGTGGATGTCGGTGACTTTCAGGTCATGAAAACGTGCCATCCGGTGCTCCTCCTCAGATGCACTTGAAATAGTCAAAGGGTTCCAGGCAGTCGGTACAGCGCCAATGGGCCTTGCACGGGGTCGAGCCGAACTGGCTGACCTTTTCAACCGCTTTACTGCCGCAATGCGGGCAGCGCTCTGGCCCGCCCGCCGGTTGTGGCGGGGCGATGCCAAACTCTTCCAGCTTGGCGCGGCCTTTTTCGCTCAGCCAATCGGTTGTCCAGGCTGGTGAGATGCAGGTTTCGATCCGCACGTCTTTGATACCGTGATCGTGCAACGCGGTTTCGATATCCATGCTGATGACGGATGTTGCCGGACAGCCCGAATAGGTTGGCGTCACCGTCACGAGCAGCGTTTCGGCATCCCAACGCACATCGCGTACGATCCCGAGATCGACAACCGAGATTACCGGAATCTCGGGATCCGGTACGGCATCCAGCCAGTCCCAGATCTGGTCGGTCGAGTGGCGTTGCATCACATGTTACCAGCTTGCACCGGGATATGCGCGCTGCAACCACTGCATCTGCGTCAAAAGGTGCCCCAGATGTTCCGTATGCATGCGCCCGTCACGCCCGCCTTTATGGGCAAATCGGCTTTCCGGAAGGGTCAATGTCGCCTTGGCCAGAACCCGTTTGACCAGCGCATCATATTCTTCGCGCAGATCGGCCAGGTTCGGCGCGATCCCGGTAGCAACCATCTGCGCGTCGATGTCATCGCTGACAAACATCTCGCCTACATATGGCCAGAGGTAATCCAGCGCTGCCTGCATCCGGGTGTGGCTTTCTTCTGTTCCATCACCCAGACCTACGACCGTTTCTGCCGAACGCTCCAGATGATAGGCGACTTCCTTGCTGGCTTTGGCAGCAATCGCGGCGACACGATCGTCAGAGGATGTCAGAAGACGGCCGAGCATGACCGAATGCCAGGCATCGAACAGGAATTGGCGCATCAGGGTGCGACCGAAATCACCGTTCGGGACCTCGACCAGCAACACATTGCGGAAATCCCACGCGTCGCGCAGAAATGCCAGATCATCGGCGCTTTTGCCGCCACCTATCTCTCCGGCAAGGCCAAGCCACATCTGGGTCTGTCCAATCAGGTCCAGCGCCGTGTTGGCCAGTGCAATATCCTCCTCCAACACTGGCGCGTGGCCGCACCATTCGCTGACGCGATGGCCTAGGATCAGGGTATTGTCGCCCATCCGCAGCAGGAACTGCTGAAACGCTTCGTCGCGGGTCATCACATCGCCCCCACTTCTTCGGGGATGTCGAAAAATGTCGGGTGGCGGTACACTTTGCTTTCGCTGGGCTCATACAACGGGCCTTTGTCGCTGGGCGACGAGGCCGAGATGTTGTTGGCTTCTACCACCCAAATCGACACGCCTTCGTTGCGGCGGGTATAGACGTCGCGTGCATTCTTGATCGCCATTTCCGCGTCCGGGGCATGCAGCGAGCCGACATGTCGGTGGCTCATCCCATGTTGACCGCGGATGAAGATTTCCCACAGGGGCCATTCGGTATTCATCGGGTTTCCTCCTCAGGCTAAGCTTATTCGGCGGCCAGATTGCCGGCCTGTTTCTTGCGCGCGTGGGCCAACAGCCCGTCACGCACCCATTTGCCGTCATCCCAGGCCTTGTTGCGCGCCGCCAGACGGTCGACGTTGCAGGGACCGTTACCCTTGATCACATCGAAGAATTCCGACCAATCCGGCTCTGAGAAATCGTAATGCCCGCGCTCCTCGTTCCACTTCAGGTTCGGGTCGGGGATTGTCAGACCCAGATATTCGGCCTGTGGGACGGTCTGGTCGACGAATTTCTGGCGCAGCTCATCATTGGTGTTGATCTTGATCTTCCAGGCCATCGACTGCGCGGAGTGGACGGAATCCTTGTCGGACGGTCCAAACATCATCAGCGACGGGTACCAGAAGCGGTTCATCGCGTCCTGCGCCATCTTGCGCTGCTCGGGCGTGCCTTCGGCCATCTTGCGGATCGCGTCATAGCCTTGACGCTGATGGAAGCTTTCCTCCTTGCAGATGCGGATCATGGCGCGTGAGTACGGCCCGTAAGACGTTCTTTGCAGCGGCACCTGATTCATGATGGCAGCCCCATCGACCAGCCATCCGACGGCGCCGATATCCGCCCAGTTCAGCGTCGGGTAATTGAAGATCGACGAGTATTTCATGCGACCGTCCAGCAGCATCTCGGTGATCTCATCGCGGCTGACACCCAGTGTTTCGGCCGCACAATACAGGTAAAGCCCATGGCCAGCTTCATCCTGCACCTTGGCTAGAAGGATTGCCTTGCGTTGCAGCGTCGGCGCACGCGTGATCCAGTTCCCTTCGGGCAATTGTCCGACGATCTCGGAATGCGCGTGCTGTCCGATCTGGCGGATCAGCGTTTTACGATACCCTTGAGGCATCCAGTCCTTGGGTTCGATCTTGATATCCGCGTCGATCCGCGCCTGAAATTCAGCAAGCTTTTCAGGATCATCGTTAGACGCCTCGGATTCTACCATCTGGGCATACATGTCCCGTCTCCTCCGTTACACGCGTTCAAGAATAAGTGCAGCGCCTTGCCCGACACCGACGCACATTGTGCAAAGCGCATAGCGCCCTTTGGTGCGTTTCAGTTGGTACGCTGCGGTCAACACAAGTCGGGCGCCGCTCATCCCCAATGGATGGCCAAGGGCGATTGCGCCGCCATTCGGGTTCACATGGGCGGCGTCATCGGGCAGGCCCAACTCTCGCAGCGTTGCCAAACCTTGCGACGCGAAAGCTTCGTTCAACTCGATCACATCCATCTGGTCGATGCTCAGCCCGGCGCGCGCCAAAACCTTTCGGCTGGCAGGAACCGGACCAATACCCATGACCCGAGGCTCGACACCCGCGACGGACATGCCAACCACACGGGCAATCGGGGTCAGGCCGTTCTTTGTCGCTGTCGCTTCATTCGCCATCAGGATCGCGGCTGCACCATCATTCACGCCCGAGGCATTCCCTGCAGTCACAGTTTTGTCCGGCCCGTTCACACCCTTGAGGCCCGAGAGTTTTTCCGCTGTGGTTCCCGGGCGCGGATGTTCATCCGTATCGACAACAATCGGATCGCCCTTGCGCTGTGGAATTGAAACCGGCGTGATTTCTTCTTGGAACACGCCTGCCGCGTGCGCCGCAGCCCATCGTGCCTGGCTGCGCTCGGCAAAGGCGTCCTGGTCTTCACGGCTGATCCCATAATCTTCGGCCACATTGTCAGCCGTTTGCGGCATGGAATCGACACCATACTGCTGCTGTAGCCTTGGGTTCACAAAGCGCCAGCCAATCGTCGTGTCGTAAACCGCATTGCTGCGCGTAAACGCCGACGTCGCTTTGGGCATTACAAACGGTGCGCGCGACATGCTTTCCACGCCACCCGCAACTGAAAGATCATAATCGCCTGCCTTGATGCCACGCGCCGCCATTCCGACGGCATCCATGCCACTGGCACACAAGCGGTTTATCGTTGTTCCAGGTACGTCCGTCGGCAATCCGGCCAGCAGGGACGCCATCCGGGCAACGTTGCGATTGCTCTCTCCTGCCTGATTGGCATCGCCATAAATGACGTCATCCACACTGGTCCAGTCGACTTGCGGGTTGCGCGCCATCAGGGCCGCCAGCGGGATAGCCGCCAGATCATCCGTGCGAACCGATGAAAGCGCACCACCATACCGCCCAATCGGGGTGCGGGTTGCGTCGCAGATGAAAGCGTCCATCAATTGCGTCTCCTGTTGGAACACGAGCATTAACCGTCTGGTCGGTTAATAAATGCTCAATCGATTCGGCGCAAGCTTTATGTTACCATGTAATCGTCTCTATCAGTTTTCTGTAACATTAAATGACGCTTCTTTCACATCCGCCTTCCAGCCCGCAAAAGCGCCATCCCGGGCTCGGCAAAAAACGAGTTAACCACCCACCGCAGATTCCAGCGTGGCAAGATTCGGTTTGGGCAATTGTCCCAGCAGTCGGGACACAGCCACTCGACATTCCGCGCCTTTCCAACCAACAGGCAAAAAGGCCGGAGGCAGGGATGGATGGCGTAGAACCAAACGACGCCACCCATGCACAATCAATACGCGCAGCACCGCTATTTTCAACGGATCATCGACGCCATCGACAGGCAACAGTTGCTCGGTGCTCTGAAGGGAGTGCAAGAACTGATCATAGGCAGACTTGAGCTGTTCAGGACCACAAAGGTCGCGCAGCCAGCCTGGAACCGAAATGGCGCTGCTTTCAACACCCAGCAGTTCTTCAAGGTTCTCGGGGGTGGGGCCTGCAGACATGGCTGTTGTGGGGTTAACCGAAATATAATCTCCGGTCAGCATCAGATCCGCTAACTCTTTTCGCGAACTGTCTGAACTGTTGGCGATAAGCACATGCCAAGTTTCTGGTGTATTCGTCTCGCGGGAATAGATGCGCGGGGCGGCGGCGGCGCTTTGACTACGGCCAAATTCGGTCAATCTGTGAACGCTGTTTCGCCCGACCCGCGTACTTTCGATCCAGCCTTCCTTGCGCAGCCTGTGCAGCGCAACACGCGTGGCTTCGGCCTTGATCCCTGCAAGGTTGGTCAGCGCTGTGATCAGCGCGCCACTAACCTGGTCAGACCCGCTCTGGGCCAGATCACCGAAAATCGTGACCAAAACAGACCACACACGTTGCGTGCCAGTTGTGGTCAACTGGCTGACGCAGGTTTCGAACCATTCTGGGGCCGTATCTTTCATAAGCACAGTATAATCGGGCCGGAGGGAATTGCCATCCAGCCTCTGCGCACCTGCACTTGTGCCTAGTAGGCAACCATGGTCAGTAACTCGTATTCTGCGACCAGCTCATCGTCTTGCTGCGTCAGGGTAACGTGCCAGCGAACCTCGCCGTAGTCGTCATTGCGCTTGGTCTTGTGCTTGACCGTCAAACGAACCTTGATGGCGTCACCAGCCTCGACCGGTTTCATGAAACGCAGCCCGTCAAGACCGGTATTTGCCAAAACCGGCCCCTCGTTCGGTTCGACGAACAATCCGGCTGCGAAAGACAACAGCAAGTACCCATGTGCAACCCTGCCCGGGAAGAACGGGTTACGTTCCGCCGCTGCCTGATCCATGTGCGCATAGAAGGTATCACCGGTGAAGTCGGCGAAGTGTTCAATGTCCTCCATGGTGATAGTTCTTGGCGCCGTGTGAAGGGTCTCGCCAATCGACAAATCGTGAAACCGGCGGGTAAAGGGATGAGCAGGGCCTTCGACTTCGGTCGCGCCAGGCACCCATTTTCGTCCAATCGCTGTCAGCAGATCGGGCGATCCCTGAATAGCGGTGCGCTGCATATAGTGTTTCACACCCCGTACCCCGCCCATTTCTTCGCCGCCACCGGCGCGTCCCGGACCTCCATGAACCATGTGCGGCAGAGGGGAACCATGACCGGTGGATTCCTTCATCGAGTCACGGTTGTTGAAATACAGACGCCCGTGATAAGCCCCTGATCCCATGGCAACCTGTCGCGCCACTTCTGGATCATGGGTGATTACTGACGCCACAAGAGAGCCCTGCCCCCGGTTCGCCAGCTCAATGGCATGGTCAAGATCGCGATACCCCATCACAGTGCTGACCGGACCAAAGGCTTCGGTATCGTGCACACGTTGCGCCGCGTCAGGATTGGCGCAATGGAAGAGCATGGGTGGTAGGAACGCACCCTTTTCGGCATCAGCGCCCTCAACCACAAAATCATCGGGGTTGCCGAAGACACGCTCGGCCTCTTGCCCAAGGATAGCGGTCTTCTCCAGAACATCACGCTTCTGACCGTTCGAAACCAACGCACCCATACGGGTGGTTTCCAGCTTTGGGTCACCGATGACCGTTTTCGCCAGTCGCGCCGACAGCGCGTCAATTACCGCCTGTACCTGCGGTTCGGGCGCGATGATCCGGCGGATTGCGGTGCATTTCTGCCCTGCCTTCGTGGTCATCTCGCGCTGGACTTCCTTCACGAAGAGGTCAAATTCCGGCGTGCCCGGCGCGGCATCGGGGCCAAGGATCGAACAGTTCAGGCTGTCCTGTTCCGCAACAAACCGTACCGAGTTCTCAAGGATCACCGGGTTGGAGCGCAGTTTCAGGGCCGTATCGGCGGATCCGGTAAAGCTGACCACGTCCTGCATGGTCAGACGGTCCAGCATGTCACCCAAACCACCCGAGACCAACTGCAATGCACCCGCTGGCAAGATGCCGGACTCAAGCATCAACCGAACACACAGCTCGGTCACATAACACGAGCTCGTGGCGGGTTTTACAATCGCCGGAACGCCCGCCAGAAGGGTTGGGGCAAGCTTTTCCAGCATCCCCCAAACCGGAAAATTGAACGCGTTGATGTGAATTGCCACGCCTTGTAGCGGGGTGCAGATGTGCTGCCCCAGGAAAGTACCGTTGCGCGAAAGCTGCTCGACATCGCCATCCAGATAGACATGACCGTCCGGCATTTCACGACGGCCTTTTGCGGCAAAGACAAACATCGTTCCGATGCCGCCGTCGATATCAATCATATGATCCGATTGCGTCGCACCGGTGTTGAAAGACAAATCATACATGACCTGCTTGTGTCGACCCAAATGGACGGACAGCGCCTTGAGCATTTTGGCGCGTTCATGGAACGTCATTTTGCGCAGTGCCGGCCCTCCGACATTGCGCGCATAGTCCAACATCCCCTGGACATCCAACGCGCTGTTACCCGCTGTGGCGATAACCTCGCCGGTCACAGCGCTTGTTATTGCGCGGGCACCCTCGCCGGGCGAAACCCACTCACCGGCTGCAAAGCTGGAAATCTGTTGGATAGTCATGAGCGTCTCCTCGTCTTAGTCGCGATCCCCGCGCTGCCATAGGCCGGTCTCGCGAAATCATATTTTAAACCGTACGGTCGGTCAATAAATTACCAAGCAATTTTCCCAAGCCGGGTTTCTCAGACCCGCGCGGGTAATCGTGCAAATCCCCGAAACCGGATACGCCCGCCCCGCTCGGCACCGTCGGTGATGCGATAGTCTGGAAAACGGGTCAGAAACCGGCCGACGGCCACTCGGCCCTCCAGACGCGCGAGGGTCAGTCCGACGCAGGTATGGGCCCCTCCGGCAAAGGCGTGATGCTTGTTGGGGCGTCTGTCCAAGATCATCTCGTCGGGCCGGTCAAACTGCCGTGGATCGCGGTTGGCCGCACCGATACACAGATGAACATCGGTACCAGCCGGAATGGTTTGACCGTGGAACGTTACATCAACAGTGGTCAGGCGATTGCCGAACTGGTTCGGGCTTTCCAGCCGCAGAAACTCGTCCACAGCCGGAACGATCAGGTTCGGGTCAGCCAGAAACTCCGCCCGCTTGTCGCGGTGCCGGTCCAACAGCTCCAATGCGTTGCCGATCAGGTTCGTTGTCGTCTCATGCCCCGCATTCAGGATGAATATGCAGTTTTGATACAGCTCTACCTCGGTCAGGCCACCATCCGTATCGTCCTGGATCAGCCGGGTCAGGACATCCGTTGCCGGATCTCCGGGGTTGGCGCGGCGATCCTCAATGATATTCCTCAGGAAGTCCTTGAAGTCCGAGACCGAGCGGTTACCCCACTCTTCCTGCTCTGGCGTCAATTGCGGCTCCAAAGCACCAAGAATGGCCAGAGACCAATCGCGCAATGGCCCGCGTTCGGATCGTGGTATACCCAGCAGATTGCCGATGATCTCAATCGGGATTGCTCCGGCAAAATCCTCGATCAGTTCGACATTGCCTTTGACCTGCATCTCGTCCAGCAGCCCATCGACAAGCTTGATCAGACCCGGTTCCATTTGCGCCAACGCGCGCGGGTTCATCGCCCCGACCATCACCTTGCGAACACGGGTGTGCAGCGGCGGGTCATTAAACACCAAACTGGTGGTGTGGTGTTCATACAAAGGGCTGTCGACCCCGTATTTTGGACCAAATACCGCTTTCTTGTCCGATATGAACCGCGTGATGTCCCGGTAAATAAGGTCCAGATCCTCGTACCGAGACAGAATAACCGATCCGTCAGGCTGCCAGCAGACGGGCGTATCCTCGCGCAGCGCGGCGTAGGCAGGATAGGGATCAGTGTGATACCCGTCAGGAAGCGCGGTCAGAGAGAACATCAGTGCCCCATCGCCCCCATTTGTTCAGGCAGAACCAACACCAACCACGGCACCAGAACGATCAGGGCCAGCCGGAAGATATCCGCCACCCAGAACGGAGTGACACCCTTGAAGATTGTTCCGGTTGATACATCCCCGACCACACCTTTCAGAATAAAGACATTCAAGCCGACGGGAGGAGTGATCAGGCTGATTTCAGTCACCACAACCACAACAATACCAAACCAGATCGGGTCATACCCCAACGATGTGACCAACGGGAAGAAGATCGGCACCGTCAGCAGCAGCATCGACAGGGATTCAAAGACGCAACCCAAAATGATGTAGATTCCAAGGATCATCAGGATCACCACAAAAGGTTCAACGTCATAGGCCGTAACCAACGCGATGAGCGCTTCAGGCAGACCGGCAAGGTTGATGAAATTCGAAAAGATCTGTGCCCCGATCAGAACGGAAAACAATGCCGCGGCGGTATAGGTGGTTTCCTTCAGCACCTCAAAAGTCGACCCCAAAGTAAGCCCGCCTCGTGACAGCGCGATCAGGAAAGCGCCCATTGCGCCCATGCCTGCCGCCTCGGTCGGGCTGAAGGTCAGGTTCAGTGGATGAAAATCGAATGCACCGTACAATCCGCCAATCACCAGAAAGAACAGCAGCAATACGGCCCAGACTGAGCGCACCGCCGACAGACGCTCGGCCCAGCCGTGACGTTCACCCGCCGGTCCCGACTCGGGCTTGCGTGCGACGGTCCAGCGGACGGCGAGCAGGTAGAACAGGATGCCAAGCAGACCGGGAATGATACCCGCAACGAAAAGTTTTCCAATCGAGGTTTCGGTCAGCAGCCCGTAGATGACCAGGATCACCGAAGGCGGAATAAGGATACCAAGCGTACCGCCCGCTGCAATCGATGCCGTCGACAGCTCGTCGGAATAGCCATAGCGGCGCATTTCCGGCATTGCGACCTTGGACATGGTGGCCGCCGTTGCCAGAGACGAGCCGCAAATGGCCGAAAAACCTCCGCATGCCGCAACCGTCGCCATGGCGATACCGCCCCGGAAATGACCCAGAAAAGCATTTGAAACTGCGTAAAGCTCGCGCGCAAGACCACCTTTATTCACGAACAAGCCCATAAGGATAAACAGCGGGACGACCGACAGGCCGTAATCCTGCGCCGTGTCGGTGATCTGACGACCCACCATCGACATCGCGGCTTTCAGCCCACGCTCGGACAGGATGCTGCCACCGCGTTCATAGGCAAACCCAAGCGTTCCGACCAATCCCATTGCAAACACGATAGGTAAGCGCACCAGCACAAGAACAAGAACAAGAACAAAACCGATCAGGGCAGCGGTCATTGGTGGTGCTCCGACAAGGTATGGGGGGCAAGAAAGTGCAAAATGCCGGTGATGACCATTGCAACAGCGGTGATCGCTATGAACCCCGAGATGAACCAGCCTACATAGAAGACAGGGATCGAAAGGTATTCCGTGACGTCCCCGTAATCCCGCGCGCGCTCGGCAAGTAGCCAGACACGTTGGATCGGCCAGATCAACATGACGCCGGACACCAGATACACGATCCCATCGCGCACCCGGCTTAACCGCAGGCGAGAAAACAGCCCATCCGTCAAGTCCACAGCGATTTGGCCCTTCCCTGCTGAGATCATCGGCAAGACCGAGAACACGAGGATGGCCATCAGGATCCGGGTCAGCTCTGTCGCCGCCTCGATCGGGGCGTTGAAGACAGAGCGCAGGATGACATCAAAGAATGTCATCACCATCAGGATGAATAGCGCGGCACAGGCCAGCAGCGTTGGCACGATACTGACGCGACGCGCAAAGGTCACGAGAGATTGCATAACGGGTCCCCAGCGGGTGAAATCGGCTGGCGGATCGCGTCCGCCAGCCCGACTGCGTTATTGCGCAGCCATTTCATTTACGATCATGTCGTAGGCGGCCTGGGCGTCGATGCCTGTGCCACTGACTTCGTCGATAACCTTGGCGCGTACATCCGCGGCAATCGCATTGAACTTTTCCAGATCTTCAGCGGATGCGGCATGGATTGCGTTACCTTCGGTGCCTTCGGTCTCTTCCCGGCCGATCGCATCGATCTCATCCCAGATCTTGCCAATTTCGCGGCTCAGCGGTTCCCCGAAAACGTTTTCTTCCAGCGCTGCCTGCAGATCGGCGGGCAGATCAGCAAAGGTGTCCTCGTTCATAATAAAGGCAAACGAACCGCGATACAGGCCGCCAGGGACCTCATAGACGTTCTGGGCCACTTCCGTCAGCTTGAAACCTTTGCGGGATTCAAAGGGCATGACGACGCCATCTGCGGCTTTGGAAGCCAGGGTTTCATACACTTTCGGTGCAGGAACCTGGATACCGGTTGCACCCAGCGCCGTGCCCACGTCACCACCAACACCGCCGGGGATGCGAACTTTGAGGCCCGAGACTTCGTCCAGTGTTGTTACCGGGTTGCTGGAATGCAGCTGAGCTGGACCATGCGTGTGCAAAGCGATCACTTTCACACCACGGTGTTCATCCGCTGCCTTCAAATGCGCGTCATATGCCCGCCAATACGCAACCGACGCAGCCTCGGCCGAGCCTTCGTATCCGGGTAGTTCGATCATCTTGGTGGTGACAAACCGGCCCGGCTGATAGCCGTGGAAAATGATCGAGGCATCAGCGGCGCCATCCATGATCAGGTCCATCTGCGCGGGGGGCGGGGCAAGGCCCAGCTTCAGCTCGGCGGTGACCTGACCATCGGTGGCCTCTTCGATCATCTCGACGAATTTCGGCCACATCTTGGCATTGATGCCATGGGTCGGCGGGGCCCAGCTGGAAATGGTCAGCGTATAGTCTGCCGCAAGCGCAACTGTACCTGAAACGGCCAGTGCAGCTGAGGCAAGAAGTGTGCTCAACCTTGTGAATTTCATAGTTCTGTCTCCTCCCTGTGAAACATGAGTCAAGAATGCGTTAATGGTCACTTTTGTAACCATCAACTTGTTAATTGTCTCGAAGACAGCCCGCGACGCGCCATGAACCGGGGCTTTCCTTGGCTACGGTTTCCATCATTGCCTGCGTCGTGCTGGCACCGATTTCCTTGCAGTAGTTTATCGGACCGCCGCGCCAGCGCGGAAAGCCGTAGCCGTGAATTTGAACCATATCGACGGCTTCCGCGGACTCGGCGATCCCCTGCTGAATGATCAACGCGCCCTCGTTGTCCAACACCGCTAAAATGCGCGACACGATTTCGTCCTGTGCGTATGCCCGCCGCGTTATGCCCTGATCAGCCGAGTAGGACTCGATCAACGCGTCCACTTCGGGATCACGGATTGGTTCGCGAGTACCGTCTTCATAGCGATACCATCCTTTGCCCGTGCGTTGGCCAAGACGACCCATCTCGCAAAGCTGGTCAGCAATCGTCACATAACGTTCGTTCGGGTCGCGGGTTGCTGCATTACGTTTTCGGTTGGCCCAGGCGATTTGGAGGCCGGTCAGATCTTGCAGCTCGTAGGGCCCCATGGGCATCCCGAAAGCTCGCATTGCCTGATCTACCTGATAAGGCAACGCCCCATCTGCCAGTAAATAATCGGCCTCGCGCCGATACGCAGCCAACATCCGGTTGCCGATAAAACCATCACAGATGCCCGACAGCACAGAAACCTTGCGTAGCCTTTTTCCAAGCGCAAACCCGGTGGCGACAACTTCGGGCGAAGTTTGCGGCGTATGCACGACTTCCACCAGCTTCATAACATGGGCAGGGCTGAAGAAATGCAGGCCAATACACCGCGATTGATTTTCGATACCCGCGAAGATATCGACTGGGCTCAGGTAAGACGTGTTCGTGGCCAGAATCGCGTCACGCTGCATATGGCGGGCCAATTCTGCAAAAACCTGTTGCTTGACTGACAAGTCTTCAAACACAGCCTCGATCGCCAGCTGAGCGTTCGCAGCTTCGGAGTAGCTGTCCACAGCTCGAAACGCAGCAAGGCGTTCCCGCAGCTGTGCTTCGGACATCTTACCCCGCTTGACCGCCCTCTGTAGCAGCCCCTCAACCCGGCTACGGGCGGCGGCAGCTGCATCCAAATCTCTTTCAATCAAAGTAACAGACAGCCCGCCACTCAGGGCAGCGGTGGCGATCCCTGCGCCCATCAACCCGCCACCGACAACTGCGATCCGGCTGATATCGCGCGGAGTAACTCCGGCAATCATGGAAGGTCTGGCCACCTTGCGCTCGGCAAAAAAGGCGTACCGCAAGGCGCGGCTTTCAGAGTTTTGACGCAGAGCCAGATGGCGCGCACGCTCTTTCGGCTGTGCGGCAGCAAAGGGTTCGGACGACCAGCTGAGCGCGGTCAGGTTTTCCAGCGGTGATTGCTGACCCCTGGCGCGTTTTATCAAAGCCTGACGGCTCGTCTCCAGAAGGTCAGACGCGAATTCGCCGACCGGCCTTTGACTGACAGGTGCCGGGCGCTTTGGCAGGTTGGCGACAAAGTCCAGAACAGCTGCCGTTGGGTTATCGGCAATCAGGTCAATTCCGCCGAGATTGGCCATTTCCTCGGCTTTCAGGGTTTTTCCCGAACAGGCGATGTCGATCGCTGCTTCCATTCCAACAAGGCGCGGCAATCGCTGCGTGCCCCCTGCCCCCGGGATGAGGCCCACATTGACTTCCGGCAACCCAAAGCTGGTGCCCGGCGCTGCGATCCGCCACGCGCAGGCCATGGCAATTTCAAACCCGCCACCTAACACGTTGCCGTGCATACAGGCGATAAACGGCACATTACTGTCTTCGATTTTCTGAACAACATCAGGCAAATGCGGCTCAACCGGAGCCGCATCAAACTCGGACATGTCACCGCCCGCGATAAATGTCCGACCGGCGCAGCACAGGACGGCAACCCGAGCTTTCTGAACTGCATCGACCGCGGCGGCCAGACCCTGCCGAACGCCCGTCGAGGTTGCGTTCACCGGCGGGTTGTCGACCGTGACCCAGGCCACGTCGCCCTTAAAGTCAACACTCACCAGCGACGGCTGCGACATTGGCAATCCCTTTGATCAGTCCAGATTCGGTTCGGGTTTATATATTGACCAACCGTTCGGTTAATGCAATGATTAAGTTGTCACGGGAACAGATGAGACTGCCATGAGCGATACGATCCTTGTACATGATCACGGAAACTGGGTAGAAATAACCCTGAACCGCCCCGACAAGCTGAACTCGTTCAATGAGGAGATGCATCTTACCCTTCAGGACGCGCTGAAGAGCGCGCGCGAAAATGGTTCCCGCGCGATTTTGCTGACCGGCGCAGGGCGCGGTTTTTGTGCGGGTCAGGACCTTGGAGACCGCGATCCCTCGAAAATGGATGGCCCGCCTGATCTGGGCAAAACTGTACGCACTTTCTATGCCCCTTTGGTTCGACTGATCCGGTCTTTGGATTTCCCGGTAATTTGTGCCGTAAACGGCGTGGCCGCGGGTGCAGGCGCGAACCTTGCACTGGCCTGCGACATGGTTCTGGCCGGGGAAAGCGCAAAGTTCATTCAAAGCTTTTCCAAGGTCGGGCTGATTCCGGACACAGGCGGCAGCTGGCACCTGCCCCGATTGTTGGGCGAAGCGCGCGCTAAGGGGCTGGCCCTGACAGCAATGCCCCTAACCGCCAAACAGGCCGAAGAATGGGGGCTGATCTGGAAGGCGTTGCCCGATGATCAGCTGATGACCGAAGCACGCGCTCTTGCCACGCAACTCTCCAACGGCGCCACCCTTGGGTTGGGCCTGACCAAGCAGTGCATTCAAACAGCGGCCACCACATCCTTGTCCGATCAGCTTGAAATTGAAGCGGACGCGATGAAAACTTGTGGGGAAAGTGCCGATTACGCAGAAGGCGTGTCCAGTTTCCTCGAAAAACGCGCACCGCATTTTCAGGGAAGATGATGATGACCCCAAACGAACGTGCCCAAAAATCCGCGGCAGCGATGTGGGCCAATGACGAAGCCAGTAAATGGTTCGGGATGGAGCTTGTGGAGGTCGAAGAAGGGCGCGCTGTCCTGTCACTGACTGTTGCACCGCATCACTGTAACGGACACGGTATTTGCCATGGCGGCGTCACGCACGCTCTTGCCGACAGCGCTTTTGCCTTTGCCTGCAACAGCCGGAATGTTGCAACGGTGGGACAGCATACAATGGTCAGCTATCTTGCACCGGGACGGAAAGGTGACCGCCTGACGGCTACCGCGACAGAAGTGAACCTGTCCGGTCGCAGCGGTATCTACGACGTCCGCGTCATCAATCAAGACAATACTCTGATCGCTGAATTTCGCGGCATGTCCCGCGCCGTTGGCGGCCAGAATTTTCAAGAATAGTTTCGTGACTGGAGGAGTTACGCTATGGAAGACCTTACCCCCAACAAAGCGGACCTGGACCCGATCGAAATCGCCTCGATCGACGAAATTCGCGCCACGCAGCTTGAGCGCCTGAAATGGTCCGTGCGTCACGCCTATGAAAACGTTCCGATGTACAAGCAGCGCTTTGACGAGGCTGGCGTGCATCCCGACGATCTTCAGCAGCTTTCGGATCTGTCAAAGTTTCCGTTCACATATAAAAACGACCTGCGCGATAACTATCCGTTTGGCTTGTTTGCAGTCCCGCGCAGCGAGATAATTCGCCTGCACGCTTCCTCCGGCACGACAGGCAAACCGACAGTGGTCGGCTACACAAAGAATGACATCGACAATTGGGCTGACCTTGGCGCGCGGTCTCTTCGGGCGTCTGGGCTGCGCAAGGGCGACATGGTGCACAATGCCTACGGCTATGGGCTGTTCACCGGTGGGCTAGGTGCCCATTACGGGATCGAACGCCTTGGCGCGACTGTCGTCCCGATGTCGGGCGGGCAAACCGAAAAGCAGGTCAATCTGATCAACGATTTCCGTCCTGACGGTATCATGGTTACACCCTCCTACATGCTCAATATCCTAGAACAGTTCCACAAGGCGGGTCTCGACCCACGTGAGAGCTCGCTGAAGGTTGGCGTTTTTGGCGCCGAACCCTGGACTGACGCGATGCGGGCCGAGGTCGAGGCAGCCTTCGACATGCACGCCGTCGATATCTATGGCCTGTCCGAGATCATGGGCCCCGGAGTCGCCAATGAATGCGTTGAAACAAAAGACGGACCTGTAATCTGGGAGGATCATTTCCTGCCGGAAATCATCGACCCGGCGACCGGAGAAGTCCTGCCCGATGGCGAAACCGGAGAATTGGTGTTCACGACTCTGACCAAAGAAGGGCTGCCGATGATCCGCTACCGCACACGCGATCTGACGTGCCTGCTGCCGGGGACAGCAAGGTCAATGCGCCGGATGGCAAAGATCACCGGTCGCAGCGACGACATGATGATCCTGCGCGGCGTCAACGTCTTCCCCAGCCAGATCGAGGAACAGGTCATGGCAACGGGCGGTCTTGCCCCCTATTACCAGATCGAGCTCTATAAATCCGGTCGCATGGACGCCATGCGGGTCTTTGTTGAATCCTCCCCCGATTCCACCGACGAGCTGTCAAAAACGGCCGCTGCTCGGATGCTGACCAAGCGGATCAAGGACGTCGTTGGCGTTTCAACCGAAATTGTAGTAGGGGACCCCGGCGACGTCGAACGCTCTCAGGGCAAGGCGAAGCGCGTTGTAGACAATCGCGATAAGGACTGAGCCGTGGCCCGGACAATTGCTAAAGACCACGACCAAAAGCGAGAGCAGATCCTGAAGATGGCGGCAAAAGTGTTTGCCGACCAGGGGTTTGACCGTGCTTCGATGACCCTTTTGGCCAAAGAATGTGGGATCTCGAAAGCAAACATATACCACTACTATGACAGCAAGGATGCCATCCTGTATGACATCCTTGAAACGTACTTGCGTGAGTTGCGAGACCGGATTTGCAATGTTGATCTGGACGGCCTTAGCCCCGAACAGAAACTGCGCAAAGCAGTGCGCGAGATCCTTTTTGCCTATCAGGGTGCAGATGACGAGCACCGGGTTCAGATCAGTGGCATGAGCGCACTGACCGAGGAACAGCAAAAAAGGCTACGGGGCTATCAGCTTGATCTGGTGAACTTTGTACGCGACATACTTCTGGAGTTGTCCCCCGGTTCTTTTGACGGAGCCAAGGACAAGCTTCGGGGAGCGACGATGTCAGTCTTTGGCATGTTAAACTGGTATTACATGTGGAACACCGGCGCAGGCCCCAAAGCCCGCGAGGATTATGCCGATCTGGTGAGCACCCTGACCATGCATGGTGTGCAAAAGCTATAGGCGTGCCCGCTTGGGGAAAACACGCTTGGGGCTGGTCACGTGTGTTATTCTGAAATCTCAGGTCAGACTGGTCGGCTATCCTGAGGCGCGCCAGTAAAGACCGCGACAGCGGCGAGCGCGCGGCCACCTTTTTACTTCTTGCGCACCTTCAGATTGTCCAAAAAGAGCCGTTTCGCTGCCATGACCTCTTCGTCCGACATGTTTGATCTGTTCAATTCAAGAAAGTACTCTGCGGCACCAGCCGTTTGAACATCTGACCTTCCCCCCGGTGGTCCCTCAATCAGAACGAGAGGGTGCGGGTTCGGTTTTCTTAGTCTTCAGTTTGGGCAAACTCACCTGTGGCGATAACCTCATACGGGCTGGAAAACTCGGGGAAATCACCATTCAGAGTGATCGCACCATCCTAGGTAATCGCGCGAAAGACTGTATCCCTTGCAGCACTGAACGTTGCGAATTTCATGGCAGGCTCTCCCAGACATCGCGGATGACATCCGCGGCCATCAGCACGTCATCGCGGGATGTGTCGAATTGCCCAACCTGAAAGCGGATGATCTTGCGGCCATCGAACATGCCTTGCGTCAAGTAAATTCGGCCATCGTCATTCAGCGCATCCACCAGCCGCTGCTGCGCAGCGTCATCCCCAGGACAGCGAAAGGAAAACAGGCTCAGGATCGGGCCGGTGGTGACCTCAAACCCCTCCATCGCGCCGATCTTTTCTGCAAGTTCATTGGCCCAGAGCACATGGTTGCGAATACGGTCCCGCAACCCGTCGAGACCGTATGATCGCAACAAGAACCAGATCTTCAATGCCCGGAACCGACGACCCAGGGGGATGGTCCATTCCGAATAATTCGTCACCTCTGCCCCAGTGGTCTTGAGGTATTCCGGTTCGATCTTAAGCGTGTTGAGCTGTGGCGCGGCGTCCCGCAGAAACTGGATCGCGCAATCGAACTGCGCACCCATCCATTTATGGGGGTTGAAGACAATGCTGTCGTAACGGTCCGCCCCGGGCCAAAGGGCCTCACGAAACTCGGGGCAGATCATCGCCGACCCCGCCCAGGCCGCGTCTAGATGTGTGTAGAGGTCGTATTTTTGCGCAATCTCAGCGACCGCTACCAGATCATCGCAGGCCCCAACCCCGGTACCGCCCGTAATTGCAATGATACCGGCAGGCACATACCCAGCCGCGATGTCACCCTGAATTGCGGCGTCAAGAGCCCCTGCATCAATCGCAAAGGTCGGACCACCTGTAGGCAGTTTCACCAGATTGTCCTGACCAATCCCCGCAACCCAGCAAGCCCGATCAATCGACGAATGCACCTGATCTGAGCAGTAAATGCGCAGCGCGCCCTTGGCGTTCAGGCCTTCGCGGTTGCCGGTAAACCCTGTTGCCCGTTCCCGCATTGTCAACACAGCCGACAACGTGGCTGATGATGCGCTGTCCTGAATAACTCCGGTCATACCTTCCGGCAATCCAAGCGCTTGCCGCAGCCAATCGACCATGACACCTTCGACTTCAGTCGCAGCTGGTGAGGTCTGCCATAACATGCATTGCGCCGCGATTGTGGTCACCAGCATTTCAGCCAGCATCGACGGGGGCGCTGCATTGGCCGGGAAATAGGCAAAGAACCGGGGGTGTTGCCAATGAGTAATACCCGGCATCACGATCTGTTCGAAATCGGCCATGATGGCTTCCATCGGCTCGCCACTATCGGGGGGCGATACCTTTAGCTGGGCCGCGATTTCTCCTTGTGTGGTCTGTGCGCGAACAGGGCGCTCGGCAAGAGTTCTGTGATAGTCGGTCGCCCATTTCGAAATGTGCTGACCCCAATGCGAAAACGTGTCCCAATCCATGCGCAAGCCTTCTTTTGTAACTGAGCACCAATTCGTCCAGTCCCCGACCTTACCTGTTCGGCTCGTGGACTAAAGCCGAACAGGTGTGCATTTTTCAATTGAAAAGGTCCCAGGTTCTGCCTTCAGACCGAAAAACTGACATTCGCCTGACCTGTGCCAGAGCTGCCGAAGTAGGGGGTGTAGATGTCGACCTCACCCTTGTAGCTGCCCCAGCCCAGAGCTCCGAACAGCAAAGCAGTGTCCTTCATGGCGCATTCGCCTGTACATTTCTTTGCATAGTCTGGAAGCATCTCAAGAAACTCTTCAAACCGTCCCTGCTCCCACATCTCCAGCACGTGCATATCCATCTGGCGGTTGAACTCGCCGTTTACCGCATTCAACCCTTCGACCGAGCGTTCATTCGTCGTAAAGTCATGGCTGAGTGAGCCGGATGCCATTACGGAAACCTTCCGGTCGGAACGTCGGATACCTTCGGCAATGGCCTCACCCCAGATGCGGTTTTCCTGGATCGACGAGAACTGGTTGACTGCAACAGGCAAAACGCGGGCATTCACCCCTTCGTTGATGAAATGCATAGGCAGAAGGGTGCCATATTCCATGCCCATATCGGGGTGCGAATGGCCAAGTGCCCGCTCACCGCGCTCGCGCAGAACATCAAGGATGGTTTCCCCCAACGCGTGATCCCCGCGATAATCAAACTCCATATCCGCCAGCATATGTGGCAGTTCGTGGCTAATGAAGCGGCCTTTATGGTGCTCTTTGGTATTCAGGTGAAACCCCTGATTGGTGATCCAATGAGTGTCGAACACAAGGAACGTCTCGACCCCGCGATCTATCGCGTCCTGGCGCAGGCGCGCATAACCATCAATGGCAGACTGCCGGATGCCTTTGTATTTTGGCATCGTATGGGACATCCAGATACTTGGCACATGCGTAATCTTCGCGGCTTGTACGATCTTTCCCATGACAGTTCCTCCTCGTGTTTACCGACGTTTGTGTACCAGAGCCATTGCCCGAGTTCACTTCCCCAGCTGCATGATATTGTGTTTTCCTGTTGCGAAGCCGACGTGTTTTTGTTCCATGTAGAACTCGAAGCTCCAGTCGCCGCCGTCGCGGCCGATACCGGATGCCTTGACGCCGCCGAACGGTGTTGGCAGGTGGCGGACGTTTTCCGAGTTCACCCAGATCATCCCGGCTTCAAGCTTGTCGGTGAACCGCAAGGCGCGGGTCAGGTCATTGGTCCAGACATAGCCGGTCAGACCGTATGGTGTGTCGTTGGCGATCTGCAGCGCCTCGTCCTCGGTCGAGAACGGGATCGAGGTCAGAACCGGGCCGAATATCTCTTCGCGCGCGATACGCATCTGGTTATTGGCATCGGTAAACAGGGTTGGGCGAATGAAATACCCTGTGTCGCCGACCTTGGCACCTCCGGCGGCGACAGTCGCACCGTCTTCTTTGGCGATGTCAAAATAGGAAGTCACCTTGTTATAATGCTCCTCGGTCACCAGTGGCCCGATCTCGGTCGCAGGATCCAGCGGATGGCCGACCTTGATGGTGTTGACCCGTTCGATCAGCCTGGCCTCGAACGCGTCCTTGATGGTGTCCTGCACCAGCAGGCGCGAGGATGACGTGCAGCGCTCGCCATTGATCGAGTAGATCATGAAGATCACCGCATCCAGCGCCCGGTCGAGATCGGCGTCGTCGAACACGACAACCGGGTTCTTGCCGCCCAGCTCCAGATGCATCCGCTTGAGCGTATCGGCACCTTGTTTGGTGATGCTGCTGCCGGTGCGGCTTTCACCGACAAAGGCAATCGCCTTGATCGACGGATGTTCCGTCAACGCTTTACCCGCATCGGGGCCGAACCCGTTCACGGTGTTCAGCACCCCCTTGGGCAGCCCGGCCTCTTCGGCGATCTCCACCAGCATGCGAGCGGACAGCGGAGAATCTTCGGCCGGTTTGTGAACCACGGTGCACCCGGCGGCCAAAGCAGGCGCGATCTTCCATGTCGACAGCATGAACGGCGTGTTCCACGGCGTGATCACCCCCACCGGACCAATCGGAACGCGCGTGGTGATGTTCATCAGGGTCTGCGACTTAAGATGCTGACCGTCCCGCGCCTGTATCACCTGATCCGCGAAATACCGGAAGTTCTCGGCCCCCCGCAGCGCGGCCTTGGACATAAAGCGCAGGGTCTGGCCTGTGTCCCAGCATTCACACAGCGCAATTTCCTCGGCACGGGCCTCGATCGCATCGGCAACGTTCAGCAAGATGCGGCGCCGCTCGGTGGCAGGCATGTCGCGCCAATCGGCAAATGCGACATGAGCGGCATTGGCGGCAGCGTCGATATCATCGGCAGTGCCATGGGCGACATCGCAGATCACCGACCTGTCAACCGGAGATGTGGATTGGAACACCCCTGCGGAACCGTCGCGATCTTCGCCCGCGATCCGGTTCTTGATGCCGGTCTCCTTAAACCGCGCCAGAAAGCCCGCCAGCTTCTCGATGTTCGTATCCAGTGCGCTCATGGATCAGGTCTCCTGGTTGGTCGCGCCCAAATGGTCCCGGATCGTGCCGGTCTTGGGCGAAAGGTCTGGGTCAATGTCACGCATCTCAAGCGAGAGCGCGATGGAATGTCCGGCGAAGGCGGGGGACAGATAGGCCACAACCGCCTCAAAAATGCGCTGCGTGGCGTCCCGTTTGACATCCGCAGCCCGGCCAGCGCGCAGGCGGATCGAGATATCGATAAACCCATGCGCCGGATTGCCGTCCGCGATGGCATAGTGATCGACCCGCGTGGCCCGGACACGAATACCGGGCAGGGGGAATGTCTTGATCCCGGCAGCCGTGGCCCGGATGCATTCGCACAAGCCACTCATATCGATCCTGTCTTCCAGATTGCCGGAATATTCGACGTGAAAATGTGGCATGTGCTCCCCTCAAATGGTAAACATGTTTAGTAAATTGGAACCCCCACTGTCTAGAACTTGCTTTGTTAATCTTTGCATCTTTTGACTCCGCGAATTACAAGACTGCCATGAGTGAACAAAGCCACACCAAAAACACCTCGCGCGCCCTACCGATTGCCTTGCTGCGCGCACGCGAAACCGTCATGGCCCCCATCCGGGACATGCTGCAGGGGATACAACTGACCGAGCAGAAATGGCGCATCCTGCGCGTGCTGGACGAGCTGGGTGAAGTGGAGCAAAGCTCAATCGCCAAAGAGGCCTGCCTGTTGTTGCCAAGCCTCACCCGCATCCTGCGCACGATGGAAGCCGAAGGCCAAATATCACGCCGCCAGGACAGCCATGACAAACGACGCACAATGGTGAAGATCACAAACGAAGGACGAAACATCCTCGCCGAAAACCTCGGAACCTCTCTGCAGATCTACCAAAGTATCGAAAAACAAATGGGACAAGAAAAACTCAATCAACTCCTCGACCTGCTCGAAGAACTCCAAGCCGTCAAAGTCTGACCGAACGCACATTTGGTCGCGCGGGCCAGCATTGCCGGTTTTCTTTAAGAGACGCAGGTTGGAGTTGCCTAGGCGTCACACACTCCCATCACAAAACGTTTTCCGTCTCAAGCTGAAAGCACCCCGGCTTCTGAGCACAATGCACCTTCACGTTTGACGACGGACCACTTTCGGCCAAAACCTCCAACTCAGTAATACCTGGTGCCAATTCCATTTGGCCACCGTCGAATGACGGCCTTCCACGCGGGCCAAGTCAGTCATTTCAATCGCACCCAAGAGCCATGACACCCTTTGAAAGCAGGCTTTCCCCGCTCAACAAAATACTGGATGTTGGATACAATATCCTCTATAGCTGCGCGTATCGATTGATTCAGGGAGGATCACATGCTCAAGAAACTCGCCGCACTGGCGGCCCTCACCACCATCACCACGGTTCCTGCGATGGCGGACACGCTGGACGATGTCGTAGATCGCGGGACATTGCGCTGCGGTGTTGTGTTGGATTTTCCGCCAATTGGGTATCGCGACGCGAATAACGAACCGGCAGGCTTTGATGTCGAATACTGCAATGATCTGGCCGCCGCTCTTGAAGTTGAGGCCGAAATCCTGCCGCTGACCTGGGCGGAACGCCTGCCAGTGATCGTCACCGGACGCGCAGACGTTGTGTTCGGAGCAACCTCGGACAGCCTTGAACGGGCGCGGACGGTGGGCTTTACCATTCCTTACGCCATCTATTATGCGCAGGGTGTGGTGAATGCCGAAAGTGGCATTGAAACCTTCGAGGATATCCGTGGCAAGCGCGTGGCTGCCGCGATCGGCACCGTGCCCGAGCAGGAATGGCTGAAGATAGCCGCCGGATGGGGTGAAGAAGGCAATTATCAGGGCTATCAATCCGAGAATGAAGTGTTCCTGGCGGTGGCTCAGGGCAAGGCCGATATCGGCATTACCACAAACACTGCCGTGCTGCCGATTACCCAGCAATATGAAACTGTTGTTGCCGGTCCTCGCATGCCATGGACCACCGACTACACTTCGGTTGTAGGCAAGCGCGAAGATGTCACCTGGCTGAACTTCCTGAACCTGTTCGTGACCCACCAGGTGCGTTCGGGCCGCTATCAGGAGCATTGGGGTAAATATGTCGGCGGCGAAGCGCCTGAGCTGCGCATTCCCGGCGTAATGTACTGACCCTTTCCTACTCCATGCTTTCGTCCGGCTATGGCCGGGCGAAAGGACCGGTAGATTGCGTGAGGAACACCCGTGTTCGACTATAACTTCCATTGGCGGCCGGTGATGAAAAGCCTGCCGGACCTGCTTGAGGCATCGCTGCTGACGATACAGGTTGCTGTGCTGGCAATGGTCCTTGGCATCATCATCGGGCTTTGTCTGGCGCTGACGCGGCTGCACCTGAAAGGTCCGCTTTACTGGTTCGCCTCAGCCTGGGTCGAACTGGCGCGCAATACTCCGGCACTGTTCCAGCTGTTCTTTTTCGGCTTCGGGCTTGGTGCCTTTGGCCTGCATCTGTCGCCGTACTTCATCGTGCTGGCCGGACTGACATTCAATTGCGCCGGTTATCTGGCTGAAAACTTCCGTGGCGGCTTTCAGGCCGTCCCCGAGACACAGTTACGTGCGTCGCGATCGCTGGGCATGAACGCGTGGCAGGCTTACACACGCGTCGTGATCCCGCAGGTGTTTCGCATTGTCTATCATCCGATCACGAACCAGATGGTCTGGGCTGTTTTGATGTCGTCACTGGGTATGCTGGTCGGCTTCCGGGAACTGTCGGGCGAGACGCAGTTCTTTGCCTCGCGCACTTTCCGAATCTTTGAATATTTCGCCGTCACCGCGGTCATCTACTACGTGATCGTCAAAATCATCCTTTTTGCCTCGCGCCTGCTGGCGTCCCGGCTTTTCCGCTACTGAAGGAGGCACAGATGCAACCCACTGTCAGCTTTTTCAGCGGCTTCAACATCAACGATCTGTGGTTTCTGGGCGAAGCCGCGCTGCGAACGCTCTGGATCTCAATGCTTTCGATTTCCATTGGAACGGTTTTTGGCGTGGTGTGCGGTTGGCTTCTGTACGAGGGCAAACTGGCAGCGACCCTGACGTTGGCTCCGGTTTTGGATATCTTCCGTTCGGTCCCTCTGATCATCCAACTGGTGCTGTTTTACAACTTTGCACCTATTGTCGGACTCAATCTGGACCCGTTCGCCTCGGGCGTGGTGATCCTATCCATCTACACAGCAGCACTGGTTGCGAATGTGGCGCGCGGCGGGATTGAGGCCGTCGGCGATCCGATGCGCCGCGCGGCGCGCAGTCTGGGCATGACCTATTGGCAGGATCTGCGCTATGTCGTCTTCCCGATCGGTGGGCGCGCGGTGTTCCCGGCATGGGTCGGGGTCGCGTTGGGTGTGATGAAAGACAGCGCACTGGTCTCAGTTCTGGGCTATGTCGAGCTGCTCAAGGCCAGCCTGATCCTGATCACCCGCACGCAGGAACCGTTCCTGATCCTGACAATCGCTGGCGCGTTCTATTTCGCGCTCAGCTATCCGATTTCGCGGTATTCCGCGTCACTAGAAAAAAGGTGGGCCCAATGATCGAAATTCGCGACCTGCACAAATATTTCGGATCGCTGCATGTGCTGAAAGGCATCGATCTGGATGTGCAGAAAGGAGAAGTTCTGTCGGTGATCGGTGCGTCAGGCTCCGGTAAATCGACCCTTCTCTATTGCATCAACGGGCTGGAACCGATCCAGCAAGGATCGGTCAGGGTTGATGGCATTGATGTTCATGCAAAAGGCACCGATATCAACAAGCTGCGCACAAAGCTGGGGATGGTGTTCCAGCAATGGAACAGCTTTCCGCACCTGACAGCACTGGAAAACGTTGCGTTGGCCCCGAAGATTGTCAAAGGCAAGTCGACGGACGAGGCGCGTGACATTGCCGCAAAGCAGTTGACCCATGTAGGGTTGGGCGAGAAGCTGAACGTCTTTCCCTCGGCCTTATCGGGCGGTCAGCAGCAGCGACTTGCCATTGCCCGCGCGCTGGCGATGGAGCCGGAATACATGCTGTTTGACGAAGCAACCTCGGCGCTGGATCCTGAACTGGTGGGCGAGGTTCTCGACACGATGCGGTTATTGGCCGAAGAAGGGATGACGATGATTTGTGTCACGCATGAGATGGGTTTCGCTCGTGATGTATCAGACCGGGTTGCTTTTTTTCATCAGGGCGTGATGGAAGAGATCGGTCCGCCCGCGCAGATTTTTAGCGAAGCCCAATCCGAACATACCCGCAAATTCCTGTCGAATGTGCGATAAAAGCCCCCACCCCAATACAATTAGGAAGGTTACCTTCATGTCCCAGAATATCTTCACCGGCACCATGCCAGCCCTAATGACCCCCTGCAAACCGGACCGGACACCGGATTTCGACGCGCTGGTGAAAAAGGGCAAGGAAATGATCGAAGCAGGCATGTCCGCCGTGGTCTATTGCGGCTCGATGGGCGATTGGCCTCTCTTGTCGGATGCCGAACGGATGGAAGGTGTCGAACGTCTGATCGCAGCCGGACTGCCCGTTGTCGTCGGCACCGGTGCGATAAATTCGAAATCCGCCGTAGCGCTTGCCGCACATGCGCAAAAAGTTGGTGCGGCAGGGCTTATGGTGATCCCGCGTGTATTGTCGCGTGGATCGTCCATCGCGGCGCAGCGCAACCATTTCAAAGCGATCCTGTCGGCTGCATCTGATATTCCGGCAATCATCTATAACAGCCCGGTTTACGGCTTTGCGACGCGCGCCGATCTGTTCCTGGAACTGCGCGCAGATCATCCCAACCTGGTTGGGTTCAAGGAATTCGGTGGCAAAAGCGATCTGCGCTATGCGGCAGAACACATTACCTCGAAAGATGATCAGGTCACACTGATGGTTGGCGTAGACACCGAAGTCTACCATGGCTTCGTCAATTGCGGCGCCACCGGCTCGATCACAGGGATTGGCACTGCCCTGCCAAAAGAGGCACTTCTGCTGGCGGCCCTGTGTCAGAAAGCGGCAGCCGGTCATGCCGAAGCCCGCCTTCGCGCGCGGGAACTGGAAGAAGCCTTTGGCGTGCTGGCCAGCTTTGACGAAGGCACCGATCTGGTACTGTATTACAAACACCTGCTGGTCCTGAACGGCGAAGAAGAGTACCGCTTGCACTTCAACGAAACCGACGAGTTGACGGATGCCCAGCGCAACTATTGCGAACAGCAATACGACCTGTTCCGCACTTGGTTTACTGATTGGTCCGACCAGGGCGGGGTCATTGCTGAATGCATGTGATTGACAGTCACACCGGGGGAATGCCTACGCGGGTAATCCTCGACGGTGGCCCCGATCTGGGGTCCGGCCCACTGGCCGAGCGTGCACGACGCTTGGCCACCGAGCATGAGGTGTTCTACAAATCCATCTTACTGGAACCGCGCGGACAGCCCGGAATGGTGGGCGCGCTTCTGGTCGCGCCCGAAGATTCAAGATGCGAGACCGGCGTGATCTATTTCGATGCGGATGCCGTTCTGGGCATGTGCGGGCATGGCACCATCGGTTTGGGTGTCACTCTGGCCCATATGGGTCGGATCCGGCCGGGCACGCACCGGGTGGAAACCCCGGTCGGGGTCATCTCGGTGGAGTTGCTGGACGCCAATACCGTGCGCGTCACAAATGTCGAGAGCCGCCGCGTGCGGGCAGCTGTGCAAATTGAGGTCGGCAGCCATGGGTCGATAACCGGCGATCTTGCCTATGGCGGAAATTGGTTCTTCATTGTTGATCCCAGCCCGATCCCGGTGAATCCGGGAAATATTCGTGCGTTGACAGATCTGACCATCGCCATACGTGAAGCCTGCATCGCACAGGGCGTGTGTGGTGAGAACGGGGAACTGGTTGACCACGTGATCCTACAGGATCAATCCCCCAACAAGAATGTTCACAGCCGAAACTTTGTATTGTGCCCTGACAATCAATATGACCGGTCGCCCTGCG
Organism: Ruegeria sp. AL2; assembly: GCF_056540845.1. Taxonomy (NCBI): domain Bacteria; kingdom Pseudomonadati; phylum Pseudomonadota; class Alphaproteobacteria; order Rhodobacterales; family Roseobacteraceae; genus Ruegeria; species Ruegeria sp. AL2. The sequence goes on from NZ_JBQFXM010000015.1 coordinate 41,379, forward strand.
GTACGGGCAGTTCGGCGCGCCTCGCCTGTCTGGCGGAAAACGGGGCGCTGGCCGCCGGGGAAGAGATTGTGCAGGAAAGCGTGATCGGCAGCCCCTATGTGCTGAGCTACCAACCCGGCCCGAACGGGGGCGTCATTCCCACCCTGACCGGGCAGGCGCATATCATGTCGGAAGGCAGGTTGGTTTTCGCGCCGAATGATCCGTTCCGTGATGGTATCGCGCTTTGAAATCAAGTCCGGGGACAGACACTGTCGGGTCCCCGACCCCGCACCACGATTTGAGAACCTGTAACCATGCAGCATGACACCAAAACGGACATAGTTGTGATCGGTGCTGGCATCATTGGCATCAGCGCAGCGCTGGAATTGCAAAAGCGTGGAAGGCAGGTGCTGGTGCTGGACCGTGAAGGCGTTGCAGCCGGAGCGTCAAAGGGCAATGCCGGGGCCTTTGCCTTTACAGATATCGTGCCGCTTGCAACCCCAGGGATCATGCGCAAAGCACCAAAATGGCTTCTTGATCCGCTGGGGCCTTTGTCGATCCCGCCCGCTTATGCGCTGAGTATTGCACCGTGGATGCTCCGGTTCTGGCGGGCCAGTTGGCGGGATCGTTATGCTGCCTCACTGTCCGCACAGGCCGCGCTGATGAACCAAAGCCGCTCCGCGCTGGAGCGCCAGATCGCATATGTAGACGGCGAGGCGCTGATGCAGCGCCAAGGCCAATTGCAGTTGTTCGAGAGTGAGAGAGATTTCCGTGCCAGCCTGCCCACCTGGGACCTGCGCAAGGACCATGGCATCCCGTTTGTTCTTTTGGACAGTCCGGATGCAATTGCCGAGATTCAACCCGGACTGAACCGGCGTTTCGCCCATGCGGGTTTTACCCCGACATGGATGAATACCGTCGACCCGGCCCGCTGGACGGACCATCTGGCGGAACAGTTCATCGCGCGCGGTGGGCAGGTTAAGATCGCAGGGATCACGGCACTGATACCAACCGATGACGGCGTGCGTCTCGTCACCGTCAACGGTGACATTTCGGCAGGTCAGGTGATTGTCGCCGCCGGAGCCTGGTCACACCAACTGGCCAAATCCCTAGGGGATCATATCCCGCTAGAGACCGAGCGGGGTTATAACACGACCCTGCCCGAAGGCGCTTTTGACCTGCGCACGCATCTGACCTTTGGGGGGCATGGGTTTGTGGTGACCCGGATCAACGGCGGTGTGCGCATCGGTGGCGCGGTCGAACTGGGTGGATTGAAGCTGGCCCCAAATTACCGGCGCGCTGACACGTTGCTGGCCAAGGCCGGGCGCTTCATGCCAGACCTTAACCTAGAGGGCGGCACGCAATGGATGGGCTTTCGCCCGTCACTGCCCGACAGCCTGCCAGTGATTGACCGATCTTCGCGCGCACCAAAGGTGCTTTATGCCTTTGGCCATGGTCATCTGGGGCTGACCCAATCCGCAGGCACGGCCGAACTGGTGGCCGATCTGGTCACTGACGCCAAGCCGGTGCTCGATATGTCACCTTTCGCATCCACACGCTTCTAATCTGGAGAACACCTTATGAAAATCAGCGGGCTGAACGTATATCAGGTGAATCTGCCGCTGAAAGAAGGCCGCTATAGCTGGTCCAACGGCAATTTTGTCGAAGTGTTTGACAGCACCGTTTTGGAAATCATCACGGATGAGGGGTTGAAAGGCTATGCCGAATGCTGCCCGCTTGGCTCGGCCTATCTGCCGTCTTTCGCGCTCGGCGTCCGGGCCGGGCTGGCAGAGCTGGCCCCGCATTTGATCGGGCAGGACCCATTGAATATCGGTCAGATCAACCGCACGATGGATGCGGCCTTGCGGGGTCATCCTTATGCCAAGGCCCCGGTGGATATTGCCTGCTGGGATCTGCTGGGCAAGGCCACGGAACAGCCGCTTTACACCTTGCTGGGTGGCGCGGCGCAGGACGATGTGGTGCTTTATCGCGCGATCAGTCAGGAAGCACCCGAGATCATGGCCAAAAAGATCGAAGGCTATGCCGCCGAAGGCTACACCAAGTTTCAGCTCAAGGTGGGTGGCGAGGCCAATGACGATATTGACCGTATCCACGCCACCCGCGCCGTTCTGAAAAAGACGGACCTGCTGGTAGCGGACGCCAATACCGGCTGGACCCGGCACGAGGCCGCCCGCGTGGTGGGAGCAATTTCGGGTCTGGATGTTTATGTGGAACAGCCTTGCCTGACCTATGAGGAATGCGTGTCGATCCGCCGCCGCACCGCATTGCCTTTCGTGATGGACGAGGTGATCGACACCCCCAACACGCTGGTCCGCGGCATTGCCGAAGACGCGATGGATGTTATCAACCTCAAGATCTCGAAAGTCGGAGGGTTGACCAAAGCCCGCCTTATGCGTGACCTCTGCGTGGCGCACGGCATCCCCATGACGATCGAAGACACCTGGGGTGGCGACATTACCACTGCGGCGATTGCACATCTGGCCCGTTCAACGCCGTCCGGGTTCACATTCTCTGCCACGGACTTCAATTCCTACGGCACGGTGGACATTGCCGAGGGTGCGCCAAAGCGTGTCAACGGCCGGATGACCGCACCCGCCCGTCCGGGTCTGGGCGTTACACCGATTTTCGACGCTCTGGGCGAGCCTGTCGCACAATATTGAGAGATCCGATGCGGAGCAGCAAAACCGTTCATGTCATTTCAGCCCATGCAGAAGGCGAAGTAGGGGATGTTATCGTTGGGGGCGTCGCCCCGCCACCGGGCGATACCTTGTGGGAACAGCGCAGCTTTGTCGCGGGCGACCAGACGCTGCGCAACTTCGTTCTGAACGAACCTCGGGGCGGTGTTTTCCGTCATGTCAATCTTCTGGTGCCCCCGAAACACCCCAAGGCCGACGCGGCCTTTATCATTATGGAGCCCGAAGACACACCACCCATGTCCGGTTCGAACTCGATCTGTGTTTCAACAGTATTGCTGGATGGCGGGATCATTCCGATGCAGGAACCCGAAACTCATATGGTGCTTGAGGCCCCGGGCGGGCTGGTTCGTGTACGGGCGGAATGCAGCGGTGGAAAAGCGCAACGCATTTTCGTGCAGAACCTGCCCAGCTTTGCCGACAAACTGTCCGTCCCGCTTGAGGTACCCGGATTGGATACGATCATGGTTGATACCGCCTATGGGGGTGACAGTTTTGTCGTGGTCGATGCACAGGCATTGGGATTCGAGATTGTCGAACACGAGGCCCGTGACATCGCCCGATTGGGGGTGAAGATCACCAATGCAGCCAATGAACAGCTTGGGTTTTCGCATCCTGAAAACCCGGATTGGGACCACATTTCATTCTGTGCTTTCTGCGGCCCGATCAGCCAGACCGAGACCGGATTAACTGGCAAATCTGCCGTCGCAATCCAACCGGGCAAAGTTGATAGATCGCCCACGGGTACAGCGGTTTCCGCACGCATGGCGCTGATGGCTGCAAAGGGGTTGATGTCGCCGGGTCAGACATTCGAGGCGGTCTCGATCATCGGATCACGGTTCACTGGCAGGATCGTCGATGCCACCGAGGTGGCGGGCCGTGCCGCGATTGTCCCCGAAATAAGTGGGCGCGGCTGGATCACCGGCATTCATCAACACATGCTTGACCCAGATGACCCCTGGCCTGGCGGGTATCGCTTGTCGGACACCTGGGGTGTCTGACTAAACAGTGCATTGACCGTGCCCGCTTTCAGGGAAAGGCGGTCACAGAAGGTTCCATTCGCACTTGGTCTTACCTCGCTGTCTCAGCAGGGTTGAAACAACATGGATATTGGATGCATTATTAAACGGAGTGTCCTTAATCAGCTTTCTAAGTGGTCGCGTCGCGGCTCAACTTGGAATAACCGCCGGTAACCGGTAGCTGTACCCAAACAAGTGGCAGGAAAATTATGGCAGGAAAGCGCGCAATAACCAAGCAAAGCCTACCAGATGTCATCGCGAACGATCTTCGTGAGCGGATACTGAATGGTGAACTTGCCGAAGGTGAAGCTATTCGCCAGGAAGCTCTGGCCGAGGAATATGACGTATCGCGGATGCCCATCCGCGAGGCCCTGAAGCGTCTGAACGCTGAAGGCCTGATTCAATGGGCCAATAATCGGGGCGGATCAGTCACCAAGCACTCCCTGAATGAAATCGGAGAGATATTCGACCTTCGAATGCTTATTGAAGTCGATCTTTTCCGCAGAGCCATTCCGCAGATGACATCTGCCGACTTTGCGCGATGCAACGACATATTGACACAGATGGAAGCGTCTTATGACGAGAATGACGTCGGGAAGTGGGGGATCCTGAACTATCAATACCACTCCGCCCTTTACGCGGCATCGCAGAGGAAACTGACAAATGAATTGCTGGATCGCGTCAATCTGCAATCAGACCGCTATGTCCGAATGCATCTGAGCGTGATGAAGCAGCGGGAACCGGCGAAAAAAGAACATCGAGAGCTGTTGAAACTAGCGCAAGCAGGGAACGTCGACGAAGCCTGTGACATGCTGATGCGGCACATCCGGCGAACAAAGGAACAACTGCTGGAGATGATCGTGGCAAAACGCGCCATGGAGGAGACCTAACAGGGCGCTTGATTGCCCTCCTTAATTGGATACATTATCCATAACATTAGAATCGTAGATATGGAACATTCATGACCTGCTCCCCCCATGGTAAGCACCTCATCGCTGGAAATTGGCTTTCAGGTGACACGGTTTTTCAGTCACAGCCCGCTTTTGGATCTTCACACAGTTTTTCGGTGGGGCGTCTTCAGGATGTTGATGCAGCTGCGGAAGCTGCCGAAGAAGCGTTCTGGAGCTATGGTTTTTCGACCCGGGAAGACCGCGCGGCATTTCTGAATACCATAGCAGATGAGATCGAAGCCCGCGCCGAGGCGATTACTGCAATAGGCACGCAGGAAACCGGCCTGCCCGAGGCCCGTCTGCAAGGGGAGCGGGGTCGCACATCGGGCCAACTTCGCTTGTTTGCGACACATATTCTGAGTGGTGAGTATCTGGATCGGCGCCACGACGGCCCGTTGCCAGACCGCTCGCCGCTGCCGCGCCCGGATCTGAAAATGCTTCAGCGCCCGATTGGCCCTGTCGCCGTATTCGGTGCTTCGAATTTCCCTTTGGCCTTTTCAACCGCAGGCGGCGACACCGCAGCCGCTTTGGCTGCTGGGTGCCCCGTTGTCGTAAAAGGGCACAGCGCTCACCCGGGTACCGGTGAGATCATAGCCGAGGCCATACATGCTGCCATCGAACGCTGCAAAATTCATCCCGGTGTTTTCAGTCTGATTCAGGGGGGTGACCGGACCGTGGGTTCCGCTTTGGTACAACACCCGCTGATCAGGGCTGTCGGATTCACTGGCTCATTGGCTGGTGGACGGGCACTGTTCGATCTATGTGCCGCGCGTCCTGAGCCAATCCCGTTTTTCGGTGAACTTGGCTCGGTCAACCCGATGTTCATTCTCGATGCTGCGCTGACGAACCGGGGCGACAACATTGCTCAGAACTGGGCGGGGTCGCTGACCATGGGCGCAGGTCAGTTCTGTACCAACCCCGGGGTCGCCGTTATGCTGGCGGGTGCAGCAGCGGACCGCTTCGCTGAGACCGCGCGAACCGCCCTGTCAAAGACACCCGCGCAGACCATGCTAACCGACGGCATCGCCGACGCTTATCGAGCTGGTCAGGCAAGGATCGCCAATACAACAGGTGTGCAGGAGGTTCTGACCTCGATGCGTGGCCAACGCTCCGCGTCCCCGCACCTGTATCGCACCAATGCTGTGAACTGGCTGGCAAACGAAACCCTTGGTGAAGAGGTTTTTGGCCCGCTAGGCGTTATTGTGACCGCCGAAACGCCTGACGAAATGCAGGCCGTCGCACACAGCCTGCAAGGTCAGCTGACCTGTACACTGCATATGGATGATGCGGACATGGACACCGCGCGTTGCCTGATGCCGATCCTCGAGCGCAAGGCCGGACGTGTGCTTGCCAATGGCTTTCCCACGGGCGTCGAGGTCTGTGACAGCATGGTGCATGGCGGCCCCTACCCCGCTTCGACCAATTTCGGTGCCACCTCGGTTGGCACGTTGTCAATCCGGCGGTTCCTGAGACCCGTGTGTTACCAAAACATGCCGGACGCATTGTTGCCCGAACAATTCCTCTGACCCTTCAACAACACGCTGCAAAAGCATCACGGCTCATCGCGAGAAAAGCGATGAGCCACGTGCCCTATGCGCGAATTTGACGGATACTGCGCTTTGGCCTGTTCAGTTGCCTTGCTAAACACCTGCCAGTTAGCCCCACTTACGTCTCTCTTTTCCATTGGTGTTAGCATGTTGTTCACACCTACTGACCATGGCGGAGACCATCGCCCACATATCCGTAAGTGTTTAAGCTGGTAAACGCGGATTAAAAAACAACTTGCTACAAATACACACCATAATGCATAAATATTGCTAGCATTTTAGAGCATTTGAATAAGAATAACACATTTCTGGGGGCAAAAATCGAGCTTGGCGCGCTTCGCGTTTACTTAGACCCGTGGGGGGAAGGGGCTCTGGTTTGACTTGGTTAAAGATTGTGTTGGTTGTATTTGTTGTCGCGCTCATGCCGGCGCAGGCCCTTGCCAACATCGGAACAGTTATCAGCGCCAAGCAAGGCGCTCAGATCATTCGCGCCGGAAACACTCAGCCTGTCATTTCAGGAATGGACGTTGAATCAGGCGATACGATATCTACAGATCACAGCGGTTTGGTACAGATCGTATTTGTGGATGAAACAAAAATTGCCGTTGGCCCCAATGCGCATATGGTGTTGGACGTGACTATGCTGCGCGGCAATCGAAAGGCCAAAAGCTTTGCCGTGCAGGCCTTGGGTGGCAGCTTTCGATTCATTTCCGGCAAAAGCCGAAAAGGTGCATATTCGATCAAGACACCGACTGCGACTATGGCCGTTCGCGGAACAACTTTCGACATGTGGGTCGTATCACAAACCCAGAGTGCAATGCTTGTCCTGCACGGAACGGTTCAAATGTGCAGTGCACAGGGGTCTTGCAGGTCCACAGGCCGCGTATGCAGCATGTATGCCACCAGTGGAGGCGGGACAGTCGGGCGGCCTGCTGATCAGGAGCAGTATGATCAGGCGCTGAAATCTGGTTTCCCATTTGTTCAGTCGCAGGAAGGCCTGCTGCCTCCATTGCAGGTGAGGGTTGAGGGGTGTTCTGGCGAAGGTGCACCCGTGCAGCAGGCCAAAGTCGACAGGGCCGACATTCGCAGAACTGCGCCGCAGCCGCGCGCAATCAGCGTCGCAGCACCGCCATCGCCCCCGTCACAACCAGAGCCGGAAGTAGAACCCGAACCGGAACCGGAAGAACCTGAACCGGAACCAGAAGAGTCTGAACCGGAAGAACCGGAAGAACCTGAACCGGAACCAGAAGAGTCTGAACCGGAAGAACCGGAACAACAGGAGCCGGGAAACGAACTGGTCCAATAGCGCTTTTGACCAATTGGGCTTTGCCTCACTTTTTCGGAGAACGACGTGAGCAACGAGAAGCGCAAAACCAGGACAGGGAAATGGGCGTTCCGCCTTGTCGGATTGTGTCTGATCCTGGTGGGCTGTTTCATCAGGGTCATGGATCCCTATCCGGTGCGAATGACCCGTCTGATCTATTTCGACGTTCTGCAAAGGTCATCTCCGCGAGAGTTCAATCCCGACCTTCCCATACGGGTTGTAGATATTGACGAAGCCTCTCTGGCCAATTGGGGGCAATGGCCCTGGCCCCGGACTCTGGTGGCGCAAATGGTTCAGAATCTGGGTGAATACGGTGCTGCGGCTATCGCATTTGATATGTTGTTCGCTGAGCCTGACCGGTTTTCCCCCTCACGGCTTCTGAACGATCCGTCTCTGGAAGGGGTTCTTACAGTTGAACGGCACGCTCAAAAGCTCGATAACGATGTCTTGCTTGGGATGGAAATCGCCTATTGGCCGGTCGTTCTTGGGACTGCCGCACGAATGTCGGCGGAAGGAAACCCCATCACTGCAAAAGCAGGTATCATTGAATTCGGTGAAAATCCCGCCGCGGGTCTAATTTCAGTTCCTCATTGGACGCCAATTGCGCCTCCGTTGGACCGGACCGCGGCAGGTATTGGTGGGGTCAACGTCTCGCCCATCGGGGGAACAGGTATCATGCGCCGCGTGCCGGTTCTTTGGCGCGGGCCGGATGGGTTGTTGCCGGGTCTGTCAATTGAAGCCCTGAGAGTTGCCTTGGGCGAGACCAATATTGTGGCCGAAGGTGCACAGGATGAAACAGGCATCATGTTGGCGGTTGAGGTCGGGGGATACCGGATACCAACAACAGAAAACGGCGAGATTTGGCTGAGATACAGGCGCGATGCGCCCGAGCTGTATATTTCGGCCAACGATATCCTCAAAGGCTCGGATGATGCGGACGTTCGGGCGGAAGTTGAGGGGCGGATCATACTGATCGGAACGTCGGCCGCCGGTTTATTCGATATGCACCAGACGGCGCTTGGCGAGAGCGTTCCCGGCGTTTCAATTCACGCCCAGGTGCTGGAACAGGTCCTGACCAACGAAATGCTAAGCCGCTCGGATGTGACCGCTGCGCAGGAAATGCTTGCCTTCGCCTTTCTCGGGCTTGTCGTGATTGCCGTCATGTCCAGTTTTGGTGCGGTTGCATCTTTCATTGCAGGCGGTGTCGCCGCTGCCGCCGTTCTGATATTGAGTTGGCTGGTCTTTCAAAACCAGTCGGTTTTGTTCGACGCCACATTTCCGCTTATCGGTGGCATGGCTAATTTCGGGCTGCTGGCAGGATATCTTTTCCTGTCTACCGAACGGGAAAAGCGCAAAATCCGAAAAGTCTTTTCTCATTACGTCGCCCCGGAGATCCTTGATGAGATGGAAGCCTCGGGACATCAGCTGCAATTGGGAGGTGAGACGCAGGATATCACAGTGATGTTTTCCGACATCCGGGGTTTTACACCTTTGTCTGAGTCCGCATCTGCCACCGAGCTGGTCTCGCTGCTGAATGCGCTTTTTTCCAGTATCGGCGACCAGATACTGGCTGAACGAGGAACCATCGACAAGTTTATCGGCGACGCTGTTATGGCGTTCTGGAACGCGCCTTTACCTGTCGCTGACCACCCGTGCCGGGCTGCATTAGCCGCGCTGAAGATGCGGCGCGCTTTGGCAGAGTTCAATGCATCCGACATCATGCGAAACCGCCCCCCTATCGCGCTGGCAACGGGGCTTGCGACCGGACAGGCCTGCGTCGGCAATATCGGCTCGCAGAAACGGTTCAACTATACGGTCATCGGTGACGTCGTGAATGTCTCAGCGCGGATCGAACAATGCTGTCGAACGGTCGACTACGACATCGTCGTTTCAAACGGCGTCCATGAAATCACGCATGGGAATCTGGCCATGTTAGAGGCCGGGCATGTTGATCTGAAAGGCAAAGCCAACCCGGAATCCGTCTTTGTTTTGGTGGGCGATCAGGCCCTGTTGCAAACAGCGGCGTTCCAGGAACTCAGGGTTGCACATGCAGAGCTGATTTTGGCGATCACAAATCGACACCCTAACAGCCTGGTCAATACCTTGTGCCAACAGTGCGAAAATCTGGCTGAAGACATCGAGCCCGGCTTGCGTCAGTTCTACAGGGCGCTGTCCGGTCGTGCCGCTGACTTCCGGTCGAACCTGCCATCCGGGCAATTCATGTTCACACGCCACAATCTTGGATAACCAGTCATGTTTTCCAGCGGTTGCACTCTTTGGGTCACGCTCACACCAGAACAAACTGGTGCAGAACGGGTCGAAAACTGCCGTTACTGTAATCTCTGTCCGTCATTCCCGAAGTAATATGCGCGGCTAGGATCAAACCCGAATTGTACATCGTCACCCGGGGCAATCGCGTACTGGCCAAACAACCGGACTGTGATTGGCACGTTGCTGGTTTGCAGAATGACATTGGTATCACCACCCAACTGTTCAACATGTGAAACGGTGCCGGCAATCGGTCCGCCGCTTTCCAAGCGGATGTCCTCCGGGCGCAGCCCAAGTTCACGCGCATCGCCCGGGGTCAGGCTGTCTGCGGGCAGAAAATTCATGGAAGGTGAACCAAGAAATCCGGCGACAAAGCGGTTTGCCGGGTTGTTGTACAGCTCCATCGGGGTGCCGACCTGTTCCACCCGTCCGTCGCGCAGCACCACAATCTTGTCGGCCAGTGTCATCGCTTCTGTCTGATCGTGCGTGACGTAGATCATCGAAGCCGAGAGTTGCCTGTGTAGATTTGCAATCTCAATCCGGGTGTTCATGCGCAAAGCGGCATCAAGATTGGACAGCGGCTCGTCGAACAGAAACAGCTTGGGTTGGCGCACGATGGCGCGACCGATGGCAACACGCTGGCGCTGCCCCCCCGACAGTTCGGATGGGTAGCGGTCAAGGTAGGGCTCCAACCCCAGCATCCGGCTCGCCTCGGCGACGCGCTCGTCGATCACGGTTTTCGGCTGGCGTTCCTGTTTCAGGGCAAGGGTCAGGTTGCCGCGTACATTCAGGTGTGGATAAAGCGCGTAGCTCTGGAACACCATGGCGATGCCGCGTTTCGAGGGCGGGGTCAGATTGACCTGCTCGCCCGCAATTCTGATCTCGCCCGATGTGGCGTCTTCAAGCCCTGCAATAACGCGCAGAAGAGTGGACTTTCCGCATCCGGAAGGGCCGACAAAAACCACAAACTCGCCGTCCTCAACCTCAAGACTGATGTCCTTCAGGACCTCTACATTGCCAAAAGATTTGTGAATGTTTTTCAGTGACAGGGCGGTCATTGGCTGGTCTCCTCAAGAGAAACGGGTTGGCCGGTGCGGATGCTTTGGTCAGCGGCCAGGCAGATTGCAAGGGATTGTACGGCGTCGGACATGTGGCGGGTCAGGTCGATATCCTCGGCGATGGCGCGCAGCATATAGGCTTGTTCAGCATCGCAGAGTTCCTGATGACCGGGCTCATCAGGCATGTCGATAGTCCGGTCGCCCTGCGGCGTGTGAACCAGAAGGCAACCAACCTTGGTATGACCATCGATGTCTGCTGACGCGCCCTTGTTTCCGTCGGTGATCGAAACAGACCCGTTGGGCGAAACGATGTCCTTCACGAAAAACGCAGTTTCGGACATCATCGGACCCCAGCCAGCCTCGTACCACCCGATCGAACCGTCATCGAACACCACCTGAAACTGGCCGTAATTGTACATGTCAGGCGCGATCTCATCCGACAGGCGCAGTCCCATGCCATGGACGCGAACAGGCTTTGCATCGGTGATCTGGCACATCACATCGACATAATGCACACCACAATCCACGATGGGTGACGTGGTCTGCATCAGGGCCTTGTGCGTCTCCCACTCAGGCCCTGAGGATTGTTGATTCAGGTTCAGACGGAACACATAGGGGCCACCCAGAGTGCGAGCCTCGGCGATCAGGCGCATCCAGGATGGGTGGTGGCGCAGAATATAGCCCACCACCAGCTTTCGGTTCAGCCGCGCCGCTGTTTCGACCACACGCCGCACATCGACAACGTTGGTGGCGAGTGGTTTTTCGACAAACACATGGGCACCCGCCTCCATCGCAGCGCAGGCGTAATCCGCGTGACTGTCCGAATAAGTCGCGATAACAACCAGATCCGGTTTGGTTTCGGTCAGAGCGGCTTCAAAACTTGAATACACCGGATAGCGCGTCAGATCAGAGTGATCCACGCGGCCGGATCGGTTCACCAGCCCGACAATCTGCGCGTCCGGGTGATGGTGATGTGCCAGCGCATGGCTCAGCCCCATGTTCCCAAGGCCTGCGATCAGGACGCGAGTCATTTCACCGCTCCTGACGTGATGCCGCGGATAAGCTGTCGCGAGAAGATCACATAGAGGATCAGCACCGGCAGAATCGCCATTGAAAGGGCTGACAGGACCGCGTTCCAGTCTGTCACAAACTGACCGATGAAGACCTGGCTTCCCAGCGTCAGGGTCTTGGTCTCTTCCGCAGGAGCCAGGATCAGCGGGAACCATAGATCGTTCCAGATCGGGATCATGTTGAACACGGCGACCGTTGCCATTGCCGGACGCACCAGCGGCAACACAAGCCGAAAGAAGATTGTGTATTCACTAAGGCCATCAATGCGGCCCGCATTCTTGAGGTCGTCACTCACCTGTTTCATGAACTCACTGAGGATGAACACCGCCAAGGGCAGGCCCTGCGCCGTATAGACAAGGATCAGCGCCCACAGGGTGTTCACCAGCCCGGTCGCCACCATCATTTCCAGGATGGCCACGGTGCCGATGCGGATCGGGATCATGATTCCAAGAGCGAGGTACAGACCCATAAGCATGTTGCCTTTGAACCGGTATTCACTCAGCGCATAAGCCGCCATCGCGCCAAACAGCAGGACCAATGTCAGGGATGCAACAGTCACAATCAGAGAGTTCTGGAAATAAAGGAAGAAATCCCCCTGCTTCATCACTGTCTGATATCCGATCATCGAAAAACTGTCGGCATCGGGCAGCGCCAGCGGTTCGCGAAAGATAGCCTTGCGGGTCTTGAAGCTGTTGATCAGGATCACGAAAACCGGAAACAGTGCGATCAGCGTATAAAAGATCAGTGCACCATGCATCGCGAAGGTGTTTAGCGGGTTGGAGCGGGCCTTATTCATGTCATCTGCTCCTTACAGCTGGTACCGGCGCATCCGGGTCTGGATGCCGAAAAGGTAGACACAGACACCCAGTAGGATAATTGCAAACATCGCACCAGCAATGGCCGAACCCATATGCGGATCACCTAATTGCAGCTGGAAGCCAAAGAATGTGCGATACATGAAGGTACCGAGAATATCGGTCGAGAAATCAGGCCCCGCCAGAGCACCCTGTGCAGCATAGATAAGATCGAAGGCGTTAAAATTGCCGACAAATGTCAGGATTGAGATGATCCCGACCGAGGGCAGGATCAGCGGCAGCTTGATCTTCCAGAAGGCGCTTGTACCGGTGATGCCATCCACTTCCCCGGCTTCCAGGATTTCTTCGGGGATCGACAGCAAGGCCGCGTAGATCAGCATCATAGGGATACCAACAAACTGCCAGACCGAAATCAGCGCCAGAGTGGTCAGAGCGTATTCCTCCTTCCCCAACCACGGGGCAAAGAGGGATTTCAGCCCAACCGCGTCCAGCATCGAAGGCGCGATGCCCCAGATGGGCGACAAGATCAATTTCCATGCAAACCCGACAATCACAAAGCTGAGGATTGTCGGAATGAAGATCGCCGACCGATAGAGCACCGCAAATCGCAGGCGCGGATGGCTGAGCAGCGCGGCCAGCGCGACGCCGATGGGGTTCTGCACCAGCATGTGAACCAGAAAGAACCAGAAATTGTTGCCCAGCGCATTCCAGAACTGTTCCGACCAGATCGGATCAAAAAACAGCGTTTGAAAGTTCTGCAGTCCAACAAATACGCGGCTCTGGTCGACTTCAGAGTAAAGGGCCAGACGGAGCGTATTGAACAGGGGAAAGATCATCACCGCTGTGTAGACAAGCACGGCTGGTGCCAGAAACACGACGATATGCCAGCGGATGCGGGGGCGGGTCATGGGGAGCGCTTTCAATGGAATGCTGGGCGTACCCGGGCAACTCATGCTGCCCGGGTATGGTTCAGCTTACTGATGTGGTGCGTACCACGAGGCGAGGCCTGTCTGCAGTTCTGCACCCAGCTCTTCGGGCGACTTGGCACCTTTGATCGCGGCAACGGATGCACCCCAGGTCTCATTCTCGAGGTTTGGTGTGCCGCGCGACAGGATTTGGTAGGTCGAGCGGATGGTCGATTCACATTCTTCACGCCAGCCGACGATCTCCTTGGCCAGCGGGTCCTGCAACTCGACCGGAGTGCTCGACAACGGGAAGAATCCGGGCAAAGCGTTGCCGAAGATCTCAGCAAACTCAGGGCTTGCGACCCAGGTCAAAAACGTTTCGGCGGCTTCAGGATTCTTCGTGGCCGCGTTCATGCCGATGCCGATATCCGTATGGTCCGAGATATAGCAGGTGTCGCCTGCGTTCTGAACCGGAGGCTTGAAAGCTCCCATCTCGAAATCGGCTTGTGCGTTGAAGCCGGAAATCTCCCATGATCCCGCAGGATAGATGGCTGCGCGGCCCAAAGTGAAGATGTTCTGGCTGTCGGGATAGGTCTGTGCTTCGTAGCCATCACCCAGATAGGCACCCCAGCGGGCCAGCGTTGCGTACGGGGCTGTCCAGGCTTCATCGGTCAGCTTCTGTTCGCCTGCGATCAACGCCTGACGACCTTCTTCACCCTTCCAGTAGTTCGGCCCGATGTTGTTGTAGCCCATCGTGGCAGCTTCCCATTGGTCGTTGGTACCCATTGCCATTGGGATGTAAGTGCCGTCTTCCTTGATCTTGTCCAATGCGGCAAAGAACTCGTCTTCCGTGGTCGGCACTTCGAGGCCCAACTCGGCAAAAGCGTCCTTGTTGTAGATGAAGCCGTGAATAACCGATGCCATCGGCACGCAGAAGCTGGCCGAACCGTCATCCGTCTGCCAGGCAGACTTTGCAACGTCCGAGAAGTTGTTCATCGCCTCGACCGAGGACAGATCGGTCAGGTGACCAGCCTCATAAAGTGCCAACGAAGCATCGAAGGGGCGGCAGGTAATCAGGTCACCGGCAGACCCCGCATCAAGTTTCGAGTTCAAAACCGCGTTGTATTCTGCCGGAGCAGACGGCGTGAACTGGACTTTGATGCCAGGATGCTTTGCTTCAAAGGCCGGGATGATCTGGTCCTGCCACAGGGTCAGGTCATCGTTACGCCAGCTTTCGATGGTCAGCGTGACGTCTTCGGCATAGGCGGCAGAGGCTAACAGCGTCCCACCAAGCAAGGCCAGTTTCAGGCTATTACGTTTCATTGTACTCTCCCATTTGGTTTGCAGTTATTTATCAGGTGTCAGTGCCGCGCTCAGAACTCCGCCCGTTTCTTTCAGGCGCGCATCGGCTGCCGCCAGTGAAACGCCGCGAGCAGCGATAAGGATGGCGGATTTGGCGTCTCCTTGCGCTTGTGCCAGGGCGTTTTGGGCGGTGCTTGCATCAACTCCGGCGATCCGGGCGACGATGCCGGTCGCACGCGCCCGCAGCTTTGCATTGTCTGCTCGCAAGTTGACCATCATCCCGTCATGAACATGACCCAACTTGATTGCCATAAGGCTGGAAAGCATGTTCAGCGCGATTTTCTGGGCTGTACCGGCGCCCATTCGGGTTGAGCCTGAAATCAGTTCAGGCGGGGTGGCAAGCAGAATCGCGTGATCGCATTGCGCCAACAGCGGGCTGCCCAGGTTGTTGGCTATCCCGATCGTGCATGCACCCGCAGCACGCGCAAGTCGCGCCGCCTCAAGTGTATACGGGGTGGTGCCGCTGGCAGAGACAGCAATGACCGTGTCGTTGCACGTAAGTCCGGCCAGCGCTTCAACCAGCCCGTCGGTGTCATCCTCGGTTCCACCGGGCATATGCGCGGATTGCGGCAGCCCTCCGGCCATCAGGATATGGATACAGTTTTCGTCGATACCGAAAGTGCCGCCCAGTTCCATTGCATCAGCCGCAGCCATCAGCCCCGAAGACCCCGCCGCCACGTAATACAATGAACCGCCTGATGCCAGACTGCGGGCCATAACTTCGGCACCTTCGCATATCGCACGCAGGGCGCCCTGCGGGGCACCGGCCGCTTCCTGCTGACCCCTGCACAAGGCCAGCGCCGCTTCTTCCAGCGGTCGGTTGCCCAAATCATATGCGTCCGGGTGGAGTTGTTCGGTGATGTGTGGCAGCACGTGTTTCTCCTCGTTGCCAGAAAGCATACCTATACAATACCATTTGTCCACTAATTTTTTTTCAGCCGCTATTGGCCTTATTAATCAGTGTACTTTTGATCTTTCTGCCCTTATTGGATTTACTTTGGCATTTACATTACAGCATAGGCATTATATAGGTATCATCATGCTTAGGTCGAAAAACAATCCAATCATCGCAGCAGATGGCGGCGGAACGACCTGTCGGATCGCCTATGACGATGGGGAGCAGCGGCTGGTGGTCGAGGTTGGCCCAGCCAACGTTGCCAGCGATTATGACGGTGCGATTGCACGTCTGAAAGACGGCTTGAAAATGCTTGCGACCAAGCTCAGTGTTCAGCCCGACACCTTTCGGCCCGTGCCGGCGTATTTTGGACTGGCTGGTGTTACCGGTGAACAGATCGCCCAGCGAGTGGCCGCGGATTTGCCGTTGGACAGTTTACTGGTCGAGGATGATCGTCACCCTGCGCTGGCGGGTGCGCATCAGGCAACCGACGGTGCAATCGCCCATTGCGGGACGGGTTCTTTTCTGGCCCTTCAATCGCAAGCCGGCCGACGCTTTGCCGGTGGCTGGGGCTCCGTGCTGGGGGATGAGGCTTCTGCTCAGTGGATTGGGCGCAGAGCGCTTTCGGTGACGCTGGATGCATGGGATGAGCTGGTGCCAAAATCCAACCTGACTGAGGCCTTGCTGAACGAATTTGGAAGTACAAGCGGCATTGTCGCTTTCGCGGCTGCGGCCCGACCTCATGAATTCGGCCAAATTGCGCGACAGGTGACAGCGGCAGCAAGGTCAGGGGATGAACGGGCGGTTTCGCTTATGCGCGAAGGCGCCGTGCATCTTTTGCAGGCACTGGAAGCAATGGGCTGGACGCCGGCCATGCCATTATGCCTGACCGGGGGTATTGGCCCACATTACGAGGCGTATCTGCCGGATCGTGCGCGTGGCGCAGTAACAGAACCCAAAGGTGCGCCTATCGACGGAGCCATCGCGTTGGCCCGGGCTTTTCAAGTGGAGCATTCGGCATGAACGCAGCTTCTTTTCTGGCTTCTGACGACTGGCTCGAAAAAAGCGGAGGGCCGCGCTATGTCCGGCTGCGCCAGCGGCTGGAAGAAGGCATCGACGCTGGTGTCCTTCCCCCGAATTCCTCATTACCGCCCGAGCGCGAAATCGCCGAGATCACCGGCCTGTCCAGGGTCACCGTGCGCAAGGCCATTCAGGAATTGGTGAAACAGGGCGCAATCGTACAGCGGCAGGGTTCCGGATCTTTCGTGCGGAACGCCGCGCCGAAATTAGAACAATCGCTTTCGCATCTGACTTCGTTCAGTGAGGACATGCGCCTGCGCGGCATGGAGTCAACCTCCAAGTGGTTGGAACGGGGCGTTTTTCTGCCATCACCCGAGGAAACGGCGGTACTCGGGCTGCCCGCTGACGGACAGGTGGCCCGCATTTGCCGCCTGCGAGAAGCTGGCGGGCGCCCCATGGCAGTCGAACGTGCCTCGTTGCCATTGGACATTCTGCCAAACCCACTAGCCGTGCGCGACTCACTCTACGATCTTCTGGAAGAAAACGGCTGCCGACCAGTTCGCGCTATCCAGAAGATTTCCGCCGTTAATCTTGAGGCTGAAGATGCCGCGCTGCTCGGTGTCGCCGAAGGCGCAGCAGGGCTGAGCATCCAGCGGATTTCCCATCTGGAAGGCGGGCGCGTCGCCGAGTTCACAAAATCCAACTATCGCGGCGATGCCTACGACTTCGTGGCTGAGCTGCGACTCACTCCATGATCTGTGATTCCGATGGAAAGGCTGCCCCGATGACCCCGAAAACGACCCTGATGCGTCAGGAAATCGAAGAGATTCCTGTTGCTGTCGAGCGATTACTCAGCAATGGCGGAGATGCCCTGAGCACAGCGACGGACGTCGCCCGGAACGGCGGGCTGAAGTTCATGATTTCGGCGGCGCGTGGCTCTTCGGACCACGCCTGCACATTTCTGAAATACGCAAGCGAACTGCTTCTTGGTTTGCCCATGGCATCCGTCGGCCCATCAGTCGCGTCCGTGTATGGCGCCGACCTGCATGTGGCCGGGGCGCTTTGCCTTTCTGTTTCACAATCAGGAAAAAGCCCGGATATCGTGCAGCTTACGAAAAGTGCCCGAAAGGCCGGGGCCAGCACGGTGGCAATCACAAATGATCCGTCGTCGCCCCTTGCACTGGCGGCTGAGGCGGCTTTGCCGCTGCACGCGGGTCCTGAGCTTAGTGTAGCGGCGACAAAGACATTCGTGACCTCGCTGGTTGCCGGGCTTTGGCTGCTGGCGGAACTGAAAGGCGACAAAGATCTTCTGGGTGCGCTGCGTGAACTGCCCAAGCACCTTGATGCCGCGACTCGGTGTGACTGGAGCAAAGCGGCGGCTGTCGTCACCCAAAGCTCGCTGTATACGCTTGGTCGCGGACCAAGCGTAGCGATCTCGAACGAGGCTGCGCTGAAATTCAAAGAAACCTGCCAGATCCATGCCGAAAGCTATTCCTCGGCCGAGGTGTTGCACGGCCCGGTCTCGATCGTGGAAGGCGGATTCCCGGTTATTGCCTTTGCCGCCAATGACCCGGCAGAGCCGCTGTTGGCCGAGGTTGCCGACACTCTCGCAGCCAAAGGGGCACAGGTATTTGCTACCAGCCCAAAGGTAACAAAGGCCGAGGTGCTGCCTCATGTCCGCACGGATCACTGGTTGACGGACCCGGTAGCCGCCATCGTGTCCTTTTATTCAATGGTCGAGCAGGTCGCCGTACAACGCGGGATCAACCCGGATGCGCCACGTCACCTGCGAAAAGTGACGGAAACGGTATGAGCGGCCAGGCGATCATCTACCACGGCGGGCTTGTTTACGACGGCACCAGATTGCACGACGGTGCCGCGCTGCGGCTGGAGGCGGGCCGCATCACTGACATAGGCGTTGACGTGAAGACAGACGCTGGCAAGCTTGTCGACCTGCATGGCGATATACTGGCGCCCGGTTATGTTGACCTGCAAGTGAATGGCGGCGGCGGAATGATGTTCAACGCCGCCCCATCTGTCGAAACACTTGCACGCATTGCCAAGGCGCACCGGGCGCTTGGGGCAACCTCGATCCTTCCCACCCTGATCACAGATACCGCAGCCAAGACCCGCGCCGCCATCGAAGCGGCCAAGGCCGCGATTTCTGCGGGTGTTCCGGGGATCGCTGGCCTGCATCTGGAGGGACCTCATCTTTCGGTGGCTCGGAAAGGTGCCCATGATGCAGCCCTGATCCGCCCCATGGATGACGAGGACCTGACGACGCTTGTCGCGGCTGCGCATGCCCTGCCCGCATTGATGCTGACGGTTGCGCCAGAAAACGTGTCAATTGCTCAGGTGAAAGCGCTGGTCTCAGCAGGCGCCGTAGTTTCGCTGGGCCACAGTGATGCGGATTTTGATACCTGCTTGTCCTATGCCGAAGCCGGTGCGTCCTGCGTCACGCATCTGTTCAACGCAATGAGCCAACTTGGCAATCGATCTCCCGGGCTTGTCGGGGCGGTTCTGGCCTCGGGCCGGTTGAGCGCCGGACTGATCGCCGACGGTATTCACGTTCACCCCGAAGCCATGCGCACGGCTTGGGCCGCCAAACGGGGCCCGGGCCGGATATTTCTGGTCAGCGATGCGATGGCACCGGCTGGCACGGACCAGCGCATGTTCGAACTGGAAGGCCGCCGCATTTCCCGCAAAGACGGCCGTTTGACACTGTCTGATGGCACTTTAGCGGGGGCTGATTTGGACTTGACCACAGCACTGCGTGTCCTGACCACGCAGGCAGAAGTGCCGTTGGAAGACGCATTGGCTGCCGCAACTCGCATACCCGCCGAAGTGATGGGATTAACCGACGCGGGTCGGCTGGCCATAGGAGAGCAATGCCCGCTGATCCGCATTGCCAGAGATCTGAGCAATGTAGCCGTGCTGGTTTGACCCAGCAATCCAAACGTTTTTTGCGTTGCTCAGAACCAGTGTCATAAGACCTGCGCTGACAAATGCCCGAGTTTCTGCAACCAGTAGCCAATTCACTGAACGGGAACGGATTTCAGATAAGCAGCAATGGCCAATCGGTCTTCATCGCTTAGTTTCGAGGTGTTCTCGATGACTTCGACCATTTCGCCTCCGGCGCTGTCATAATCCGGTGTGAAACCGGATTTCAGATATTCAGCGATGTCAGCCTCGGACCAGTCAAGCTGGGCGGTGGTCAGACCGGGGATGCGCCCCTTGCCATTCGGATTTGGCGCTCCGGTCAGCCAGAGATCCCGCTTCAACCCTCCCAGTCCGTTTCGCGGTGTATGGCATTCCGCGCAGTGCCCCAAAGCTTCCACCAGATACCGCCCCCGGATTTGCTGATCGGTCAAATCACCTTCAACCACCCAGCCCGAGCCCGAAAACAGAAATTTCCACAACCCCAGCCCGCGCCGGATATTGAAAGGGAAACCAACGTCATGCGGGATACTTGCCGCATCAGATGCAGGCAGGGTGTTCAAAAACGCATGAAGCGCCGCGACATCCTCGACCGTCATCTTGGCATAAGAGGTATAGGGAAAGGCCGGGTAATAATGTTGTCCCTTTGGTCCTGTTCCGTGTTTCAGGGCATTGGCCAGATCCAACGCGGACCATGATCCAATTCCGACGTCTGGTTCACTGGAAATGTTTGGAGCTACAAACGTACCGAAATCCGTTTCAAACCGGCGCCCGCCTGCTAGAACAAGCTTTCCTTCCGCGCGGGCATCCGGGGCCGAGTGGCATGAGGCGCATCCTGCTGAATAGAAGACAGACGCCCCTCTGGTCACGTCGGGGGTCAGACCGGCCAACCGGGCTGAATCAACCCTTTGCGGTCGGGTCAGCAGCAAACCGGCCAACCCGACCAAAAGCATGACTAGAACGGCGAAAAGTAGAATGCGCCGCACTGATCAATACTCCTTTAATTTTCCGGTGCTCTGTATGCTTTGTGACAGGCCGAGCAGGCTCCGCCAAGTTGGCCCATCGCCCCTTTCAGAGCTTCAACATCCTGACCTGCCGCAGCCTGCATCGCAACAGCGGCATCGGCGAGTGCCTGCCCTTTGGCCCCGACATCTGCGAAGTTTTCCCAAATAGCGGGCAAGGCGCGGGTTGACGGGTCTGACACATTATCCGATCCGGCTGGCCACATCGCGGACTGGTCGATCTGCGACACAACGACAATATTATTTGCGGCTCGCGTAGCCGCTTCGGCATCATATTCTGCCTCTCCCTTGGCCATGGCGCCCAGCGTGCCAAGGTTGAAAGCGTAAAGCTGCATAATCGAAGTCCGCGCTTTTACAGCCGGGTTTTCGCTATCCTGAGCAATTGCAGTTCCAACTACGGCCAAGGACAAAAGACCTGCCGCAAAGATCGAAGACTTCTTAATCATGGTGTGGCTCCCTGTTTAATGTACCATATGATAGCTTGAACGATTTTTCTTGTAATTGTTTGTTATTCGGCCTCACCTGTTCATTTATGAACAACGACAATTGGGACGATATTCGGTATGCCCTCGCCGTCAGCAAACACGGCTCGTTGAATGCGGCGGCGACAGCCCTGGGCGTTGCACATGCAACCGTCCTGCGCAGGGTTGCCGCCTTCGAACACCGATATGGCTGTGTTGTTTTTCGGAAAGACCCGTCGGGGTATTCAGTACTTCCCGAAGCCAGAACAATTCTGTCCGCCATGGAAAGCGTTGAAGACGCCGTGCTTTCGGTAGAACGCGCCGTTGTGGGCGCAAATCGTTCGCCTGCGGGTCATGTGCGTATCGCGTCCACGGACAGCCTTTGCCAGTTTGTCCTGCCGCAGGTACTAAACTCAATTTCCGCCCTCTATCCGAGCCTCGAACTGACGATCCTCAGCGGTAACAGTCACCATGATCTGACCAGGTTAACTGCGGATATAGTTGTCCGCCCTTCGGTTCAACTTGGTGAAGGGTTGACCGGAGAGCGCGCAGGAACGTTGCACTTTGGGGTTTATAGTGACGGTACCCGTGACCAAAAATGGATTCGGCTTGATGGGGCTCTCAGCCGTTCACTCCCGGCCAAATGGTTGGCTGAACATGTTCGCGCCGATGACATGACAAACGGAGCAGACAGTTTTCTGGTGCTTCAGCAGATGGTTGCATCCGGTGTGGGGCGAGCTTTCTTACCTGCTTTTATTGGCGACGCTGATCCCCGGCTTCACAGGTTGAACGACATTGATCCCGGAATCGAGGTTCCACTTTGGGTCGCGACGCTAGAGGAAATCGCACACACGCCAAGATTTGCGGTCGTGCAACGGGCTCTGGTTGAACACCTGCCGCATGTACTGGCTGGGTGACGTCACAATTATAGTGGTGGAAAGCCCCAGAGATAATGTGCCGTCCGGGCCATTCATCATTTACAAATAAAAACATTCATCTTAATGATTATGTATGAGCAGAGACCCACATTTCTCCCGGCGCACCTTCCTGTCTCAGGGCGCATGTCTGGCGCTCTGCCTGCGACCCAGCTTTGCGATTGCGGAAATGACACTTGGCCAATCGGCAAGGATTTCGACTTTGTCAGATGGGTATCTGTCGTTGCCGCCCGAAATGGTCTTTGGCGCAATGCCCGAGGCAGAGCTGACAGAACTTCTGAACCGCTATCAGGTAGATCTGACCAGATACGAGCCCGAGTGCAACATTGTGCTCTACCGCGATGACCAGAATACCATACTGTTCGATGTTGGAGCCGGGCCCGACTTCATGCAAACCGCTGGCAAACTTCCGGAAACTTTGGACGCCGTCGGGTTGTCTCCGGATGAGGTCACGCAGGTGATCTTCACCCATGCACATCCAGATCACATCTGGGGTGTGCTGGACGACTTCGGAGATCCCCTCTTTCCCAATGCCAGATTTCATCTTGGCCGCACGGAATGGGACTATTGGTGGAACCCCGCAACCGTGGAAAAGATAGGGGCCGACCGCACGGCCTTCGCGGTGGGCGCAAAGCGGCGCATGGAAGCCATCGAAGGCATGGTTGCGTTTTTTGATGATGGGCAGGAAATCCTTCCCGGTATCGCAGCACGCGCTAGTTTCGGGCACACGCCCGGACATATGTCCTTCGAGATTCGCAAAGGCAGTGACGCGGTGATGGTCGTGGGCGATGCGCTCGGCAATCCGCACGTCGCGTTCGAGCGTCCGGATTGGCGCAGCGGTACGGATCAGGACCCCGACGCCGCGGCAAGTGCACGGAAATCGCTGCTGGATCAGATTTCTCATGCCCAAATGAATATTATTGGATTCCATCTGCCAAATGGCGGATTTGGCCGTGTCGAAAAGGCCGGTTCGACCTATCGATTTATTGGAGAGCCTGCATGATGCGCGCTTTGTTGATTGCCTGTACCCTGGCCACACAAACCTGGGCCAGTGAGGATATTGCTGACCAGTACCCGCAGAGCGTTCTTTACTCGAAACCTGTCGAGTTTATTCCCGGCGTCTTTTCCGCCATCGGTGCAACCGCACCCCCAACCTATGAGAATTCGGGCCACAACAACAACCTCAGCTTCATCGTGACCGGAGAGGGCGTTGTCGTCATCAACGGTGGCGCGGCTTATGCGCTTGCCGAAGCGCTTCACAAAGAGATCCAAGCGATCACGGATCAGCCCGTGAAGCTTGTCTTTAACGAAAACGGTCAGGGGCACGCCATGCTGGGGAACGCCTACTGGTCGGAACTTGGAGTGCCCATCGTCGCTCATTCAGATGCGGCGGCTGAGTTCGAAGAATATGGGCCGCAAATCCTTGAAGGGATGCAGGCATATAACAAGGACAAGGCAAAAGGAACTTTTCTGGCCGGTCCGACAGAAACGTTTGACGATGAATACATCGTCGAACTCGGCGATTTTCGCATCGAGGCCAAACATCTTGGACCTGCGCACAGCCCCGGCGACATTTCGATCTGGTTGCCCAATCAAAGCCTTGTCATCGCGGGTGACATGGCATTTCACGAACGTATGCTGCCGATCTTTCAGGACACCTACACCGCAGATTGGCTTGAGACCTGGGACAATGAGTTCGAGGCACTGGAAGCCACATATGTGATCCCCGGGCACGGTCATCCTACGAACATGGATCAGGTGCGCCGGTATACACGTGATTATCTGGTCTACCTGCGCGCAAAGATACTGGAACATATGGATGCAGGCGGGGATCTGGCCGAGGCCTATTACGTCAACCAAACCCCTTATGCCCATTTGGACACGTTCGAGGAACTGGCCACAAAAAACGCCGGTCGTGTCTACGAACAGATGGAATTCGAATAAGTCAGGACCGCCGAAGAACGAGCATTCGCATCATCATCCGATGGGTGGCGACGGCCCCGACCCACATCGAGAAGACGGCAAGCCACGCAGTTATCGACAAGGACGATCCCCCGGACAATCCGGCACCAACGGCGCAGCCACCTGCCAACATTGCACCAAATCCCATCAAGACGGCCCCCACAAGGTAGCGCTCCATCGGAGTATCCGGGCCAAATTGTTCGATCTTCCACTCGCCGGAAAGAATGGCAGAAACAGCGGCGCCAATTGCAACGCCCGGAACCAGACCAATGCCAAAGGACAGGGCAATGTTCCGCTCAGCCACCAGCGCCATCAATGTGTCCGTTGCCGGGCCGGTGAACGTGACCGAAGACACCGGCACGACGTCGAAGGAGGCTTGTGCAATCGCAAATGTCATCAACCAGCCAAGCGCCACAGCGACACCAACTCCGGCTGCCATGACAATCTTTGTCATTGTAACCTGCTGGCGCGCTGCAAACGCAACGGCCAGAACAAATGTCCCCGCGGCAAAGGCTGAGTATGCGATCGGCGAAAATCCAAGTAGTGCCGAAAGGTCGCGCGCGTTGCCACCTGCGATCGTCCAAAGACCGGACAGCGCCTCGCGCGCGGGGCTGAGCACACCTGTGTAAGCCGCTTGCGCGACCAACGTCAGAACCAGCCCCGTCACCATTGCCCTCAGGTTGCCGCATGAGGCCAACACCAACAGGCGCGACGCGCATCCGCGCGCCAAAATCATTCCGACGCCAAACATCAAACCGCCGATCACCGCGCCACTCAGGCTGCCTGTCGACGCAATTGACCGCGCCTCGGACAAATCCAGCCATTCAATCGAGACGAACCCCTGTACCAGCGTCAGCGCCGACGTGAACGCGACCAGCCAGACGGCCAGACGGGGGCCAAGCTCGCCCTCGGCGACTTCAACAGTGGATGCCCGCAAACAGAATTGAGATTTCTGAGCGGTGACTCCGAACAGGATGCCAACAAGCAAACCGGCGGCAGCCAATGTGCCCGAATCTCCCAGCAGATCGATGAGGCGTTCCATAGACAAAACTCTCACCTCTTTACGTGTCCGTCTTTGCCTTCCGTCAAGTTCTCACTGTGCGGCCATCGGTTTGCGCGCAAGCTGGCACTGTGTCCACAATGCACCCAACGCCTCGACCAACAGGGTTACATCTTCTGACGAATGTACAGGTGACGGCGTAATCCGAAGGCGTTCGGTGCCTTTCGGGACAGTAGGATAGTTTATCGGCTGGATATAAATCCCGTAGTCGCGCATCAAAACATCCGAGATGAAGCGGCACTTGACCGGATCACCGACCATGACCGGGATAATATGGCTTGGGTTGGGCGTGTGCGGGATGCCCAAAGCGTCCAGCCTGCTCCGAACCTCGCTTACGCGTTGCTGATGCAGGCACCGCTCCTCATTGCTATGCTTGAGGTGCCGGACGGATGCTGCGGCGCCGGCGGCGACGGCCGGGGGCAATGCTGTGGTAAAGATAAATCCGCTGGCAAAGGAACGGACAAAGTCGACAAGTTCCTTTGACGCCGCGATGTATCCACCAACCACGCCGAACGCTTTGCCCAACGTGCCTTCGATAACCGTCAGGCGATCCATCAGCTCTTCGCGTTCAGCGATGCCGCCACCGCGCGGCCCATACAGCCCGACGGCATGAACCTCGTCCAGATAGGTCATCGCGCCGTACCGATCCGCCAGATCGCAGATTTCGGCAATCGGCGCGATATCGCCATCCATCGAATACACACTTTCAAACGCGATCAGTTTTGGTGCGTTGGATGGCAGGTCCATGAGATGTCGTTCAAGGTCCTTCAAATCGTTATGCTTCCAGACCCGCTTTGCGCAACGACTGTGACGGATACCCTCGATCATCGACGCGTGGTTCAATTCGTCGGACAGAACCGTGATACCGGGAATTCGCGAAGCCAGAGTTCCCAAAGCAGCCCAATTTGAAACATACCCGGACGTGAATAGCAGCGCTGCTTCCTTGCCATGCAGATCCGCAAGCTCCTGCTCAAGCAGAACATGTTCATGCGTGGTCCCCGAAATATTCCGAGTCCCGCCAGCCCCTGCGCCACAGGTGTCGATCGCGCGGTGCATGGCCGCCAGAACCTTTGGATGCTGACCCATTCCCAAATAATCGTTCGAGCACCAGACTGTGACTTTCTCAGGTCCGTTTTCTGCATGGTTGTGTGCAGTTGGAAATGCTCCGCAATGACGCTCAAGCTCGGCGAAGACCCGGTAATTTCCTTCGGCCTGCAATTGCCCTAGCTGATCAAGAAAAAACTGTTGGTAGTTCATGTCAGTTTCCAACGGCTTCTTCTACGATACCGGCCAACAGGGCTTCGACTTTCTCCATCGGTCCGTCAGGATAGCTTCGGTAGCCCACTTTGACACCGCCTTCGTCCTCGGCCACGAAGATCCCGTAGGGGCAATAGCCGATATTCATCGGGTCGGCCTCCATCATTTCGCGCGAGAGCTTTGCGGAACAAAAGATAAATATTTCAGCGGCTGTGAAGATCTGCTTGTCGCTGCCGACATCCGCCCCCGTCCGGTTCAGCATGTCACCAACATGGCTCACATAATCGATAACCAGCCCCTGCCCAACAATTGCTGATTCAACGGCAAAGGTGGCGTCATCAAAGCTGCCGTCAAAGGGGACGGCAATGACCTCCCCTGCAAAAACCGGGTTTGCTAATGCAACCGAAAAAGCGGCTGATGCGATAAAGTGTTTCATGATGATGTTCCTCCTCCTGAACCACATTTCTTCAGATTTCACCGCCAAGGCTTTGACACCGGTCAAAGCCTTGGCGTTTCTTAACCGAACATGTCCGATGTGATACCGGCATACCAACCCAGCGACTCTTGGTAGGTTGCTTTTCTCAGGTCGGAGTCTTCGCCGGTCTGGCTGATAAAGCCGTCCACCTTGGCAATCTTTTCTGGCGTTGCTTCATAAGTCGCACCAACCTTGATCCCGTCATCCGTATCAATGAGCGACCAGCACGTGTTCGAAAACTTGGCCGGGAATATCTTTGATCCGGTCAATGCACCGCGAACGGCATTGGCGCAGACTTTCGCCTGGCTGTTGGCCGAAAAACCGGATTTCGGCATGTCGCCTTGCTGGCTGGCATCACCAAGAACATAGATGTCAGGGTCAGCTTTCGATGACATGTCCGCCGCGTTCACCGGTGCCCAGTTGCCATCGGTCACACCGGCCATTTCCGAAATACGCCCGGCTTTCATGGCCGGGATCACGTTGCAGACATCGACCTTGGTTTCTTCACCATCGATGGTCACCGTCATGGCATCCGGATTGACCGAGACATTGCCGCCGCCAAAATCCTCTCCGATCCAGTCGATCATGCCTTCGTAGTGGTCGGCCCAACCTTCCTGGAACAAAGACATCTTGGAGAATTTGTCTTTCGGATCAGCAATGATGATTTTCGCTGTCGGATTGTTCGCCTTCAGCACATGCGCAACCATCGAAACCCGCTCATAAGGTCCGGGGGGGCAACGGTACGGGTTCGGCGGCGCGACCATCGCAAAGGTTCCACCCTCGGGCATCGCCAGAACCTGCGCCTTCAACAGCTCGGTTTGAGAGCCCGCCTTATACGCATGCGGCATCTTGTTTTGTGCAGTCACATCCCACCCCTTGACCGCGCCATCGACAAAGTCGATACCCGGACTCAGGATCAGTTTGTTATATGGAATAGATCCGCCACCCGCTAACGAGACGGTTTTGGCGTCGCGGTCGACACCCACGGCCCAATCGTGAACCACGTTGATACCGTATTTTGCGGCAAGCGTGCCATAGCTGTGCGCAATGTCCGAAAGCTCCTGAAACCCGCCCAGATACAGGTTCGAGAAAAAACAAGTGTAATATGTTTTGGACGGCTCGATCAGGGTGACGTCAATCTCGCCCTTGCTGTCTTTGGCAATATAGCGCGCGGCGGTTGCGCCGCCTGCCCCGCCCCCGACCACCACGACACGGGGCTTTCCCTGCGCCAGCACCATCGGGGCCGACAGCCCGGCGGCAAGTACCCCTGCGGTTCCCAGAAATGTCCGTCTGTTGAGTGTCATCGCGTTTCCTCCCCTTGGGCATTGTCACTGTGGGTTGTTGAAGTAAGCGGCCAATGCCGCGATCTCATCGCTGCTCAGGCGGCCCGCGATCATCTGCATGACGGGATGGGGCCGCTGCTTGTCCTTGTAGGCGTGCATGGCGACAACGAAATCCTGGTCGGGCCAGTAAACGATCGAGGGAATCCCATCATCGCCTCCCTCTATCTGGTGGCATGTCGTGCATTCGCTGCTCAGATATTCGCCGTATTCTGGATCACCCTGTATCGCGAGGATTTCGGGGTTGACGGAATGGTCCGTTCTCTTTGCCGTTGGGTCGGCTTCGGGGATGTCCTGCGGGTTGTCGGAAAACACACGCAAATAGGCAATTACATTGGCCCGATCTTCCGGGTTCTCGAGTCCACGAAAGCTCATTCTGGTGCCGGATGCGAATGCGCGGGGGTTTTCAATGTAAGCCGACAATGTGTCGGCGTGCCATTCCAGCCCCGAAGTACCTGCACGGATCAGGCTTTTGGAATAGGTGAACTCCTCTAGCCCGGCAGCCCGGCGGCCAAATACACCATTCAGGTGCGGACCGATCCTGTTTTCAGCATCGGCGCCGACCTGATGACATTCTTTGCATTGGGCAAACAAAAGTTTGCCGGCTACAGCATCGCCCAAGTCTTCGGTCGCGGTGGCGGCAGTTGTCAGTATACTCGCAGCAAACATGACACCTGTTGCCCACCGCCGCCACATGATCAGCTTCCGAACGACTTCAGGTAAACGATGACCGCGTCGATTTCATCCTGTTTCTTCAGCCCGGCAAAGGACATACGCGTCCCCTTCATGTAGGCTTTAGGCTTGGCCAGAAACGCGGCCATCTCTTCATCCGTCCAGATCAAGCCATCCTCGGCGGCAGCTTTCATGGCCTTGGAGTACTTAAAGCCTTCGACGGCGGCCGCATTGGCACCGGCAACGCCGTTCAATGCCGGACCCGTGCGATGCTTGGCCCCTTCGCCGACCTGATGGCATGACTTGCACTTCTTGAAAACTTTTTCGCCATTTTCGATCATTTCGGGATCAAGTGCCGCTGTGTCGTCAGCGGTTTCTTCGACCTCGACGGGTGCTTTCTCGGAAACAGATGCCGGGTCCGCGCTTTCAGCCCCGGCTTCGTCAGGCGTTACATCCAGAACGGCGGCGCGCATGGTGATTTCCACGCCTTCTTTGCAATCCGTCATGCATGGCTCATCCGTCCAGAAATGCGCCTCGGACGTTTCGCGGTCATCCACGATGAAACCCCCGGCATTCGGCATTTCCACTTCAAGGAAATTTTCGTGCGACAGCGTGAACTCATCATCAACGATGTCGTTGGAAAACAGGATATAGGCGACAATCGCGTAAACATCGTCAGGCTCCAGCGATTGTGCGTCTCCAAACGGCATCGAACGGTTCACATAGTCCCATACCGTCGAAAGGTGCGGCCAGAAGGAGCCCACTGTTTTCAGCGGGTCCTTATCCGCAAGCGTGCCCTCGCCGCCCGCCAGTTTCGGCCAATTGCCCACACCTTCTGCAAAATCGCCATGACAGATCGCGCACCGTTCGGCAAAGACCTCTTCACCGGTGAACACGTCGCCGGACCCTTCGGGCAATCCGGTTCCGTCAGGTGCAACGTCGTGGTCCCATGCTGCGATTTCTTCGGGCAACGCAGGGCGCCCAAGTCCAAGCTTGTCTGCATGGGCTGGAACCGCCACGCACAACCCAAGGGCCGAGGCGGCCAATAGCTTACGATACTTCGACATTTTCCGCCTCTCCGTTTTCCTTGATCCACCAGGTCTGGATACAATTGTTGTGGTAGATCGAGTTCTCACCACGCACGTCGCGCAGCTGAGCTTTGCTGGGTTGGACGTAACCGGTCGAATCCTTGGCGCGGGCCTGCAACAGCATCTCTGTACCGTCCCAGTTATGGTCCAAGTAAAACCGGGTCAGCGCCTTGTCTGTTCCGGGGGCCGCCAGACGGGCCGCAGCCCAGTTCTTGCCACCATCCACCGACACATCGACGCCGGTAATCGAGCCCCGCCCGGACCAGGCCAACCCGGTGATCACCAACGGCCCCGGCCCATGCGTGATCGGCGCTTGCGGGCTGGGCGAGGTGACGACCGATTTGGCGTCCATTACCCATGTCCATTTGCGTGATGTTCCGTCTTCGAGTGTATCCGTATACTTGGATGTCTCTTCGCGACTTTCGATAGCAATCTCGGTGACCTCGACCCGGCGCAGCCACTTAACCCACATGTTGCCTTCCCAGCCGGGAACGACCAGCCTGACCGGATAGCCGTGTTCTTTGCGCAATGCCTCACCATTGGCTTTGAACGCAACAAGTACGTCGTCCATTGCCTTTTCCAGTGGGATTGAGCGGCCGTTCGAGGAAGCATCCGCGCCTTCGACGTAAACCCATTTGCCTTCGGTCTTTACCCCCGCTTCTTCCAGCAGGGTGCGCAGCGGCACACCGGAGTATTCCATGTTGTGGATCATTCCGTGCGTGAACTGCGCGCCGTTGAGCTGCGCACCGGCCCATTCCATACCGGTATTGGCAGCGCATTCGCAGAAATAGATACGGTTTTCGCGCGGGAAACGTTCCAGATCTTCATATGTGAAGATCAGCGGAGTTTCGACCAGACCGTTGATCATCAGACGGTAGTCCGCCTTGCTCAACTCGATCGCACCCGAATGGTGCCGCTCGAACGCGCATCCCTGCGGGGTGATCGTACCATCCAGCGCGTGGATCGGCGTGAAATTGATCGAACTGATCGTGTCTGCGGTCAACCACTCGACATTGCGCCGTACAACATCACTCTCGAATTGGATTGGCAGGCCGTAGGGGGTTGCATCCACGCCTTCGCCCGTTGCCTGTGCCCATTCCTGAACCTGCGTGATCAGCGGGTCAGGGCCTGCGGCGCGCGCCGCTGAGGCTCCGACCGCACCTACGCCAACCGCGGCGGCACCGCTTAGAAACTGGCGACGCGATGGGGCTTTTCCCCTTGGGTTCTCGCTCATCTTGTTTGCCTCCGTCATTCGATCAGCAAATCTTGTATTCAATGTTTGAAGTTCGGTTCGCGCTGTCAGGCTCCGATCACCTCGACCGATGTATTCGGTTCGACGGTTACGGTACCCTGGCTGCGAATGTGGTTTTCGACGACATCCCAGATGGGCGGGCCTTCGGTGCCTTCGTTGACGCTGGCCCAACCGGCCACAACATAGGATTTCGCCGGATCAATCGCCTCACCAGTCTTGAGCAGGGTCATGTCGCTGATCCGCAGCCCTTGCGGTTTGGTCACATCGATACGGTATCCAAGTCCGCCGACCCGCACCATGTCGCCACCCTGCTGGTAATAGGGATCGGGGTTGAACAGGTTGTCGCCAACATCCTCGAGGATCACGTGAATGAACTCACCCGTCATTTCCGTGCGATACGCATTCGGATAAGACATCGAGGTGACGTTCCAGATATCCTCGCGCGTGATCTCGTGACCGGGCAGGATCGACGGTCCCCAGCGCACACCCGGCGACATGGCAATGTCTGCCTCGCGCTCGCTGATCAGTGCGTCACAGATCAGATCGTCCCACGTGCCATTGAAGTTTCCGCGGCGATACAGCAGCGAGTCCGTCTTGCCAATCACTTCGCTTAGCGCCGCATCATATGGTGCACGCTGTTCGTTGATCAGGGCCGTGATTGCCGGATCAGGCGCGATGACGTCTGAAAAGATCGGGATCAGCTTGTGCTTCAACCCCATCATCTGGCCATCCCGCACGTCCAGATCAACGCGGCTGACGAACTTTCCGTTCGAGCCGGACGCGATGATATGCGTCTTTTCGACCAGAACCGGTTCAGGCAATGCGTCATGGGTGTGACCGCTCAGGATTACGTCAATCCCCTGAACACGGCTCGCCATCTTCTTATCCACGTCAAAGCCGTTATGGCTGAGGACAACGACCACATCGGCACCGGCGTCGCGCACCTCGTCCACCATGGCCTGCATGTTCTCATCCCGGATCCCGAACGAGTATTCCGGGAACATCCAACTGGGGTTGGCAATTGGCATATACGGGAAAGCCTGTCCGATAACGGCAACTTTGGCCCCGCCGCGCTCGAAGAACTTGTAGGGCTTGAAAAGTTCCGCAGGTTCATCCCATTCCGCGTCAAAGATATTCTGACCTAGCGCCGCAAAGGGCAAACCTTCGACGATCTCGTTGACCCGCTCGCTGCCCAACGTGAACTCCCAATGGAATGTCATCGCATCGGGCTTGAGTGCATTCATCACGTTGACCATGTCCTGACCCGCCGTCTGATAGCAGGTATACGAGCCATGCCAGGTGTCGCCCCCATCCAGCAACAGCGCATCTGGCCGGTCGGCACGGATGGCGTTGATAACAGTCGAGACCCGGTCAAGCCCTCCGACGCGGCCATACGTTTTTGCCAATGCAGCAAAGTCATTGTAGGTAAGCGCATAGGCGGACGGGCTGCCATCTTCGATTCCGTAAGCCTTGCGAAACGCGGCCCCCGTCACATGCGGCATTTGCCCGCGCGCGTCTCCGATGCCCAGATTGACCTCGGGCTCGCGGAAGTAGATCGGTTTAAGCTGCGCGTGGATATCGGTGATGTGAATCAGGCTGATATTTCCGAAGGTCTCAAATTCCAGCAACTGGTCCTGGCTCAGGCTTTGCTGGGCCGCCAGCCTTGCCCAGTTCCCTAAACCGGATGCCCCATATAGCGCTGAGGCCGCCATGGAGACCTGTAGAAAATCACGTCGCGATATCATCTGTCGGCTTTCCTGTTTCACATATAAATGTGTGAATGTAGTAGAAATGAAAAACCCGCGCCCGACAATCCCGGCGCGGGTTCTTTGTTACTGGCGTACCGACGGCGTTTCGACCGAAAGCCCATTGCCGCGCGATGCAACATAAAGCTCCAGTGCGCGGAATTCGTCCGAGCCTTCTGCAAAGGTTTCAGCGCGTGTATCGCGAATACAGCCGCGGAAGCGATTGTGGCGCGAGATCAGCTTGGCCTGTTTCAGACGATAGGTCGGGAAACCGTTGACCATCCCCTGGCTCAGATGGTCGGCCCGGATCATGTTGCCCCAGTTGTCTTCGTGACAGTTGGCGCAGCTCAACTCCAGCTGACCATATCGTGTGTAGTACATTTCCTTGCCCTGCTCCCAATACGGGGCCGCATCACCATCAATGGCGACATTCATGGGCAATCCACGCGATTGCAGAGCGATCAATGCCACCACACCCTGCATATCCGCACCCGACCACTTCCACGCGTCCGCTTCCATGCGTTCCGTGCGGCACTTGTTGATCAGGTCTTCCATTACCACCAGCTTGCCGGTTTCCGCATCGACCTTTGGCATAGATGCCTGCAACCCCTCAAAGCTTTCCACGTCACTGTGGCAGGACGCGCAGCTTTTGCCAGCCGCCCCATCGACAGTCTGGTACAGGTCCGAGGCCTGATCGACAAATACCATCGCCGGGTTGTCGAAATCGTCGATCTGCAAAGCCTGGGTTTCATCGGTCCTGAAATGCCACCCCGAGTAGATCGTATCGAAGTTCTCGACATGGGCCGGGGCTTCGGTCACCGAAACCATTTCCAGTTCTTCGTTGATCACCAACTTGTCTTCGTCAGGTCCGGCGGCCACTGATACTGGGAATGCCAGAACTGCCGCGATCGCCGTGAGTGCTTTTTTATTCATTGCGTTCCTCCCTTGGGTGATCAGCGCAGGTTTCGCCACCGGCGCTGATCTGCCAGTGCGGTCGAGCCGTCAGGCGATCTCGATCGAGTTTTTTGTGTCGTAAACAGAACCGTCATCGTCATACCACGTGAAGACGAATTCCCCGGCTTCGGGCACGGTTGCATCGAATTGAAAGTACGGGTTTGTCGAAATCGCTGGTTCCATGGCCACGTCTATCACGAGCTGGCCGTTAAACTCGCAGGTGAATCGGTTGATGATCGACCGCGGGATAACGTTGCCTTCCTTGTCCTTTCGCTGACCGCTTTCCATATTGTGGCTGATCAGCGTTTTGATCGTGACTGCTTCGCCAACAGCGGCTGTTTTTGGAACCTTGACGCGGGGTTTTACACCGGATGCCATTGGTTGTTCTCCTGTTCTTCAGGGCGCGTGGCGATCAGCCGCCGCAGCCGCCAATTGTCACTTTTACGGTTGCCGAGGCCTTGGCAAAGCTGCCATCAGCCATTTTGGCCACAGCAATGACATCCTGCGTTCCGGCAAGTCGAATACGGGTCGAAGCCGCCTGTGCAGCAGCCAGCGGGCCAAAGTTGAACGTGGCAACGCCGGGCTCGGGGTTTCCGGCTGCTACGATCAGGATTGCAGCCGCACCCGGTGCGCTGACTTCGATCGGAACGGTGTTTCCGTTCTCGGCAATTTCCGGCGCCGTCAGTGTCACACCGCCGTCGGCCATGTCTGCACCGCCAGTAAACGCAGCTATCGCGTCTTCCGCAGCCGCATTTGCGCGGAACGGCATCAGGGTCAGGACCGCAGCGCCCAGACCAAGAGCCAGAGTCTCGCGACGAGAAATTTCCATTTTCAATCTCCTTTGGATCCTCACGAATTCACGCCTGAAAGCGTGATTATTGTTCTTTAAGGGTTGCGAGGAACGCGACGACGTCCTCGATTTCCTGTGCAGTCAAGATTGACGTCAAAGGCCCTGATGGGGCTTTGCCCGTATAGGCGTCGCCCGGGCGGATATAGCCGTCATCCTTGTAGAAAGCCGGCATGACCGTTCCGTCAAACGTCATCTTGGCATTTGCGACCAGTCCTCGAAGCTCCGCCTCGGACCACCGATCCCCGGCCCCATCCAGCAGCGGACCGACTTCGCCATGGAACGGAATATCCGCCAAGGCCGTGACCTGGTGACAGGCCACACAGTTGCCCTTGGATTTCTCGCCCACGATGATCGCACCGTTTGCCGCATCGCCGTCGACGCCGGTCAATGAAGCCTCGATCGCACCATAATCGTCGAACTGTACGTCTTTTGGTCCTGTTTCTGCCGCGATGGCGGCACTGCCTGTTATGATACAAGCCAAAGTCAAGTGTCTCAGCTTCATGATCCCTCCCATTTGCTACCGCGCCGATGGCGCTTTGCGACCCAAAGCCTCTGTGTACCGTAGTCGACGGGCAGGGTTCATCGCAACATTAAATTCATCTTAATGAATTTTTTTATTTATATTACGCCGCATCAATCTTGCGAAACATTGTTTCGCTCTTGAATGCGGCGCGCATGATACCGTTGAAAATCTTCCCCATTATCAAGCTCGTACCGTTTTTCATTGACCCAGGTAAAAAGATCGAGGGTCGTTCCCTTCGAGAACGCCCCGGGCATGACCGCAACGGCCGCTTCGATTGCTGTGGCATCCTCTGATACGTCCTCCGGTAAGAAAACCAATGTAGGGGTGAACAGAATCCCCCATTTGCGCATCAGTGATCTTTGCTCGGCTTCTTCTCCGTCAAAATCGGTGGCCAAGGTGCTTCCGTGTAAGTCCAGCTGAACGACAAAGAAGTTTTCTTCGATATACGAAGACAGGTCGGGTTGGGGGAAAACCTCTTCATGCATTTTTTTGCAGTAGATGCAGCCCTGTTGTTCAATGAACAGAACCAGCCGCTTACCTTCCCCCCTCGCCTCTTCAAGGTCTTCACGAAGGTCTTTGAACGTGTCTCGCATCCACGGCGTTTTATGCAGACCGTCATCCCCCAGTTCAGCTGCGGAAACCGCCCCTGCAAACAGCCCTGCAATCAAGAACAGTATTACCCGTGTCATGGTGTCCTCCCGAATTAGCCGATGGCCGCCAGCCAAGGCATGTGATCCAGCATCCATTGTGCGATTAAATTTATGGAATTGGTCGCGATCAGGATGCCAAAAAGAATCAGCAAGACACCCATCGCCTTTTCAATCAATCCCAGATGTTTCCGGAAGGGCGCCATCCATTGCATGAAGGGCCGAACCAGAAAGGCTGCGAGAACAAACGGCGCCGTCATGCCAACCCCATAGACAAACAAAAGCGCGGCACCGCGCCAGGCGGTCTCGGTTCCGGCCGCCGTGAACAGGATCGCCGCCAGAACCGGCCCGACGCAAGGCGTCCAGCCAAAGGCAAAAGACAGCCCCAGAACATATGCCCCGATCACGCTTGCATTTGTCGTCTTGCCGATATCTGCACGGAACTGTCGATACAGGAACCCGATACGGAAAAGACCCAGAAAATGCAGGCCCATCGCGATGATGATGAGCGCAGCGATCCATCGCAGAATGTCGAAATACGCGCGTACCATCTGACCAAAGATCGACGCCGTGGCCCCAAGCGCCATGAAGACCGTGATGATCCCGGCGGCAAAAGCTATCGCTGACAGGGTCGCCCGGCGGCGAACATCCGGGGTGATCGTCGAACCAGCCGAAATCTGCTCCATCCCGACACCCGCCAGATAACTTAGGTAGAACGGGACTATGGGCAGAATGCAGGGGGACAGGAAAGACAAAAGCCCCGCGATCAGAGCCCCTGCAAACGTGATGTCGAGCATGGTCAAATCAGTCCTGACAGGCTATTATTCATACATTCAAAATAATAAAGATATACCACCTCGGTCAATCGGAGCTTTTGATGCGTCACGCAATTCAAACATTGTTCGTCATCACATTGTTGATCTGGCCTGCTGCGTCGCGGGCCGAAATGGTGTTGCTGATGGCGGAAGAAGACGGGTGCATGTGGTGCGCCCGCTGGGACGCCGAGATTTCCGAAATCTACCCGCTGACAGCGGAAGGAAAAGTTGCCCCATTGCAACGAACGGACATCCACGCAACCACGCCCGAATGGATTATCCTGTATCGGCCCCTTTTCTATACGCCGACCTTTGTATTGCTGGAGGACGGTCATGAAATCGGCCGGATCGAGGGTTATCCTGGCGAAGACTTTTTCTGGGGGCTATTGGGTGTTTTACTACGTGACGCCGGAGTAATGATCGAGAGCTCTGGTTAAATCCCCAGGATTTACATATACTGTTTTGAATACGTGAAGCCACGAAAGCGAGAGGATCTTGTTGGACAAACAGTCGAAACTGCCCGTGTTCACCAAGGACATGTACAACGAGGACTTGGACAGGATGATGGATAACGCCCAGACGGCGTCCAATTTCCTCAAGGCGATCAGCCATGAGGGGCGGCTGATGATTCTGTGTTATTTGTCATCTGGTGAGAAATCCGTCACGCAGATGGAGGAAATGCTGTCGGCCAGACAGGCTGCCGTTTCCCAACAGTTGTCCCGCCTGCGCTTTGAAGGGCTGGTCAAGACACGACGCGAAGGCAAAACGATCTACTACAGATTGGCGGACGACCGGTCGACTCAGATTCTGGAAGTCGTCTACAATCTTTTCTGTCGGGACAAGTAGAAGCCCGAGAGAAACACCGCCAGCTTTGGGAGGAGACTGGCCATGTTCGAACTTCTGGGAGACGCCAATACAGTTGCGCTGGTCGGTCTGGTCGGCGGCATTGTACTTGGGCTTGCCGCGCGCATTGGGCGGTTCTGCACCTTGGGTGCGATTGAAGATTATCTTTATGCAAATGACGACCGGCGCCTGCGTATGTGGGCCGTCGCGATTGGTGTTGCGATCGTCGGCAGCCATTTGGGCATGGCGTTAGGGTGGATTGATCCACTCAGCACGACCTATATTGCGCAGACGTGGAATCCGATCGGATCGGTCATTGGCGGATTGATGTTCGGATATGGCATGGCCATCAGCGGAAACTGTGGCTATGGCGCGCTCGCGCGCCTTGGCGGCGGTGACCTTCGGTCATTCGTCATTGTCCTGATCGTGGGCCTTTCCGCATATGTGGTCATGTCCGGCCCTCTGGCCTATGTCAGGATCTGGCTTTTTCCCGAAGCCATGGATCTCGGTAATCCACAAAGCGTCAGCTTCCTTGCCGAACGGCTGACGTCGATACCTGCATGGGTTACAGGAACGCTTGTCGGCTCTGCCATAGTAGTGTTTGCCCTGACAAATGATCGTTTTCGTAAATCACCTGCGCAGGTTTTTTGGGGTGCGGCGGTCGGATTGGCAGTCGTTTCAGGCTGGCTTGGCACCAATTGGGTAGCCACACACGGGTTTGACGGTGAGACCTTGCAGACACACACGTTTGCCGCGCCTTTGGGTGATACCGTGTTCTATCTCATGACCGCCTCAGGCAACACGCTCTCGTTTGCGGTCGGTTCGGTTTCAGGGGTTCTGATTGGTGCTTTCTTGGGGTCATGGTCAAAAGGTCATTTCCGATGGGAAGCCTGCGAAGATCCACGTGAGCTTAAGCGGCAGATGTTGGGGGCGGCGATAATGGGGCCCGGGGCAATAATTGCGGTTGGATGCAGTGTCGGGCAAGGCATCTCCGCTTTTTCTCTGCTGGCCTATAGCGCGCCCATAACCTTTGCGGCGATCTTTGCCGGAGCAGCTCTTGGCCTGCGACAGCTTGTGTCAGGATTGTCTTTCATTCCCGAACGTTAAGCCCCACCACACGCTGCGGTTTCTTCGAACAGTCCCTGCGCAGGTTTTCGGTGCACGCACCAAGCATCGAAAACCTGCAACAGACCTTTCGATCAGACATTGGCCATGATGGAATCCAGCGTGTCGTGTTCCGCTACAAAATGGTCTGGTGCGACTTCTTGCAGCTTTGGAACATAATCACTGTGACCGTTGACCAGTCGGCTGGGCAAAAACCGCAACGCGGCTTTGGGATCCAGCGGCGATGGCAGCTCACCCGGCAGTTTAAGGCGCTGCCGCGTCCGCTCTACATCCGGGTCCGGTATCGGCACGGCCGAGATCAGTGATTGAGTATAAGGATGGATCGGCTCCGAGCAGATCACCTCTCCATCACCCATTTCCACAATCCGACCAAGATACAGAACCATGATCCGGTTCGATACCGCACGCACAACCGACAAGTCATGGCTGATGAATATCATCGACAGGCCAAATTCCTGCTGAAGTTCCTTTAGCAGCTCGACAATCTGTGCCTGAATGGAAACGTCGAGCGCTGAAACCGCTTCGTCACAGATAATCAGCCTGGGCTTGTTGATCATCGCCCGTGCAATGCCGACGCGCTGGTTCTGCCCTCCGGACAGCTCGTGCGGGTAACGGTTGATCATGTTGGCCTGTAGACCAACCCGCTCCATCATCTCGGCGACCATCTGTTTGCGTTCCCGGTCCGTCAGATCGGGGCGGTAGGTTTTCAGC
Organism: Ruegeria sp. AL2; assembly: GCF_056540845.1. Classification (NCBI taxonomy): domain Bacteria; kingdom Pseudomonadati; phylum Pseudomonadota; class Alphaproteobacteria; order Rhodobacterales; family Roseobacteraceae; genus Ruegeria; species Ruegeria sp. AL2. Next base: position 80,980 of record NZ_JBQFXM010000015.1, read on the forward strand.
GGCTCAGCAATCGACGCTGAAATGGTCATGCGTGGATCAAGACTGGCCAACGGGTCTTGGAACACGATCTGCAGGTCCTTGCGGTATTTGTTCAGCTCGGATCGCTTCAAGCCGACGATCGGATGGCCCAACCAGCTGACGCCGCCCGCGCTGGGTTCGATCAGTTGCAAGACCGCGCGCGCCAGTGTCGATTTTCCGCAACCGGATTCGCCCACGACACCCAGAGTTTCGCCCTTGCGAATATCAAAGCTGACACCGTCGACAGCTTTCAGCGGAACCTTGCGCCCGAACAACCCGCCAGAGACATGAATAGGGAAATGAACTTTGACATCATCGACCTTGAGAAGGGGTTCTTCGGCCTTTTCCAAAGCGCGCGGTGCGTCGCCGGAATCAATCCGGGGCATCGCCTCCAGCAGGGCCCGCGTGTATTCATGTTGCGGATTTCGGAACAGCGCGCGTGTTTCACCGGCTTCGACGAATTCACCCATCCGCATGACCTGAACCCGGTCGCACATGCGCGCAACGACGCCCATGTCATGCGTGATCAGTGCAATTGCGGTGCCCTCATCTTTTTGCAGGTGAACCATCAGGTCAAGGATGTCTGCCTGAACAGTAACATCCAGCGCTGTCGTCGGCTCGTCCGCAATAAGCAGTTTGGGGCTGCACAGCATCGACATCGCAATCATCACACGCTGCCGCATTCCGCCGGATAATTCGTGCGGGAACTGGTCCAGACGACGGCCCGCTTCGGGAATTCGCACCCTGTCCAACCACTCCAGACAGCGCGCGCGCGCCGCGGACCCCTTCAGGCCCTCGTGGACCTGCAGCACTTCGCGCATCTGCTGCCCAATCTTCAGATGTGGTGTCAAAGCGGTCAGAGGATCCTGAAAGATCATGCCAACATCATCGCCGCGGATCTGGTTCAGCTTGTTCACTGGCAGGTTCAATATCTCCTGACCGTTCAGCTTGGCTGACCCGCTGGCGTGTCCGGCAGAGGGCAACAAACCCATAGCGGCCATGAAAGTCTGGCTTTTGCCGGATCCACTTTCACCAACGATACCAAGGCATTCGCCCGGATTGATATCAAAACTGATATCCTTGACCGCCTCGACGACACCATCGGGGGTGTCAAACCGGACGCTCAGGTTCTTTACGGAAAACAGACTCATATCAGCGGTCCTTCGGGTCCAAAGCGTCACGCAGACCATCGCCGATGAAGAACATCGTGATGATAATGGCGACATAGAATGTCAGCGGGAACATCAATTGCCACAGCGTTCCATAGCCCATGGTTCCCGCCCCTTCTGCGATCAGTCTTCCCAGCGACGTGTAAGGTTCGGAAATTCCCAGACCCAGGAATGAGATGAAGCTTTCGGTCAGGATCATTTCGGGCACCAGAAGCGACGCATAGACGATCACGACACCCAGCAGATTAGGCAATATATGGCGATACATGATCGTGAATTCACTGACGCCCGCGGCGCGAGCAGCCTCGATGAATTCGCGGTTCTTCAGGGCAAGCGTCTGCCCGCGAACGATACGTGACATGGTCAGCCATCCAACCGCGCCCAGTGCGATGAAAAGCGTGAAGAAGGATCGCCCGGCAACAACCAGCAGAAGGATGATGATCAGAGTTGTCGGGATAGCCAGAAGGATGTCGACAAAACGCATCATGGCGCCATCCGTCCGACCCCCAAAGTAACCGGCAGTAATGCCATAACACGTACCAACGATCAGAGCGGTCGCCGCCCCGATCAACCCCACAAGCAGGGACGTCGTGGTAGCCTGAATGACGCGGCTGTACAGATCGCGCCCCAGATCATCGACACCGAAATAGTGACCCGTTTCCATCGACGGCATTCCCATGCCCCGGACATCGCCCATGACATTCCAGTCGATCTCTTCATTGCTCCAGACCGCAAAATACGGGCCAAGGATTGTGAACAACACGATAAGCAGCAAAATGAACACACTGGCCATTGCCGCTTTGTTTCTTACAAAGCGCATGCGCGCGTCCTGCCAGAGCGAACGCCCCTGAACGGCTGTATAATCGGTGATTTCTTCGGCCAGATGCGCGGCTTTTTGTGATTTTCCTAGCATATCCAGCCCCTCAGTAGCGGATCTTCGGATCGAACCAGGCATAGGCCAGATCGGTCAGCAGGTTTACCAGAACGGTCAGAACGCCATAGAGGATCGTAACCCCAAGCAGCACAGCATAGTCGCGTGACAAGGCCGAGCCGACATAAGCCTGCCCCAGACCACCGGTCGAGAAGTAGATGTCAACAAAGACGGATCCGGTCAGCACATAAACAAACACCGGCCCCAGATAAGATACGACCGGCAGCAAGGTCGGCTTCATCGCATGGCGCCAGATCACGGTTCTTGTCGGCAGGCCCTTGGCACGGGCGGTTCTGATAAAGTTCGAATTCAGAACCTCCAGCATTGAAGACCGGGTGATCCGTGCAATCGATCCCATGTAAGATGTCGCAAGGGCGATAACCGGCATGATCAGATAGGGCCATTGACCACCATTCCACCCACCGCCGGGCAACCATCCCAGCCACAGGGTGAAGGTCAGGATCAGGATCGGACCCATGATGAAGTTGGGCAGCGCCTGCGCTGCAATCCCCAGCCCAACCGCAAAGTAGTCGATCCAGCTGTTGTGCCGGATCGCGGCGGCAATCCCCAGCCCGATGCCAACCACAGTAGCGACCAGAAAGGACAGCGACCCATAGGTCAGCGAGATCGGAAAGCCCTGCGCGATGATGTCGTTCACATCGCGGTCCTTGAACTTGAAGGACGGTCCAAAATCGAAATGCACAACGATATTGTACAGATAGTCCCAGAGTTGCTTCCACAACGGCTGGTCCAGACCATACCGCGCCTCGATATTGGCCAGAACCTGCGGCGGCAATGTCCGTTCCGAGGTAAAGGGCCCACCGGGCGCATAGTGCATCAAAAAGAAACAGGCGACGATCAGCAGCAGGATCGTCGGTATGGCGGTCAGCACCCGCCGAATGACATAGGCAAGCATTCAATGCCCCCAATAGATGGCGCTGCCCCGAAGAAAACTTCGGGGCAGGTCATGGTCAGAAGATGATTACTCGGCGATTTTGTAGAGGTTCTTGGAATACCAGTTTTGCTCTACGTTTTTGACCGGCCAGTTTCCGACATCGCTGTCCATCATGTAGACACCAGCATAGTGATAGATCGGGATAACGGGGGTTTCCTGAGCGATAATACGCTCGACCTCGGTGTACAGCGGTGCCGGATCGTCCGAAGTTTTGGCTTCGGCCAACAACTCGTCCACACGGGCATTGTTATACTTGCCGTCGTTGTAGCCCGAATCCGACTGCAACAGGTCAAGGAAGGTTGAGGCTTCGTTATAGTCGCCACACCACGCGCCGCGGGCCAGATCAAAGTTCTGGTTGCCCCGCTCTTCCAGGAAGACTTTCCATTCCATGTTGGCCAGTTCAACATTGGCGCCCAGTTTTTGCTTCCACATCTGACTCAGCGCGACAGCAACTTTCTTGTGGGCTTCCGAAGTGTTGTAGACCATCGAGAAGGTCAAAGGGTTATCCGCACCAAAGCCGGCCTCGGCCAACAGTTCCTTGGCCAGCTCATCGCGCTCGGCCTGGCTCATTGACGCCATTTCAACGACCGGAACCGTAAAGCCTGCGGTTGCTTCTGGCACAAATGTATACGCGGGCGGCTCGCCACCGGCCTTGATGTTCTTGGTGATGATGTCCCGGTCAACGGCTAGCGACAGAGCCTGACGAACTTTGGGGTTCTTGAATTCTTCAGGGCCGCTGTCAGACACGTTAAACGTGTAGTAATAGTTGCACAGGCGCGGGAAGCTGATGGCCTCGCCCGGATGCTCTTCTTGCAGACGCGGGAATTGACCGGCAGGAACTTCGGTCCGGTCCAATTCACCGGCCAGATAGCGGGTCAGGGCTACGTTTTCATCATTGATGACCAGTGCCACAACCTTGTCGATGATGGTGTTGTCATTGTCCCAGTACATCTCGTTGCGCTCACGGACCGAACGTTCCTGCGGCAAGTGCTCGGTCAGAACATACGCGCCATTCGACACGATGTTTCCCGGTTTGGTCCATTCGTCACCAAATTCCGCGATCACCTTCTGAGGTGCCGGGAAGGTTGTCGAATGCGTCGTCATCTGAGGGAAATACGGCAGCGGCGCGCTCAACGTGACTTCCAGGGTTGTGTCATCGATGGCTTTGACGCCCAGATCATCAATCGGCTTTTCGCCTGCGATGATTGCCGAAGCGTTTTCGATCGACATCAGCTCCATGAACCACGCGTAAGGAGAGGACAGTGCCGGATCAACTGCGCGTTTCCATGCAAAAACGAAATCTCCGGCGGTTACCGGGTCGCCATTCGACCATTTCGCATTGTCGCGCAGTGTGAAGGTGTAAACCTTCTTGCTGTCATCGACGGTGTAACCTGTTGCAACGCCCGGAACCAGATTGCCATCCTCATCCTGGTTCATCAGCCCTTCAAACAGGTCACGTACAATTTCAGCACCGGAAACGTCTTCGACAACCTGCGGATCGACCGAGCTGTGCTCGTCCAGAATGCGGTAGGTAAAGGTCTGATCGTCCGCCAGCGCTTCGCCGGTTTCAGGATGCGTGCCAGCGGCAAACGCGGCACCTGTGATCATGGTCGACGACAAAAGCCCCGCCACTGAGTTCCGAATGTATCTGTTCATGATTTCTCTCCCATAAGTTCGTCGCTGCGCGGCCCCACTTGATCTGGGTCGCACGCAGCAGCCGGATTAGACCGACGCCCGCTGAGACTTCGTTCATTTCGATTTTGATTTTGCCAATTCGCAAGGAACACTGCGTCGCAGCTTTCTTGGTTTCTGTCGGTAAAGAAGTTGCGAAAGTTGTCTTTCGCTGCCGCAAACCGTGACATCTTTTGGCTCTGGGATAAAGCCTTGATGAAATTTCAAGCAACCATAAGCAGAAATATCCCCAACGACCTGTCGCTGGCAATTTTCTGAGGATCGGCCCGGTTTTCGTGACATTTTCGTGAAGCCACGCGGGTTCCGAACGATCCCTCGTGCCCGAATGGCAACCGCATCCCGGTCTCCGACAAACCAAAACGGCGCGAATCAGTGGCGACGTTTTAACAATCCTGCAATCCGTTACCCGTCACGCGTGGTTTAGAATATCACCGGTCAGAACGTTGAGCTTTGCAAGCCCCTCTCGCAAGTGGTCTTCCGGCAGGGCAGAGCTGAACGAGCGTGTTGCACAAATCGTTTCCGATGCGTAGCTGGTCCTTTGATTTGACTGCGGGATGCTGTGATGCCTTTCAAATTCAATGCGTC